>DYGV01000207.1 GCA_020724505.1 Anaerolinea thermophila
ATCAGATTGGTCAGAAAACGGTTTTCGCCGCCGGATGCTTCACGAACATAGATGTTGGCAGCGCCGTCTGAGGGATATAGAAAAGCCAGCCGCGGCTGTCGGATGGTGAACGACCAGGAGCGCAATTCATTCTGGCGCAAGGCGGGGAAACCTTGCGCTTGAGCGCCGGGGCGAAGCTCAACCTGGATGGTCGCGCCCGATGGCCAGGGTTGTTCTGGGGTGAAAATCAGTAACTGATTGCTTTCCCAGGTGAACTTTCCGGGTGTAGGCGGCTGGATCGTCAGCTGGTCAAGCACGCTCTGCGGCTGCATGGGGCGGGAAAAGCGGATGCGCAATTCGGCGCCGGCCGATATATCTACCGCCTCGTCGGCAGGGGAGATTTCCACCACACGCGGCAGGCTCAACCATAAGATGACTCCGCCTGCAACGAGAAGAAAAAAGAACGCTGTTCCGACCAACCCAATGACGCGTCTCATGTCTATGATTATAACGGCTTCTACGGGGTGAGGCAGGCTGACCGTCTGGCCGACTGTTACCGCCGCCTCGCGACCGTGGTAGAATGGCGGCATGAAAAAATGGCAATTTTGGCTGGGGCTGGCGATCAGCCTGCTCTTTCTCTATCTTGCGTTGCGCGGTCTGCGGCTGGAAGCACTGGGTCAGGCAGTGATCCAGGGTAATTATGGGTGGCTGCTGCCCGGCGTGGCAGTGTATTTCCTGGCGGTTTGGGCGCGCGCTTGGCGTTGGCATCATCTGTTACGTCCGCTAAAGCCTGTCTCCACAGGCGAGTTGTTTCCTACTGTGGCGATTGGTTATTTTGGCAACAATATCCTGCCCGCCAGGGCCGGCGAGTTGCTGCGCGCCATCGTGTTGAAGAAGGACGAGGGCATCCCGATTTCGGCTTCGCTGGCGACGATCATTGTTGAGCGGGTGTTCGACGGAGTGGTGATGTTGGGCTTTGTCTTTGTGAATCTTCCCGAAGTGGCGCGCCTAACCGGCAGCTCTGGTTTTGTGGGCGATATCCGCAGCCTGGCGCTGATTGGGACGGGCATCTTCCTGGGAGCGCTGGCGGTCTTTCTGGGGTTGGCAATGTCACCAGAACGCAGCGCAAACCTGGTTCGTCGGGTTACAGACCGATGGTTGCCTAAACGGTATCGAGCTAAGGTCCTGAACCTGGCAGACCGTTTTCTTGGCGGGCTGGAATCGCTGCGCTCGCCGCGCCTGATCCTGATGGTGTTCATTACCTCGGTGGTTATCTGGCTTTTGGAGACCGCCAAATACTGGTTTGTGATGCATGCTTTCCCCTTTGAAGTCAGCTTCTTTACCCTGATGCTGATGAACGGCATCGTCAACCTAGCGACGACCATCCCTTCCGCGCCGGGGTATGTAGGCACCTTTGACGCCCCAGGCATCGCCGTGCTGCAAGCCTATGGTGTGGAGAAAGCGGTCGCTGCTGCTTATACTTTGATCTTGCATGTTGCCTTGTGGGCGCCGATCACCGCCCTGGGCGGTTATTATATGCTGCGAAAGGGGATTCGTTGGAGCGAAGAACTGGAGGCGGCAAGAGCCGAAGCATAGATGTCGCGCAATGTTGCAATCATCGGCGCCGGGATCGGCGGTCTGTCTGCGGCGTATGATCTGGCGCGGGGCGGACGCGCGGTGACGATTTTCGAAGCCAGCCCGCAGGTCGGCGGCCTGGCTTCTGGTTTCAAAGAGCCGCATTGGGACTGGTCGGTGGAAAAATATTACCACCACTGGTTTGCCAGCGATCGTTACATCCTGGGTTTAATCGAAGAACTGGGTTGGAGCGATCAGGTGCTTTTCCCCCGCCCTTACACAGTGATGTACCATGAGGGAAAATTCTACCCATTTGATTCAATCCTGCAAGCGATCCTCTTCCCAGGCCTGGGCTGGGGGGTCAACAAGGCGCGCTTTGGTCTGGTGGGGATGTTTTTGAAGCTGACCAATAACTGGCAGGCGCTTGAAAAACATACTGTAGATGCCTGGATGCGCCGCTGGGCGGGCGACCGGGTGTATGAGTTGATGTGGCAGCCCTTGATGATCGGCAAGTTCGGCGAGCGTTACGCCAAACAGGTCAACATGGCCTGGATGTGGGCGCGGCTCAAGGCGCGCACCACGCGGTTGGGCACCTTCCGGGGAGGCTTTCAGGCTTTCGCCGATCGTTTTGCTGCGCGGCTACAGGAGATGGGTGTGCAACTGCGTCTTTCCACGCAGGTGGGGCGTCTGACGCCGAACCCGGACGGTGGCGTAACCCTGGAGACACCCGCCGGGCCACAACGTTTTGACCAATGTTTGGTGACCACCTCGCCAGCGCTGCTGGCGCGCCTGACGCCCGATCTTCCCTCTGACTATCTTCAAGGGCTTTTGAACTTAAAAAGCATGGGCGCGGTCGTTATGGTATTGTCGCTAAAACAGCGTCTTTCGGAGCAGGGATATTATTGGTACAACATCCCCAAATCGGCCGGGTTTCCTTTTCTGGCGCTGGTGGAACATACTAATTTTCTATCGCCGGAATATTTTGGCGGCGATCATATTGTATATATCGGCGATTACCTGGAACCAGATCACGAGTACTTTCGCCTCAGCCCGGAAGAGTTGTTGGAGCGTTATCTACCTGCCCTGCCGCGCTTTAACCCGCGATTCCAGCGCGATTGGGTTAAGCAGAGCTGGCTATTCCGCACCCCTTACGCCCAACCGGTGCCGCTGGTGAACCATTCGAAGAACATTCCATCCATCCAGACGCCCATTCCAGGTCTGTTCCTGGCCTGCATGAGCCAGGTTTACCCCTGGGACCGGGGCACCAATTTCGCAGTGGAGATCGGGCGACGCGCAGCCCGCCAGATGATGGGCACGGCTGCATGATCGAATTGAACGAATTGAAGGGCGCATTCCAGCAACCACGGTTTATGGTGCTACCCCCGGATTTCTCAATAGCCGATCCAAGATCGCCTTACTCGGTGAACTCGGTGGCAATATTTTCATCTGGTTACTGGGTGAATTATTGCTCCTGACAGCCCGATTGCGAAATTCGATCGCCACCACTCACGAGGAAGGCTGTCAAATTGTACTTATTTGCCCACATTCGTGATAATATTATGCCTTCCATAGTATATTGTGGGTAAATAGCCAAGGACAGGAGGAGAAAAATGCATAAGCGGTTTGTTTCATTTGTCGCTATCATCCTGGCGCTGACGTTTTCTATTCTGGCTTGCGAGGTCAGCTTCAGCACAGCGAAGGTCGAGAATCTGCGCATGGCGCGAGATGAGGATGGAAATCAACCCACCACACAGTTCGATCCCCAGGATGTTTTCTATCTGGTCGGTGAGCTGGCGAATGCGCCGGACGACACCCAACTGAAAGCGGTTTGGAGCGCAGTGGACGTGGAAGGGGTGGCTGCGAATAGCGAGATCCAGACCTATGAGACGACCAGCGGCAGCGGCAAATTCTGGGTGCGGCTGAGCCGCGACGCCGGCCCCTGGCCAGCAGGAAAGTACAAGGTGGATTTGTATTTGAATGATGAGTTGAATCAGAGCCTCGAATTCGAAGTCAAAGCCAGCGAGGTCAGTCAGCCCCAGCCCACCCCCACCGAAGTCGCGCCTCCACCGCCCTCTGGTCAGGCGAGTCTCTCGAATGTTCACACCAGCCTGGATGAAGCCGATGCACAACCCTCCTCCTTGTTTGCCCAGGCGGATACAATTTATACGCATTTCAACCTGGATGCACCGCAAGGCTCCGCGCAGATCAAGGGGACGCTGACCGCCGTGGCGGCCGAGGGCATTGAACCGGAAACCGTGTTCACCGAATTGGACGAATCCTTCTCCGCAGGCGTCCAGTGGATACGTTTCACCAATACCTTGCCCTGGCCGAAGGGCGTCTATCGGATTGATCTTTTCGTGGATGGCGAGCCAGCGCAGTCGCTTGAAATCAAGGTGGTTAGCACCAACACCAGCGGGGCGCAGATTCAGGATGTCTATACTTCTCTGGATCAGAATGGCGATCAACCGGCGACGGTGTTCCCAACGACGGGCAGTATCTACGTCCAATTCAGCCTGACCACACCCGGTCCAGATGTGCACGTAAGCGGGGTGATGATCGCCCGCGATGTGCAAGATGTTGAACCAAACAGCCATGTCACCGAGGCAGGTGGGGCGCTAGCAAGCGGCTCTTATTGGTTCGAATATTTCAATGACGGACCTTGGCCGGTGGGAAAATATGTGGTGTATATCTACCTGGATGGCGAATTTGTTCAGCAGGTTGAGGTGGAAGTGCAGTAAATTCAGGTAGAGACGGATTATCATCCTCACCTGCGCCAACCCGCGGGCTGTTGTATCAGGTGGCGGGTTTATTTTGTTAGAATTAACCTGTGGATCTGGCGACGTTCAGGCAATTGCTCAGCCCGCAAGGGCAGCGCGCCTTGCAGGAGGCGACTGATCATCAACCCGAAGAGCAGGATTTTCTTCGCCTCTATTCCGCGCTTAGCCGGACCTACTCCGCTGAGCTGGCGCGGGCGGCGTTGGAAACAGCCATTTTGCGTCGTCAGGCAAGGGAGAAATTTCCCCTGGCGGAGCGCATGTACTTTACCCGCCAGGCGTTGGAACAAGCCACGCACCATGCAGTTGCGGCGTATCGCAGCCGACGTTTCGCCGGTTTTAAATGGCTGATAGACCTGGGCTGTTCCATTGGCGGCGATACGCTGGAATTAGCCCGCATCGCCCCCACGCTAGGCGTTGATCTGGACGCGCTGCGCCTGGCCATGGCTAGAGAGAACCTGGCTGCTGCCGGACTGGAGGAACAGACGCGCTTTATCCAGGCCGACTTGAACGCCTCTTTGCCCATCCATTCACGAGGAGGTACTGGCGTGTTTTTCGATCCGGGTAGGCGCAGCGCAGAACGACGGGCGTTCTCGATTCTGGATTACCAACCGCCATTGACGATCATCGAGGCGTGGCTGGCGCGTTTTCCCGCTTTGGGCGTCAAAATTTCCCCCGGCGTAAAGTTAGACGAATTATCCTCATACCCGGCCGAAATTGAGTTTGTCTCCTACGATGGTGAATTGAAAGAGGCGGCGTTGTGGTTTGGTCCGCTTAAAAGCGCTGCCCGCAGAGCCACCGTGTTGCCCGCCGGGCGATCCCTGGCGCTGTCGGAAACTGAGGGCACGCCAGGCGTACAACAGGCTGCTTATTTGAGTGAACCACGCGCTTTTTTATATGAACCTGATCCAGCGGTGTTGCGCGCTGGATTGGTGCGTATGCTGGCGGAACAGATCGGCGCCCATCAACTCGATCCGGACATTGCCTATCTGACCAGCGACCAGCGCGTTGAAACGCCGTTTGCTCGTGTTTGGATGGTGGATGCCTGGTTCCCCTTTCATCTCAAAAGGCTGCGCGAGGCGTTGCGCCAGCGCGGCGTTGAACGGGTGACGGTGAAGAAACGCGGCTCGCCAATCCAGCCGCAGGAGTTAATCCGCTGGCTGCGATTGCCGCGCCATGTTGGCGCCTCGGCGATCGAGCGAGTGATATTTCTGACCCACTTGCGCGGGCAGCCTGTTGTGATCTTGTGTCTCCCCTGAGGCTCGCTCAAGGGTTTTCTGCTATAATCGTCCCCGATGGAAACCACGCCGACCTCGAGCGTTCTGACTTGCACCCAATGCGGGGGAGAACTTCATCCCGATGAAGGGCAGATCTTCCTGACCTGTCCTTTCTGCAACTCGACGGTTTATGTGGATAAGTCGCGGGTGGTGTTTCACTGGTATGTCGCGCCCACCCTGGACGAAGCCAAAGCTCGCGCATCCCTGGCGCGCTGGATGTCTGGCAATCAAACGGTGAAGGATCTGGATCGCAAATCCAGCATCGTCGAGGTTTCATTCGCGTACTTTCCCATGTGGTATTTCAAAAGCCGTCGGCCAGGGGGCGGCGAAGAGATTCGGATGCTGCCGGCCGCAGCGACCGCAGTGAGCGAAATTGGGCATTTGAACTTGCCAGCAGGGGATCTGCGCCGCTATGAATCTGAGCTTGACGCACAAGCGCAAACACCCACGGTTCCCCTGCAGACCGCTCTGCAATGGATAGGAAACGGAGATGACGCTTCGGCTAACATCCTGGAGCAATCTCTGGTGCATATCCCGCTGTTCACGATCAAATATTCCTATCAGGGAAGGCTCTACACCGCTCTGGTGGAAGCGGCGACGGGTGGCGTTTTCGCCAACATCTTCCCTGCTAAAGCAGAAGCGCCGTATCTGCTTGCTGGGGGATTAACCGCGCTGGTCTATCTCTGCCTGGCGTTTATCCCGGTGTTCAGCGGT
>DYGV01000017.1:0-30887 GCA_020724505.1 Anaerolinea thermophila
CCAAACCGCCCTCCGCCGACCTGTGGAGCGGACAGACCGATGAAGGCGAACTAGGCTTTACCTATGCCGAAGTAGATCAACTGCTTTATCTCTTAGTGGATGAGCGTTACAGCCCGGAAGAGTGCGTGCAGGCCGGATTTGCTGCGCCCTTTGTGCAAGCAGTGGTCGAACGTGTGCGTCGCAACCATTTCAAACGCCTCTTACCGCCCATCGCCAAACTTAGCAACCGTACGGTGGGCTACGATTTTCTCTATCTGCGCGACTGGGGGACGTAACGGAACGGTATATAAAATATTTGATAAGGAGAGATGACAATCAAAGTCTGGCGGCTGGAGCGCTCTTCTACAGGCCCAGCCGTCATCGAATGCACCTATGGTACAAATTCACATCCCACCTGCATTACGACATTCTCCATTCCGCAACCTCTGGTTAGGGTTGATGGTTTCGGTTGCCGGCTCGCAGATGCAGGTTGCTGCCATCCACTGGCACATTCGCGAGCTGACCGGCGAACCAAACCCGCTGGCGCTGGGCGGCATTGGCTTGGCGCGCATCCTGCCGGTGATTGCCTTTTCGCTCATCGGCGGTACAGTCGCCGATTCATATAATCGTAAACGCATCATGTTCGTCACCCAGAGCGTAATGGCGCTCACTGCGCTGGCTCTGGCGATTCTGACCTTTTCCGGTGAGGTGAGCATCTGGACGATCTACGCCCTCACCGCAATCCAGGCCTCGGCGATAGCCTTCGACCTCCCGGCACGCCAGGCGTTGATTCCCAACCTGGTACCGGCGCGTGACCTGCCCAACGCCTTCAGCCTCACTTCTATTGCTTTCAACACCGGCGCTATCCTGGGGCCGGCGTTGAGCGGCTTTGTGATTGCCGAATGGGGACAGGGATACACGTATCTGATCAACGCCCTGTCTTTCGGCGCTGTGTTGTTGGCGCTGGCGTTGCTTGGCCCGGTAACTCAACAAAGATTGAAGCGCCAAACCGGCGGTTTGGCGGCGATGCGCGAAGGGGTACATTTTATTCTCACCCACCCCATTATCCTCTCTTCCATGCTGCTGGATTTCTTTGCCACTTTCTTCTCTTCCGCCAACACCATGATGCCAATTATTGCTCGCGATATCCTCAAGGTGGGCGAGCGCGGCTATGGCTTGCTCTCATCAGCGCAATCCATTGGGGCGGTAACTGCCGGGCTGATCGTCTCCCAATTGCGGGAAATTCGCCGCCAGGGGCCAACTTTTTTGTACGCTGTAGTGGTATTCGGTTTAGCCACCATTGGTTTTGGCTTATCGCGACAATTCGCCTTGAGCATGGCGGCGCTGATCCTGATGGGCGCGGCGGATTCGGTCAGCACCATCATCCGCAATACCATCCGCCAGTTGCAAACCCCGGATTACATCCGCGGACGTATGACCAGCATCAATCAGATTTTCTTCCAGGGCGGACCGCAGCTTGGCGAGGTGGAAGCCGGTATCGTGGCGCAGCTTTTTGGCGTGCCGTTTGCTATCATCAGCGGCGGGATGGGCTGCATCATTGCCGTGGCGCTCATCGCCCGCCGCTGGCCGCAGTTGGCGCGCTATAACGGCGATGAACCTATTCGCGCTGGCGCAGCAGCGGATTGAACAACGGATTGGACAACGGACTGACAACAATGGCTTATTCGGGGACGGCTTCCAGGTGAAGCTGTTCCCATTCCCCCATGAGCTTTTCAAGCTCATCTTGACAGTGGGCGTAATCCGATCCCAGGCGTTGCACCTGGCTCAGATCGGCGGGCGGATTCTCCAATTTGCGCGCCAGGATGGCAATCTGGCCTTCCAACCAGGCGATGCGTTCTTCCACCTCTTGCAGGCGTTGGCGGCGCCTTTTCTCCTCTGCTGAAAGCGGCGCGGGGCGCGCCTTGCGCGACGCAGTCGCCGAGGCTAAAGCCACTTTTGCTGTTTCAGCTTCTTGTTGGCGCTGTTGATGTTCGCGATACTGCGTATAGCTGCCCTGGAATACCTGTAATTCAGACTGGTCGGGCAAAATCTCCCAGATTTGCGTTGCCAGCGCATCGATCAGGTAGCGGTCATGCGAGACAAGCAGGATTGTGCCTTGAAAGTCTGCCAGCACTTCTTGCAGGATCTCTTGCGATGGTATATCCAGATGGTTGGTCGGTTCGTCGAGCAGCAACAGGTTAGCCTGCGCCAGCGAGAGCTTAGCCAGCGCTAGGCGACCTCGCTCGCCGCCGGAGAGCGCGCTGACCTTTTTGAAAACTTCCTCGCCGCTGAACATGAAGCGTGCCAAATAATCGCGTATTTCCGCCAGTAGCATGTTCGGCGCCACTGCTTCGATCTCCTGCACCAGGGTACGTTCCGGGCGTAAGTCTTCGTGCGCCTGGGCAAAATAACCAATGCGCAGGCTGGCGCCCAACGTCGCTTCCCCTTCGAGCGGCGGTATTTGCCCGAGGATTGTCTTGAGAAAAGTGGACTTGCCCGCCCCGTTGGGGCCGATCACGGCGGCGCACTCGCCGCGTTTAAGCAGCAAATCGGGGGCGCGAAACAGCGGCTTGCCCTCGTCGGGATAACCGATAACCAGGTTGCGCGTGCGCAGCACCAGATCGCCAGAGCGGTGGGGGGCTTTCAGGTGTAAATGCAGGCGCGGCGGACGCTGTTGTGGCCCACGGAGGGAGCGTACACGCCGTTCTAGTTCCTCGACGCCCATCGGGTGAGCGGAGATTTCGATCTCATCACTGATCGCCAGCCAGCTCTTGTTTTGCAGAGCTTCAAAGCCCAGACGCTCGATTGCCTGCACCTCGCGGCTCAAGCGGCGCAGCTTGCCTTTAGCCTGCTGCACCCGTTGCCCGGAGATGTTGCGCTTGATATAGTCCACCTCTTTCAACAGGCGCTCTTTTTCAGCTTCATAAAGCTGCTGGCGCAGCTCCCACCGTTCCTGGCGCTGCTGCACATAGGCGCTATAATTGCCGCGATAGGTTTCGAAGCCGCCAGCGCTCATTTCCCAGATATGATCCACCACGCGATCGAGGAAATAACGGTCATGCGAGACGATTAACGTCGCCCCAGGCCATTGACTGAGATAACCTTCCAGCCACTCCACCGCATTCACATCCAGATGGTTAGTTGGCTCGTCCAGGATGAGCAAATCCGGGTTGGAGAGCAACAGACGCGCCAGAACAGCGCGCGTGCGCTGCCCGCCGGAAAGTTGCGGCAATGGGCGAGTGAAGTCGCTCTCATCGAAGCCCAGACCGCTCAGCGTCTGACGGATGCGTGTTTCATAGGTGTAACCGCCTAAGCGCTCGAACTCGTGCTGCAAGCTGCCGTAGCGTTCCAGCGCCTGATCCGCCTGTTGGGGATCGCTCATCAAAGATTCGAGGCGCGCCAGCTCTGCCTCCATCTCCAACAAATCTGACAGGACGGACAAGCATTCTTGCCATAGCGTGTGCTTACCCTCCAGGGAGGCTTCCTGCGGCAGATAGCCCAACTTTAAGTTGCGCGCCCGCTGTACCGCGCCAGCGGAGGGTTCTTCGAGCCCCACCAAGATGCGCAGCAGGGTGGTCTTCCCAATACCATTGGGTCCAACAATCGCGATGCGCGCCCCAGGTGGGATGCTGAAAGATATGCCCCGAAACACATCCACCGCCCCGTATGATTTGGCAAGATCGTTCGCTGTCAATAAAGACATTACACCTGTTTCCTAACGCCAGAGATTTCGTTGCGTTGGAGGCTCAATAATGCTACCCCGCAACGTCGCAATTATACCGTGTTATAATCCTGCTGCTTGCGGTTACCTCAACGCAAAGTATAGGATGAACGATGACACAGCTCGAAGGTACAAAAATTCGAAAACAGAAAAAGCCTCGCGCTAATGGCGCGCTTTCAAATTCCATGCGTCTGGCGCTCCTCGCCGGGTTCGGCCTCGCCGCTTTGCTGGTGGGGTATCTCACTTTCGTCGGCGTACGCGATTTTATCGCCCACTGGCAAATGACCAATCTGCCCGGCGTGACGGTGCGCGACGCCACGCCCACCCCCAATGAGTTTGGCGAAATCGTTGCGCCGGGGATGCTTGAACCGGCGCTTGGCCCTACACCGCCGCCCTGGGATGGCGCGGATCGAGTCACCATGCTGGTGATGGGGTTGGATTATCGCGACTGGGAGGCCGGTGAAGGTCCCCCGCGCACCGATACGATGATCTTGTTCACTGTGGACCCGGTGCATCGCACCGCCGGCATCCTGTCTATCCCGCGCGATTTATGGGTGAGCATCCCCGGCGCAGATTATGGCCGCATAAATACTGCCTATCAAATTGGCGAAGCTTATCAATTGCCCGGCGGCGGTCCAGCGTTGGCTGCTGAAACGGTCGAGGGTCTATTAGGTGTACCGGTGGATTATTACGCCCAGATTGATTTTGGCGCTTTTGTCCGCTTCATAGATGAGATCGGCGGCGTGAAGGTGGAATTCACCGAGACTATTAAGCTCGATCCCATGGGCAGCGGGAACACCAAGCGATTTAAGCCAGGAGTTTATACGCTGCCGGGCGACTTGGCGCTGGCGTATGTGCGCCTGCGCAAGACCGAAGGCGGCGATTTTGACCGCGCCCAGCGTCAGCAGGCTGTCATCATGGCCATTCGCAATCAAATCCTATCGCATAAAATGTTGCCCACTTTGATTGCAAAAGCGCCCACGCTTTACAATGAACTCTCCTCTGGCATTCACACCAATCTCACGTTGGATCAGGCTATTCGATTGGCATGGCTGGCTTCGCAGATCCCGGAGGAGAACATCAAGCGCGGCGCGATTGGGACAGAGCATGTCACCTTCGCTAAATCGCCCGACGGAACGCAAGACGTGCTCAAACCGATCACTGAAAAGATCCGCGCCTTGCGCGACGAGGTCTTTAGCGAGGCAAACCCGGCCAAACCCGTGGCTGCTAGCATGGACATCGCCGAGTTGATCAAGCAGGAGAACGCCCGTGTACGCCTGCTCAACGGCAGCTCGGTTCCCGGCCTGGCCGCGCGCACCCAGGAGTACCTGAAATCGCTGGGAATTAACGTGGTTGAAACCGGCAACGCTGAGCAATACAGCGCCGTCACCCAGATCACTTTCTATACAGGTAAACCTTATACGCTCAAGTACCTGGTTGATCTGATGAAGATTAATGCTTTCCGCATCCGCCATCTCTTCGATCCAACTAACGGCGCGGATATTGCGATTATCCTTGGGGACGATTGGGCGCAAAATAACCCTATGCCGTAAAGGATAGTTTCGTCGTTTTCAAGGAAGAGACTGGGGAGGTTTGGGGTCTGATGGATTCGCCCCACCTGAACATCTCTCATTTCATTCGCCGCGCCTTCTTGCTAGCGGTGATTTTGCTGGCGCTATGGCTGCCGCGCGGTCTGGAGCTGGATCGCTTTGTTGCCACCGATGAGGTGGCCTGGCTTTGGCGCTCGGCTAATTTTTATTACGCCTTGGGGCAACGGGACTTCGCCGCCACAGACCTGAACCGCTCGCCGGGCGTGGTCACCATGTGGGTGATCACGCTCGCTTACCTGGTGGAATTCCCCCAATATCGAGGGCTGGGTCAAGGTTTGCTGGATAAATACGCCGTGTTGGAGGAGTTTCTTTTAGAACACGGCGTCCACCCGCATGACATCCTGGTGACAGCCCGTAAATGGACGGTGTTGCTCAATGTGGGGGTTTTGGCGGTCGCTTTTTGGTTGGCGCGGCGTTTGTTTGGCGTTTACCCAACCTTTGTCGGCTTTTTGTTGATCGCTTTTGACCCGTATCATGCGGCTGTCACCCGTCTGGCTCATTTGGATGGCCCTTTGAGCAGTTTCATGCTTCTCTCGCTGCTCGCCTTCCTGGTTTATCTGTATCAGGATAGGCGCGTCCTCATGTTAATCCTATCTGCGGTTGCTGGCGGTTTAGCAGTGTTGGCAAAGCTTCCAGGATTACTATTGCCACCCACAATTGGAATATCAGGAGCATTAGGCGCCTGGCAGATGCGATCGGATTTGCGCGCACATGAAGGCAGGCGCTATTTATGGTGCGCTTTGATTAAGCCAGGGCTGATTTGGGGGAGCGTGTTTTTGTTGGCGATCATCGCCTTTTACCCTGCCATGTGGGTGCAGCCAGTGCAAACTGGAGCAAGTCTGGCTCTTTCACCGTTCAAGTTTGTAGCCAGAGTTGCTCAAAAGGAAGTTCCTCAGCCAAATGAGGGCGGGGAGCTGGCGCTAGAATCGGGAGATGCTGAGGTATTTAGCGGCATTGCCTCTCGACCAATGGAATATTTTTTGCGCTACCCGGAGAAATATCTCTGGCATTCCACGCCGGTGACCCTTTTGGGTTTGATGGCGGCTTTTGTCGCCATATTGCGCAAATATGCGCCTTACCATGACCGCAAAGTACGCCAAGCGACCTCAGGATTGATCTTGTTCGTCCTGATTTACACTGTTTGTATGACCATCCCCCCTAAATCTTCATCAAAGTATTATTTGCCGGTTTTTTCGATTTTAGATTTGACCGCCGGGATGGGTTGGTTTGCCCTGGTAAATCATTTGAGGAGCTATTTACCCTCCGCTGGCAAGAAGATCATTCCTGCGCTGGCGTTGATCATAGTGATTTTAGTTCAGGCGTATCAATCTTGGTCAGTCCACCCCTATTACCTGACCTATCTGAATCCCTGGATGGCTGCCAGCCCGCAAGCCAGGATAAATTTATCTATGGGTTCTGGTGAGGGGCTAGATCTAGCGGCGGCCTATCTCAATCAAAAGCCAGGGGCGGAAAACTTGTATGTTCTTTCCTGGTATGGGATCGGACCTTTCTCTTACTACTTTGTAGGTCACACGGAGCCAATTCGAGTTGGTTCTCGTTTCGATGTCCCAGAGGCGATACGGCGGTTGAAGGAGATGGATTATCTGGTGGTTTATTCTAATCAATGGCAGCGCCAGATCCCTGGGGGCTTGTTCCCTCTGCTTGAAGGCGTGGAACCCGAAAAACGCATTTATTTGAACAATATCGAGTATGTCCGCATTTATAATGTCGAAGACATCCCCTGAGGAAGATTATCCTCCAGATTACAACCTGGCATTGGCTGATGACAATCATAAAGGCGCGCTGTAGTTCTTCCTTCTACGGCGCGCCTTACATTCATGCTTCAATAGATACTAACCGCTACGGGCTGTAATTTGGAACAACTCGAACGTCATTGACATACCATTGACTTGCAAGGGGATAGGAAGTAGCCAAAAAACGCACAACAACCTCTTTCCCTTTATAATCTTCCAGATTAAACGTCTCGCGAATCCACCTCGAGGTCGTCTCGTTTTCTCGATAATTCTTGATGGTGATCCAAGTCCCGTTCACCTGTAGATCCACGCGGGCAGCCTTCTCGAAATCGTACTTATGCCAGAACACCAAATAAGGTTTTGGCCAAGCCGGGTCAATTCGAACGGGGTTTTTACTGACCATTGTCACATCTTCGCGATTCGCATTTTTTCGGTAATCATCGTTCATTCTCCAACACCCGGCATTGTCAATATAACAGCCTGAATTTAGCGTCACCCAGAAGAACATTTTCCATTCTAAAATGGGTATTTCTTCCAGGGCAACCTCGGTAGTTGACGGCGGGCCGATGATCTGAGTTGGCGTTTCAGAAGCCGCAGGGGCAGCTGTTTGCGTGAAATCCAGCGCAATGGCCGTTGCCTGAGCGTCTAACGTGGCCTGGACGTTTTGCTGAGGAACTGTAGGGTTAACCACCACCACCTGGGTCAATTGCGCCTGGAGGGTGGCGTCGTTTATAGCATTCATTGTTTGTTGGATGCCCAGAGCGACGTTAGTTTGTTGCAAAGATGCATCTCCTCCAATTCCGGGGAACTGACACGCTATTGTCGCCAGGATTAAAGGTAGTAAAAGATAGAGGAAACCTCTCCAAACCGTTAAATAATACCTTTGTGCGTTTCTCACTTGTTCCTCCCGTTTTTGGGTGATTACATTGGATGGCCTTCCGCTATCCGGTGCTTTTCAATAACCATTTCGTGGGAGTGGAGCGACTGAGGGAGCGATATTACAATTGTAACGCTATCCTATTGCGCTCTGCCACCTAGCATATACTCCTAGATGTCAACGATCGGATTACGGCTTATTGATTCGGATTGTAATCCGGCACAACGCGAACATCGTTGACATACCAACTGGAGCCGGGAATGCCACCGCTGCCCCATATTCCTGCTGCGGCAAATCGGACGATAATTTCTTTCCCTTTGTAATTGGCCAACTTGATAATTTCCCGAACCCAATTATTGGAACTCGATTGGCGGTTTAAAATCTTGACCGTAACCCACTTTCCATCAACTTGCAGGTCTATGTGTGCGGTATTATTGAATTTGTAACGATGCCATAAGACCAGGTAAGGATTAGGCCAGTCTGGGCTAATTCGCACAGGAGTTTTGCTCACTAGGATCAATTCGCCAGTGCCTAAATGCTTATCGTAATCATCGTTCATTTTCCAACAACCAGCTTCATCCACCTTGCATCCAGAATTCAGAGGCACCCAGAATCTCATCCCCCAATCTGTGATGGAAACGGGTTCCAGAGAGGCTGCGGCTGTAGTAGGCGTCGCTGTAGGGGGCTGACCAGACTCGACCGTCGCGGTTGCTTCGGATGTAGCTGGTTGGGCAGATTGCGTCAGTTGTAAGATCAATGCTGTCGCTTGAGCGTCTAACGTGGCCTGGACGTTCTGCTGAGGAACTGTAGGATTAACGACCACCACCTGAGTTAGCTGCGCCTGAAGGGTGGCGTCGTTAATGGCATTCATCGTTTGTTGAATGCCCAAAGCTACATTGGTTTGTTGTAAAGAAGTCTCGTTCCCGACCCCAGGAATTTCACACGCCAGCGCCGCCAGAAATAAAGGCAATATGAGGTATAGGAGACCTCTCAACACATTTGAATATCGCACCCGCATGGCTTTCATTTCTTCCTCCCGTTCATTTCCGTTATCATCCGTTTTGGAAATTATTTAGCCGGCTTTAGGTTATTAATGGGTCACCTGTTTGCCGGAAATCTACTCTTGATCTGTGCGGGCAGCCTGTTGTTTTTCCCAGGCGTTGCGCCAGGAGTCATATGCTTCAGCCCAGTTATGTTCATCTACCACCAGCACTTTGTCGCGCCCATCTCTGTCTTTGATATAAAATGTGACTGCATTCTGCCCATCCTCGCTGATTTCGGTGGTGCAATCCACCGGCGTGATCTCCTGGCGCAGGAAATGCCAGCCAAAGTGCGCCTCGCAAGGGGCGTCCCAGCAATTACAGTTACGGCGATCCAGTACAATTTTCATCTCAAGCTCCTTTACTCCAAAACCTGATCCTGCTAACATCAAGGACGAATAAACTTCAAGAGCCACGCCCCCCAGGTGGGTGCGCCGCTAGAACGCGGGCACATCGGAGCAGCAAGGTCATTAACAGGCTGGCCGTTTTCGCCCAAGCGCACCGAATATAGCACGCCTGTCTCAGGGGCAAAATCGGCATAACCTGCGCCTTTTTCTGGTTTCAGCCCGGTGAAGAAACGCTCCTCGCCGTCAGGCCAGGAGATGATGACCAACACGCCCGGGATGGGTTGATTGAAGCGATCCAAAGCCTCGATCTGAAACAATGGCGCTGGCAGCGGCGGATCGCATATTTTTTCTTGACTGAGCAAAACAAAGGGACCGCCGGGGGTGAAGGTGGGCGGCGCAGTAGGCAGCGCTGCATTCAGCGCTGTGGGCGATGCAGTGGGGGAGGCGAATACTGTTGCGGATGCGTCGGCGCTGGGAGGGGAAGTGTTTGATGGGAGGATTGTAGAAACAGCCGGCGTTTCAGTATCAGTTGTCGCGTGGGTGGGCGTCGGGCTGGAGGCAGAACGGATTTCCTGAGCAGGCGCGCCAGGAGGCGTGGGAATGATAGTCGTCTGAGTGGAAACGCCGGCAGGAGTGAGACGAGGCTGAGTTACAGCGAGCGCCGGGCCGGGAGGTGCTTGTCCTAGGGCGATGGCTAACAATCCCAATGCACGCGCCTGGTTATCTGAGCCATTTTCTGCCAGGGTGCGCTGCGCCTGTTCGGTGAGCGCCCGGAAAACGTCCTCGTCGTGCAGCAATTCAAGGCGCGCTCTGGCTCGCAGGAGATCCTCATTGCCCAGATACGCCAAGGCTATTAGAGCTCGATAGTGGTCCTTGTAGTTAGATTGTAATGTATCTGGCGCGGTATCCACATATTGAACCGGCTGCACCACCCAGGCGTAAAAAAGGCCCAATGCGATGCCTATCACCAAGCCGGTCAATAGATACCAGGGACCCCGTTCGTCGTTATTCATGTTTTAGGGCTCAGCCATCCCTTGAGAAAGACCTGCAGATTGCAACGCGCTCCATAAGACCTGCATTCGGGCAATATCTGCATCGTTGTAACCGTATTTTTGGGCGAATTGGATTGCCTGAGACACAATTTCCGTTGGCGGAAGATTGCCTAACAAGGCTAACCGCTGAGCGGCCAGATTCAAATCCGCTTCGTACTGGTATGCTTCAGCGACCATCAAGACGTAATCCGCTTTGTAGTCAATGCGCAGCGTGTGCGGTGAAGTCTCCACATATTCCACCGGGCTGATAAACCATCCATACGCTAAACCGATCGCTAATCCTACCAGGATTGCAAAAAAGAAACGGATCCAACGTGCCATGCGATTTCGTTTTCGGTCAATCGGCTATGAAATAAACAATGCGCTGAACATATCTGCTAGCTGTGCAAGATACGATCCAACGCGGCAAGCAGAAGCAGGATGTTCTCACGACGGCTGCTATAGCCCATCAACCCTACCCGCCAGACCATCCCTTTTAGGGGTCCAAAACCGCCGGCGATTTCGATGTTATATTCTTCCAGCAGTCTGCGACGCGTTTCAGCGTCATCTACTCCTGGCGGGATGCGGGGAGTGGTCAATGTCGCCAGGCGATACTCCAATGGTATAAACGGGGAAAGGTCCAACGCCTCCAGTCCTTCCCAGAACAATTCCGCGTTCGCTCGATGACGGGCAAAGCGAGCTTCCAGCCCTTCTTCCATGACCATGCGCAGCCCTTCTCGCAGAGCAAAATGCAGGTTGCAAGGCGCCGTGTGATGATAGACGTGGGGCTGCCCCCAGTATTTTTCCAAACCGTTCAGATCCAGATACCAGTTTGCAACCGGCGTTTTACGCGCTGATAATACCTGGCGGGCGCGCTCGCTGACCGTCAATGGCGCCAACCCTGGCGGGCAAGAGAGGCTCTTTTGAGCTGCGCTATAAGCAATATCTACATCCCAACGGTCAATCTCCACCGGAATCCCCCCCAGCGAAGTCACTGTGTCCAAGAGGAGCAGCGCGCCATGACGATGGGCGGCTGCAGCGATCTCTGGAATACCGGTTTGCAACGCGCCGGTGGATGTTTCGGCGTGCACCAGCGCTACTAGTTTATAGCTTTTCTTTTTCAGGGCGTTTTCAACCTCGGCGGGATCAAGAATCTCGCCCCAGGCGCGTTCCAGACGATCTACTTCTGCGCCGTAACGTTTCGCCATCTCGTACAATCGTTCGCCAAAAAAGCCGATCACCCCTACGAGAACTGCATCGCCGGGCTCGATAAAGTTACATAAGGCGGCCTCCATGCCGGCGCTGCCTGTGCCGGGGATTGCCAGCGTGAGCTCATTTTGGGTCTGAAAGACAAGCCGCAAAAGCTGTTGTTCTTCCTCCATTACCCGGATAAATTCTGGGTCCAGGTGACCAATGACAGGAGCGGAGAGGGCGCGCATCACCCGCGGCGATGTCATGCTTGGCCCTGGGCCCAATAATATACGCGCCGGGGTGTTCAGCTCAGCGAAGGATGAAGTTTGCATTTATTACCTCCGGGTCTTTTATGTATTTAGCTCAACTATAGTTTACATCAGAATGTTGGAAAAGAAAAAGGGGTATTTGAGCTAATATGGGCTGCCGCTTGTGGAATGGGTAGATGGCCATCATCCGTTTGCAATCTGCAACATCACTTCCGTTATGCGCTCTGCAGCATGGCCATCCCACAAATCGGGCGGGCTGGCGGGAGGCCGTGGAAGGAAATCTAGCTCATTCACCGCGTCCAGAATGGCGCGGCGGTTGCTCGCCACCAGGCGGTTGGTGCCTCGAGTGACGGTGATGGGGCGTTCTGTAGAAGGACGCGCTGTCAGACAAGGCACGCCCAGGAAGGTGGTTTCCTCCTGTACGCCGCCAGAATCGGTCAGGACAAAAGCTGCGTTTTCTTCTAACGCCAAAAAATCCAGGTAACGCAAAGGCTCCATGATATGGATGCCGGTGGGTTCCAACCCCCATTGCCGTATTCGTTCACGCGTGCGCGGGTGCAGCGGGAATACCACCTCCCGGGTTTTTCCCAGCTCAGAGAGTGCGGATAAAATCTCTTGTAATGTTGCGGGCGAATCGACATTTGAGGGGCGGTGTAGCGTAACCAATACGTATTCCGAGCGTTTCAATCCCAGCTCGGTCAAGATGGGTCGAGAGCGGGCGCGGGGTAACAGCCGCGTTAAGGTGTCAATCATCACATTGCCTACCCGGTGGATCTTCTCTGCGGCTATGCCTTCTCGCAGCAGGTTCTCGTCTCCGTCCGGGGAGGGCGTGAAAAGCAGATCGGCGATCTGATCGGTCAACAGGCGGTTGATCTCCTCCGGCATACTGCGATCAAAGGAGCGCAGCCCCGCCTCTACATGCGCTACAGGCACACCTAATTTGGCGCAGACCAAGGCGCACGCCAGGGTAGAGTTGACATCTCCTACCACGAAGACCCAATCCGGTTTATGTTTGATTAGCGCCGGTTCAAAAGACAGCAACACACGGGCAGTTTGCTCGGCGTGCGTTCCAGAGCCGACCTCAAGATGATCGTCTGGCTCAGGTAGATCAAGGTCTTCGAAGAACACCTGCGACATACGGTAATCGTAATGCTGGCCCGTATGCACCAACGTTTGCTGAAAGCAATCGGGGTGTTTACGCATGGCAGCCATAATCGGCGCCACTTTCATGAAGTTTGGGCGAGCGCCCACGACGTGAAGTATTCTCAAGGCGATACCCTTTCTATATAATAATAAAGCGCGAAAGGATCTGTTCAGCCACCCTCCCGCAGGTTATCAGACGGGTTATTCCTGCGAAACCAAATGGATCTAAGGGACAGATTTTTAATTTCGTTCGTGCCTATATTACTTGCGGGTAGGTGATCAGTTACGTGCGAAATAGAAATGGCTGAATAGTTCACCCCAGCCAATGTCTCACGCTAAGCATCAACGCCAGCACCGCCGCCCACACCGTGTAACCCAAAACGATCATAGGCAGCAGCTTTAACCCGGCTCGCGCCCCAAACCAGATTGCCACCGCAAACGCCACGGTGGGGATGATGCCGGTCATCATGCTGCGTGTAAAACTCTCGACCGCTTGGCGATCCCCCTGGCTTGAGGAATATACAATCCATAGCGCCAGCGGTATCGTCAACGGCATGGTGGCGGTGATGGCGGCAACCAATTTGCTGTGTTTCTCCAATATAGCCACCAGGACGATAACCATTATCGAGATGACGACCGGTAACACTTCGTTGAGTTTCATTGGTGATCAGCCCTTAGCAAGAAGATGCGGAGTTTACCATCTATCTTGGCGTCCGAGACAGAAACGCCCATGGGATATGCTGCTAATTCTAAGTATAATCGAGACTATTCATTCGTTGAAGCGGCCCATGAAGAATGAGCGAAACCCCTATCCCACCCAACAGCCTGGTGCTGTACAAGAAACGGCCGGCGCGGGTCTTGAAAAGCGGCGATCGGCTTGAAATTGAGCTGGAAGACAAGAACCTGCTTAAGGTGCGTTCCAAAGATGTTCTGTTGTTGCACCCAGGACCACTCAAAAGTTTGGATATCCTTCCCGCGGCAGATCAAAATCTGTTAGAACTGGCGCAGCTCACCTGGGAGATCCTGGCGGATAGCGACTCCTCTCTGACATTGGCAGAACTTGCCGAGCTGGCTTTTGGTGTTTATGATCCCATTGCCGCCTGGAAAGTCTGGCAATGGGTGGAAGATGGGTTGTATTTCACCGGCGACCTTGAGACGATTCGGGCGCGCCCGGCAGAATATGTGAGGCAAGAACGTCTGGCGCGCCAGGCGCGTCAGGTCGAAAAATCCGCCAGAGATGATTTCCTAAGACGCGCGCGCTCTGGTTGCGTGCGACCGGAAGAGGACGCTCGTTACTTGAGAGAATTAGAAGAATTCGCTTTGGGAAAGCGCAAAGAGAGCCGTTTATTGCGAGATTTGGGGCGCAGCGAACGACCGGAAAATGCCCATGCCTTATTGCTGGAATGGGGGGTGTGGAATCATCGGGTTAACCCTTATCCGACCCGCCTGGGACTATCGCTTGAACCGCCAACGGTGGATTTACCCCCTCTTCCTGAGGAAGAACGCCTGGATTTGACGCATCTGCCGGCATTTGCGATTGACGATCAGGACAATCAAGATCCGGATGACGCCATCTCATTGATCGAATATCAACAGGATGAGCAGGGCAACTTCCTGGGAGGGCAAATCTGGGTGCATGTGGCTGACGCGGCGGCGTTGGTCCCGCCTGATAGCCCGGCGGACCTGGAAGCTCGCGCCCGCGCTGCCACATTGTATCTTCCAGAGGGTCAAGTACCCATGTTGCCCAGGCACGCCATCGCTGCGCTGGGGCTTGGCTTACAAGAGATTTCTCCTTCGCTCTCATTTCGTATCCGGCTGGATGCTGAGGCGAAGATCATTGGTGTGGATATTCACCCTACCTGGGTGCGCGTCCAGCGGCTCAGCTATGAACAAGCGGAAGAGAGGCTGAACGATGAACCCATGCAGAGCCTTTATCATCTGACGCAGGCGTATCACGCTCGCCGGCGGGCTGCTGGAGCATATCTGCTGGATTTGCCGGAAGCGACGGTGCGCGTGGTCAATGATCAGGTTGTCGTTATGCCGTTGGCAAGGTTGCGCAGCCGCGATCTGGTGCGCGAAGCAATGCTTATGGCAGGCGAGGCGGCGGCAATTTTCGCCTTGAAAAATGGGATACCGGCGCCGTTCGTTTCCCAGGAAGCGTCTTTGCCAACGGAAACTTCGCTGCTACAGTCGGACGAAGCCTCCTGGGCTGTCCGCTACGCGTTACGGCGCAGCCTCAAGCGCAGTCAAACCAGCGCCATCCCCGCTCCTCACGCCGGCGTTGGCTTAGCGGCTTATTGCCGCGCCACCAGCCCGTTGCGCCGTTATTTAGATTTAGTTGTTCATCAACAACTACGCGCCTGGCTGCGCGGCGAAGCGGTTTTGGATCAGCAGGCGCTCCTCGAAAGAGTGGGCAACACCGAGGCGTTAGCAGGGATCCTGGCTCAGGCGGAAATGCTTGCTCGCCGACACTGGACGTTGGTGTACCTGATGCAACCCCCCGAATGGCAGGGCGAGGGCGTGATTGTGGAAGTCAACGGGCTGCGCGGCGTGGCGCTGATCCCGGAGCTGGCACTGGAAACAGTGATCCACCTACGCTCGGAAACTCCGCTGAATGCCGTTTTACGATTGGGCGTGCGTGCGGTGAACCTGCCGGAGTTGGAAGCACATTTTTATGTCCTGTAGTCGGTCCTTGCAACGATGTCACCCCGTATTCGATACGCACTGACGTTGGCTGTTGGTCTGCTTAGCGGAACGATCTGTTATGTCCGCTTGAGCCAACGCCAGCAACTGGCGCAAGACTTCACCTGGACATGGCGTGCGGCGCAGTTTTTATTGCTGAGGGAAAATCCCTATCGCCTCATTCAACCCCAGGGCGATTATCCCTATCAAACTTACTTTTACTATCCTTTGCCGGCGGCTTTCGTCGGGCTGCCTTTCGCGTTGCTGCCGCCCTACTTTGCGGGAGCGATCTTTTTTGGTTTAAGCTCCGCCGCCCTGGCTTATGCGATCACCCAGGACGGTTGGCAGCGGTTGACCGTCTTTGCCGGCGCACCCTATTGGGTGGCGCTGGCGGTCGTCCAATGGTCGCCGTTGCTCGCTGCGGCAGCCTTGTTGCCGAACTTGGGCTGGTTATTATCCTGCAAGCCTAATCTGGGTCTGGCTGGGTTTCTCTATCGTCCCAGGTTGCGAACAGCCATCGAGATTTTTGTGTTTCTGCTCATCTCTCTGATTGTCCTCCCTTCTTGGCCTTTAGATTGGTTGAGCGTCTCCAGCACCCTACAGGGTCACCCACCTGCAGCATTTATCTTGCCTTTTGGCCCGCTGTTGTTGCTATCTGCGCTACGATGGAGAGCGCCCGAAGGACGCTTGCTTTTCGTCCTGGCAATTACGCCCCAATTGTTATTCTTCTATGATCAATTGATTTTAGGGCTAATTCCAAAAACACTCAAATCTGGTTTGGTCTTTGCCGGATTGAGTTGGGTCGCATATTTTGCCTGGCGCTTGACCATTCTGGCGCCGCAGACGGATCAAATTCTCCGCCAGCCGACGCAATTTATTGTTACGTTGATCTACTTGCCAGCCTTGCTTCTGCTCTTCTGGCATGAACGATTTACCCAGGTTGATCGTGGTTGACGCCACTTATAACAACCTTAGACCTCGATGCAGCAGGGGAGAAAAAACGTCGCTGTAACTCCTGGCGCAAGCGGCTAGAAAAGCGCCGCACTACCGGGATGCGCACGAGGAGCAACAGCGCCACGACCACTCCAAAAGCCAGCGGTTGCACAATATCGCCTTGCAGACGGAACAAATCGCCTTTCTTAGCCCAACTGTAATGCAAGATTGCCAGAGGCGCAGCTACATATACCATTTGGTGAAGGCGTTTCCAACGCTTGCCTAATTTCTTCTTCCACCAGTTAAAAGAAGTTGCAGCCAGAGGTGTTAGGATGCTTAATGTCGCCGCGCCAGCAAGGATATACTTTTTATCTAGGATCTCCAGGCGGATGAATTCCCACTGAAACCCATAATCAATCCAAATAAAGATGGCGAAATGAACCGCAGCAAAGAGAAAGGCATAGATGCCCAAAGCACGTCTGGCAGTCAATGCTTGACGCACACCCAACAAGGTATTTAGCGGTGTACAGGCTAAAGAAGCGATCAGAAAAATCAGCGCATATTTTCCGGTACGTTGGGTGGCGATCTGGATTGGGTTGACTGTGAGGTTTCCCATCCAGGCATCCCAGATCAGCCAGCCTGCCAATAACCAAGCTGTGCAATGCGCCAGGATCTGTAATTTCGAGAACTTGAGCGAAGGAAAAGATGAAAGCAATCAAGCCTCCATGGCGTTTTTTTGTGCTCTCTTATCTACGTGTGGGGCGAGAATCGATACTACGCGCGCCAGGCGCTTAATAAAAGTCCTTGAGATTGATGTCCTTGTAAAGATGAGCCACTTGTTCTGCATAACCGTTGAACATCAAGGTCGGGCGGCGGCCAGACTCGCCGATGCGCCGCTCGCTGGCTTGCGACCAACGCGGATGTGGCACCTGGGGGTTGACGTTAGCGTAAAAACCATATTCATGTGGCGCAATAGTGGACCACAGCGTGTTCGGTTCATAGTCAATAAGCTCGATCTTGACGATGGCTTTGATGCTTTTGAATCCATATTTCCATGGCACTACCAATCGCAACGGCGCGCCATTTTGAGGTGGCAGCATTTTGCCATATAAACCAGTCGCCATCAGCGTCAGGTCATTCATGGCCTCTTCAATGGTCAATCCCTCCTGGTAAGGCCATGGATAAAATCTTTGTTTTTGCCCGGGCATTTGGGATGAGTCCATAATGGACTCGAAGCGCACATATTTCGCCGTGCTCAACGGTTCGACTTCTTTAAGCAAAGCGGCAAGAGGAAAGCCCATCCACGGGATCACCATAGACCAGGCTTCGACGCAACGCAGACGATAAATGCGTTCCTCCGCAGGGAATTTTCTTAGCAAGTCCTCCAAACCAAAGGTTTTGGGTTTGTTGACCAACCCATACACTTCAACCTGCCAGGGCGAAGTCTTGAAATCTTTCGCCAGTACAGCAACCTGGCGCTTATCGGTGGTGAATTCATAGTAATTGTTGTAATTGGTGATTTCTTCATAGGTGTTGATCGGATCGCCAAGCTCATCCGTCGTTGCGCTGACTTTTAGATCCAAGGGCGCGGCAGATTCAGACGCCTGTTCGGACGGCGCGCAGGAGGCCAGGAAAGCGCCGGCGCCGATAACTCCCATCGCTTTTAGAAATTGCCTCCGATTGAGGTAGATATGCTCCGGGGTGATTTCGGATGGCTTGACTGGAACAGACTTATAGAATGCGCTATGCGACATGGCTGACTCCCGTTCTACCAGATAGTTGGGTGCTTGCAAATACAATCTGCGGGTGTAAATCCTTCTTCTCGGTATCGTTTTCGCGACCGATCATTATTCAAGGATACTGTAGATAACTTACATAAGGATTACGAAAGGATGAGAGAATTATTATAGAATTTGTCATAAAAGTTTCGATCCCACCAATATAGGGATGGATGGCGAGATTCGTTGGCTATTTCAATCGTTCTGGCTCAACGAAAAGCTTTTGTACGGCAAAATCTATCACCCCTGGCAGTAGAGTATTCAGTCCGATTGCAAAGTACATTGGCCAGGGCAGGATTACCTGCCGCCGAGGCTGCCGCACCAGGCGATAGATGGCCTCTGCCACATCTTCTGCGCTGAGTTTTAACCATTCGGGTGTGGTCGCGCCGGTTTTTCGTTGTATCCCGGCGTGATGATTGAACTCTGTCGCCACGCCGCCGGGATACACCCCAGAGACTTTGATCCCGAAAACGCCCACCTCGCGACGCAAAGCGTCCGTGAAACCCCGCACGCCAAATTTACTGGCTGCGTAGATGCTATAGGTGGGCGTAGCAATATAACCGGCCATCGAGGCGATATTAATGATATGCCCTCTGCGTTGCCGGATCATTTGGGGCAAGACCGCCTGGGTCATCCAAATCAGGCCAAGTAAATTTACCTGCAACAGCGCCTGGATGTCTGTTACGGGGTCGAGCTGTTCTAACCAACTCAAGCGGCCAAACCCGGCATTGTTCACCAGCACATCAATGCGCCCAAAGCGCTCGATGCATTCAGCAACCGCATGTTGAATATCTTCGAGCTTGCTCAGGTCTGCTGGTATTGCCAATGCCTGCTCGCCGATAACGCTCAGTTCCTGCGCCAGAGCTTCCAACCGTTCTTTGCGACGCGCCATCAGCACGACCCGGTAACCATGTCGAGCGAGCAGCCGCGCGGCCGCCTCGCCGATCCCAGAGGATGCGCCGGTAACGATAGCCACTTCATGATTGCTAGATTCTTTCATCTGGGCCATTTCGTTTTCTCCATAAAAAATACAAGAGCCGATCTTCTGATGGGCAAACTGTATTGTGCGGATTGAATTATCTGGAATTCTGCATTTATAGCCGATCTAATTCGCCAGGTCAACAACCAATGATGCAGGGCGTCCTCAAATCACACTACAACGACTCCTACAGACTGAAGCGCTGTCCAGGTCTCAGGTGCGAGGTATATCGAATTTATCTCGCGCTCGATGCAGAATATGAGCTAACCATGGGGTGTTATAATTTTGACAGATGCGTCTGTGGAGGAAGAGATGAGCGAGAAATTTGCTTTCGGCGGTGAGATCGTCTGGCGGCCAAGCGCAGACTACATCGAAAAAGCCCATCTGACGTCTTTTATGCACCAGTGGGGGATCAAGGATTTTCACGAGCTGATGCAACGGTCAACTGGCGACGTAGCCTGGTTTACCGATGCGGTGCTTAAGTATTTGGATATCCGCTTTTCTCGGCCTTACACACAGGTGGTGGATCTGACGCGTGGCATTGCCTGGCCGCGCTGGTGTGTGGGCGGCGTCATGAATATTGTGCATAATTGTCTGGATAAATATCTGGGTACGCCTACCGAAAATCGAATTGCGTTGATCTGGGAAGGGGAAGAAGGGCTGAGCCGCGCCCTGACCTACGGTGAGTTATACAGCGAAGTGTGCCGGGCGGCGAATGGTTTGCGCTCTCTGGGTTTGAAAAAAGGAGACGCGGTTGGGTTATATATGCCGATGACGCCGGAGATCGTCATCGCTTTGCTGGCTGTTGCTCGCATTGGCGGGGTCATCCTGCCCTTATTCTCAGGGTTTGGCAGCAGCGCCATTGCCGACCGCTTGGCAGATGCTGAAGCCAGGGCCCTAATTACCGCAGATGGCGCATTCCGACGCGGCCGGCCGACGGCGATGAAGCCCATCGCCGATGAAGCCGCGAGCAGAGTCCCCAGCCTGGAACGTATGATCGTGTTGAAACGAACGAACCTGGAGACGCCGATGCAACCGGGGCGCGATCTTTGGTGGCATGAATGGATGCAGGAGCAGCCGCTGGATTGCCCAATCGAATTAACCGACCCTGAAGATACGCTGATGATTATTTATACTTCGGGGACAACCGGTCGTCCCAAAGGCGCGGTTCATACGCATTGCGGCTTTCCTGTCAAATCTGCTCAGGATATGGCTTTTGGCACAGACGTCCATCCAGGAGAGATCATTTATTGGATGACCGATATGGGTTGGATGATGGGGCCTTGGTTGGTGTTTGGCGCGCTATTGTTAGGAAGCACGTTTGTCTTATATGACGGCGCGCCAGATTATCCTGGCCCCGATCGACTTTGGTCGCTGGTGGAACGTCATCGAATAACAACCCTGGGGGTGTCTCCCACGCTGGTGCGCGCCTTGATCCCACATGGCGATGCGCCGTTTCGTCAGCACGACCTGTCTTCCCTGCGTTTTTTCGCCTCCACCGGGGAACCGTGGAACCCAGACCCGTGGATGTGGCTTTTCGAAAAGGTCGGTGGCGGCGAGCGGCCAATTATCAATTATTCAGGAGGCACAGAGATCTCCGGCGGAATCGTGATGGGCAACCCGCTGTTGCCGCTTAAGCCTTGCGCTTTTTCCGCTCCCTGCCCTGGGATGGCCGCTGACGTGGTGGACGATTCGGGGCAACCGGTGCGCGGTCAGGTTGGTGAACTGGTGATCAAAGCGCCGTGGATTGGCATGACGCGCGGTTTTTGGAAGGACCCGCAGCGTTATATAGATGCGTATTGGTCGCGCTGGCCAGATACCTGGGTGCATGGTGATTTTGCTGTGATTGACGACGATGGGCTCTGGTATATTCTGGGGCGTTCAGACGACACGATCAAGGTTGCCGGGAAGCGAGTGGGACCTGCCGAAATCGAGTCGATTTTGGTCGGTCATCCCGCGGTGCTGGAATCGGCGGTGATCGGGGCGCCGGATGAAATCAAAGGGAACGAGGTGATCGCTTTTTGTGTGCCAATAGCGGACAATTTGGTGAACGATGGATTGCGGCGTGAACTGCGCGAGCTGGTTGCTCGCGCTCTGGGCAAGCCGCTGGCGCCGCGCGAAATCCTTTTCGTGAACGACTTGCCTAAGACGCGCAATGCCAAGGTGATGCGGCGGATGATCCGCGCTGCTTATCTTGGCCTGGATCCTGGCGATACCTCTTCTCTGGTCAACCCTGAAGCTTTGGATGCGATCCGGCAGGCGCGTTGATGGTTCTATGCAGGTAAAATTGTTATGATCCTGGTCACGGGCGGCACCGGGTTCATTGGAGGCGCGCTTATCCGGCATCTGGTTGAGTCTGGGTATCCGGTTCGCACGCTTATTCGGCCCTCTCCTCAATCTCCGCGCTTGCCACGCGGCGTTCCAGTAGATGTAGCAGTCAGTAGTTTGACGGATGAACGCGGTCTGCGGGCAGCCATGGTCGGCGTTGATACAATTTATCACCTAGCGAGCGGCGAATGGAAAGGTCCCAGCGCGGATTTATTCGAGATTGATATTCGCGGCACACGCGCGGTGGTAGAAATGGCTGAAGACGCGGGCGTGAAGAGGTTTTTTTACGTCAGTCACCTGGGCGCGGATCGGGCTTCGGCATATCCGGCGCTTAAGTCAAAGGGCATCGCTGAGGAATTTATCCGTCGCAGTTCTCTGAATTACACGATCTTGCGTTCAGCAATAGTTTATGGACCAGGCGATCACTTCACGACCGGCCTGGCTCGCCTGTTGGGTGCCATCCCATTCATCTTTTTGATGCCCGGCAATGGCAAGGTGCATATCCAACCTTTGTGGGTGGAGGACTTGGTTGCTTGCCTGGTGTGGGCTTTAGACGACCCGGAGACGGAGAAGCGTATCGTGGATGTTGGCGGACCAGAGTATCTCTCTTTTCGCCAGGTGGTTGAGCTGATTATGCAGGAGACCGGCCTTCGCCGGCGATTGATCGGCGTGCCGCCGCCTTATTTGCGCTGGCTCAATCTATTGCTTGAAACTCTATTTCCCAATTTTCCGGTCTCAGTTTATTGGCTGGATTACGTCGCTGTGAACCGAACGACGGCTTTAGATACTCTACCGCGCGTTTTCAATTTGATGCCAGCGCGAATGTCGCAGCATTTATCATATCTGCGCGAAAGCAACTGGCGGGCGTCTTTTTATCAGACTTTGCGTGAGAGAAGAATTTGAGGTCTATTACTTTACATATCCTGGAGACGCCGCAGGCGCTGGCGGCGGTTGAAGATCTCCAGCGCCTAGTTTGGCCGGGAGCAGATTCCGACATTGTTCCTGTGCACATGTTGCTGGCGGCCTGTCATAACGGCGGCATGGTGATTGGCGCTTATGACACAGGCGCTGGAGAAGGCAGATCCGTTTCGGCGTTAGACGATTGGGCGTGGGACGAGCCGCCTCCGCAATCGCCGTTGATTGGTTTTGTGTTCGGTTTTCCGGGTTTATATTTCACCCCCGATGGGCCGCGGCCAAAACACTGCTCCCACATGCTTGGCGTCCATCCCGATTATCGCGACCAGGGCGTTGGCTATCTGCTCAAACGGGCGCAATGGCAGATGGTGCGCCACCAGGGGCTGGATCGCATTACATGGACGTATGACCCCTTGCTCAGTCGCAACGCACACTTGAACATTGCCCGCCTGGGCGCGGTTTGCAACACCTATCTGCGCGACGCCTATGGAGCCATGCGCGACGAATTGAACGCCGGTTTGCCCTCCGACCGCTTCCAGGTGGATTGGTGGATCAATTCTCCGCGCGTGAATCAGCGCTTGAGCAAGCGACCGCGTCTGACACTTGATCTGGCGCATTTTCTCTCCGCGGGTGCCCCCATTCTTAATCCCACTCGCATTGACGCGGACGGGTTGGCGCGGCCGGCAAATAGCGCAAACCGGGATGAATTCGAGAAAATCCTCGAAGCAGAGGAACACCTGCCCTTGCTCCTGGTTGAGATACCGGCGGATTTTTCAGCCATCAAAGAGGCAAGCCGTGAATTGGCGCTCGCCTGGCGCTTACACACCCGCGAGCTGTTTGAGCAACTGTTTGAACGAGGGTACCTGGTAACAGATTTCATCCATTTGCCAGGAGCTTACTCGCGCAGTTTCTATGTACTGAGTTACGGAGAAAGCACCTTATGAAGATCACCCAATTCACGTTACGCCATCTACGCATGGCTCTGCGCACGCCGTTCGAAACATCTTTTGGGCGCATTCAGACCCGCGATTGCATCCTGATCGAAGCTCGCGCGGATGGTTTGACGGGCTATGGTGAATGCGTGGCGGACGCCGATCCCGGCTATTCATACGAGACGGTGCAAACTGCCTGGCACATCTTGCGCGATTTTCTGATCCCTGCGATTCTAAACCAGGAAATCCAGCACCCCAACCAACTGCGCCAACGGCTAAGCTTCGTGCGCGGTCACCCCATGGCAAAGGCTGGTCTGGAGATGGCGTCATGGGATTTAATCGGAAAATTCCAGGGGCAGTCGCTTTCTGCGCTATTGGGCGGTCAGCGTCATCGTGTGGAGGTGGGCGTTTCTGTAGGTTTGCAGGAATCGCCATCGGCGCTGGTAAAAACAGTCGAAAATTACCTGGCGCAAGGTTACAAACGGATCAAGATCAAGATCAAACCTGGTCGAGATATTGCAGACGCGCAAGCGGTGCGAAACGCGTTTCCACATCTGCTCTTGCAGGTGGATGCCAATTCGGCTTATCGTCTGGAAGATACTCACTCCTTGCTGCAACTGGACGACTTAAACCTGCTGCTTATTGAACAACCTCTGGCCGAGGATGATCTGTGGGATCACCATCATTTACAGGCGCAGTTGCGCACTCCGATCTGTCTGGATGAAAGCATCCTCTCCGCGCGCCACGCTCGTCAGGCGCTTGAAATGGGCGCATGCCGAATTATCAACATCAAAGCTGGTCGCGTGGGCGGGCTAAGCGAGGCGGTCGCTATCCACGATGTATGTCTATCTCAACAGACGCCGGTCTGGTGCGGCGGAATGTTGGAGACGGGCGTGGGGCGCGCCGCTAATTTGGCGCTGGCTTCTTTGCCGGGTTTCACTTTGCCTGGCGACATTTCCGCCTCCGACCGATATTACGCCGAGGACATCACCCAGGAACGTTTCACCCTCAACGCCGACAGCACCATTGATACACCGACGCACCCTGGTCTGGGGATCAACATAGATCCGCCAGCGCTGGAGAGGGCGACATTAGCCACATTAACGTTGCCCTGAAGTCTGGGAGGAAATTCATCTCTAGAACTGCGCCTGAAATTGCTGTATACTACGAGTAACTAGGAGGACCATGCGCACCTACGACATCTCGCTCACCATTTCACCCAACTTGCCGGTTTGGCCTGGGGATCCTGAAATTATTCTGGAACGTTTTTCGAAAATGGAAGAAGGCGCCCCATGCAATGTCACAAAAATCAGCGCCAGCTTGCATTTGGGTACGCATGTGGATGCGCCTTATCATTATCTCAATTGCGACGCCCCTACCATCGAGCAACTTCCCCTTCATTTGCTGACCGGCCGCGCCTATGTTTTGCATATTCCAGATGAAGTGGATCTGATAACTGCGGCGGTGTTGGAACATTCCGAAATCCCACCACGCACGCGACGATTGTTGTTTAAAACAAAAAATTCGTCTATTTGGACGCGGCAAGAAAGAGGGTTTCAAAAAGATTTCGTGGCACTAAGCCCAGACGCAGCGGAATACCTGGCCCATCATGGCATTCGTTTGGTGGGCGTTGATTATCTTTCGGTGGCACCTTATCACCTGCCGGCGCCCACGCATGAAATCTTGCTGAAATCCGGCGTGGTGATTATCGAGGGGTTGGATTTATCTCAGGTCAGTCAAGGGCGCTATACGCTCTACTGCCTGCCGCTAAAGATCGCCGGCGCCGACGGGGCACCGGCGCGAGCGATTTTGGTCGGAGTTTGATAAATGGAATGAAGTTCTTCCTTTGGATGTCTGCCTTTCTCGGATTACTTGTTGCGGCAGGTTGCAATGCGCCGTCTGCTTCCGAGCCGCTTCAGGAGGAAACCATGGCGATCCAGCTTTCCAGTTTAGCTTTTGTGGATGGCGGTTCCATCCCCAAGAAATACACCTGCGATGCAGAAAACGTTTCGCCACCTCTATCCTGGCAGGGGGCGCCAGCTTCCACCCGAAGCTTCGCGCTCATTGCGGATGATCCAGACGCCCCGGTGGGCATCTGGGTTCACTGGGTAGTATATAACATTCCAGCCAATGTGACCGAGCTGCCCGAAGGGGCGGGGAATAGAGCCTCCGACGCCAGCGCCGGCATTCAGGGGATTAACGATTTTCGCAAATTGGGTTACGGCGGTCCTTGTCCGCCACGGGGGAAACCGCATCGTTATTTCTTCAAACTTTATGCTCTGGATGCAATGCTGGACATAAAGCCCGGCGCTTCCAAAGCCGATGTTGAAAAAGCCATGAAAGGGCATATTTTGGCAACTGGTCAGCTCATGGGCACTTATGGCCGTTGAGCGGTGCGCCACTTTGAAATAGGATTGTTATCGGGCGGATTCACCCAACCAGGGTGTAACCCCCGTCCATCACAATGACCTGGCCGCGGATCATATAGGCGGAGGGTGAACATAGAAACGCTACAACTTCGGCGACATCCTCTGGAGTAACCAGGCGGCCAGCCGGCGTGCGCTCAATAGCGCGTTCGAGGATACGCTCATCTTGACGCATGGCGTCGAAATGCTGCAATGCTTCGGTCAAGATTACGCCGGGGGAAACGGCGTTCACTACAATGTTTTTGGGCGCAAGTTCAACCGCCAGGTAACGGGTGACCGCCTCCAATGCGGCTTTGCTGGCGCCCACCACGATGTAATCGGGCAAAACCCGAAAAGAACCGGGGCTGGAAATGTTCACAATTGCTCCGCCGCCGCGCTTTTCCATCATGGGCGCAGCGCGTTGCGCAGCGAACAAGGCTGACCGGGCGTTGATGTTCATCGTCCAATCCCAACCTTTCGGTTTTTGCTCCATCGCCGGGCGGTTGTAGCCGGAGGCGGCGTTGCAAACCAAAAAGTCCAGACCGCCAGCCTGCGTTTCAACTTCATCGAACAGACGGTTCAGGTCGTCCATATCGCCAATGTTGGCTTTGATCAGGTGGGCGCGCCGACCTAACGCCTCGATTTCTTTCACCGTGTCCAGCGCGGGGGCGCGATTGCGGTAAAAGTTGACGATCACGTTCGCGCCCAGCCGGGCAAAATGCAGAGCAATCGCCCGCCCAACGCCGCGACCGGAACCGGTTATCAGGATGGTTTTATCTTGAAATAGCAGTTTGTTGTTCATGCGCTGATTATATGGGATTTTTGGGAAACTTTTGTTCATTCCTCCTGCCTCCCTTCTTAGTCGAACGAGGAGGAAATGAATGATAGGAAATGGAGCAACTTCGGAATGAGCGTGATTTGGCATAAGATCTGGCACGACCTGTGGCAGAATAAGCTGCGCACCTTGCTGGTCATTCTAAGTATTGCAGTGGGGGTATTTGCAGTAGGGACTACCTTTGGGATGGTGGACCAGATGTTGCCCACGATGGATGAGGCGCACAGTTTAACCAGACCTTCACATGTGACGTTATATACTACCCGACCTGTTGACCTGGACGTCATACGCGCCTTGCGAAAAACGCCTGGGGTCGAGGATGTTGAAGGATATAACGTAGTCGAGGTGCGCTATAAAATTCACCCGCAAGATCCCTGGCGCAAGGGAAACATTTTGATGCGCAATGACTACGAAACACAGTATTATGACATCTTGCAGTTGAAACAAGGTTCCTGGCCGGAAGGAAGATCCTTGGGCATTGAAAGGATGCATAGCCCCTGGTATGGGATCGGCGTTGGGGATCAGGTGATCATGGAGGTGGATGGTCGGGAGCGCGTCTTCAATGTAACGGGCTTGATCCGCCATCCTTTCGTCCCGCCGCCCAGCATGTATGATCTGGCGTGGTTTTTCGGCGGCGAGGAAGTGATGGAAATGTTTGGCATTCCGCGCAACCAATTTATTCAAATCAAGTTTCGCGTGACTCCTTATTCGGAAAAGTACGCCAAAGAAGTCGCCTCGGATGTGAAAGAGCGGCTGGCAAAGCAAGGGATCGGTGTGAGCGCAACGTTGTATCAGGATCCAGACACGCACTGGGGGAGAGCCTTTATTGACGGCATGTCGCTGGTCACACAAGTATTAGCTGTGATTTCGATGTTGCTCAGCGTGGTGCTGGTGATGAATACCCTCACTGCCTTGATTACACAACAGACGAATCAGATTGGCATCATGAAAGCGATTGGCGGAAGCAGCATAACAGTCATACAGGTCTATCTGACAGGGGTGTTCTTCTATGGCTTGCTATCGCTATGTGTGGCGCTTCCACTGGGATCGCTGGCTTCCTTTCGTATTACGCAATGGTTCCTCAGTCTATACAACATTGATTATGAACAGTTTAGTATCTCCAATCGGGCGACAACCTTTCAGGCGTTGGCGGCTCTGATTGTGCCGCTGGCGGCAGCGCTGGCGCCCATCTTGAACGGATCGTTGATAACCGTACGCCAGGCAATTTCTAGTTATGGGCTGGGGGGCGATTTTGGCGCAAGCTGGGTTGATCGGTTTGTGGAGAGGGTCGCCCGTCGTTTTCTGGTTTCCTACTACACCATGGCTCTGACCAATACATTCCGTCGCAAGGGGCGGCTGGTGCTCACTCAATTGGTGTTGGTTATCGCCGGAGTCATGTTCCTCGTTGTCATGAGCCTTTCCAGTTCAATCCAGGCAACGTTGGACGCAGAATTTGGCCGACGACAATACGATTTAATCGTGTACTTTACCGATATGCAACGGGTGGATCGGATCACCCAACTGGCGCAAAGTTTTCCAGATGTCGAGGCGTGCGGCATGTGGCTTGTGGCGCCTGCCACCATCCATCATCAAGGGCAGCGTGCGCTGGATGCTGGGTTGGGCTCCCAATTGCAGGGCGTGGCGGTGGAAGACCCTATGTATATTCCCATGATTGTTGAGGGGCGTTGGTTGCAAACCGGCGATGATCGAGTGGTGGTGATGAATAAACAAACCGCAGATGACGACGGAATCGGGGTGGGCGATTGGATCACCCTGGATCTGGGTGATCTGGGGAAGGCAGATTGGCAGGTGGTGGGGCTTTATCGAGTTTTTCTGATGTTTGGCGGTGGCTTTAATGTGGATGCGATTTATGCTCCCCGTTCAGCGGTCTTTGAAGTAACAAAGAAGAACGGGCGCGCCAACACGCTATTTGTGCGCACCAGCGACCACTCCGACGAAGCCACGAAGCGGACAGCAAACGAATTGGAGGATATGCTCCAAAATCATCATCTGGAAATCAGCCAGATCGAAACCATGGCAAATCTTCGCAAAACCTCGGATACCTCCTTCTCTTATGTCATTAGCATGTTATTGGTTCTGGCGTGCATTGTGGCTCTGGTGGGCGGCATCGGATTGATGGGTTCGTTGTGGATCAGTGTGATCGAACGAACCAAGGAAATCGGCATTTTGCGTTCCGTCGGCGCAGTCTCTTCAATCATTATACGAATGTTCATGTTGGAAGGCGTCATTCAGGGGTTGATGAGTTGGGTGATTGCCATCCCCATCTCGATCCTTGTGGCGCCGGCGTTGGCTAGCGCCTTGGGGCAAACCATGTTTAATACCGGCCTAGACTACGCCTACAATATCCAGGCTGTGTTTGTCTGGTTGGGGGTTGTTTTATTCCTTTCGGCGCTGGCCTCGTTTGTGCCGGCGCGCAGTGCCGCCCAGGTTAATGTGCGCCAGAGCCTGAATTATGAATGATGGCGATACAGAGATGTCTCTGACAAGGCTTATCCGAGGGTAGGATTACATTGATTCGTTCTGAGCCTGGCGAATGAGTTTGCAGCTACAAATGCCGAAAACTCTGGCCGAAGACCCGGAATGTATCCATGTAATTCTGTACTAAGCAAAAGGTAGAGGCGTTACTAACGCCGGCGCGCCGGTCTCGAGGTTCTCGCCAATCTGCAACTTTGTCCCCGTTTCGTCATAGGGGCGCTTTATCACAGCAAGACCGATCGCCCCGAAGCGCGGCGACTGAGCAAAAGAGGTGAGTTCACCGGCGAACGCGCCATCTTCTGCCCAGAGCCGGGCGCCGACGGGCGCTGGAGCGCTGAGCCTGACACCGCCCAAGCGGCGTGTCACTTTGTCGTAGGTGATCTGACGGGCAATGACTTCCTGGCCGGTATAACAGCCTTTGGTAGATGACACAGCGAATTGCAAGCCCACCTCCAGGGGAGTGTATTCTTCGGTCAACTCGCTGTGCGGTGCAGGTAGGCCTGCCTCGACGCGCAAGATATGGCGCTCTTCGGTGGATATTTCTACCCATCCCGCTGCGGCTAGAGCGGATCGCGCGACGGGCACGGCCTGTCGCGGCAGCAGCAGGCGATACCCCAGGCTTAGAGTGGGCGGCAATGACAAATAACGAGCACCCTCGAATTCTTTGCCCACACACAGCGCCGCGGCCATTTCACTCGCCTGCTCTCCGATGAGTTCCATTTGCGCCCAATTGGCGCTGTCATCAATTACGGTGACTTTATCCATAAAGAAAATCCGGCCACGTAAGAAGCGCACGGTTTTCTCTACGTAGCCGGGCAGAGTGATGACGCCGATCTCGTTTTCCTCGTGCAAAAGGATCAACACGTCTATAATTCGAGCCGTCGGCGAGGTAAGTACGGTGACCAAAGGTCGCCCAACCTGAAGCAGCCCCACATCATTGGTGGTTTGGCGCTGTAAAAATGCGGCGCGATCTTCGCCCTGTATGCGCAGCCAGCCGCCGTCTGGCAGAAAATAAAATCCGCCTGGCTTCAGCCGCGCAGGGGTTTCTGCGCGATTTCTCTCAGAAAACCCCTGCTGCTCATTCATCTCTCAAATGCGAGCCGCCATCAGGCTGCGGTTGGCATGGGTGTACCGCTCTTTTTGGGGTAAGGCGGAGGGAAGATTGCTTCGAATTCTTCTTGAGAGATCGTCTCCACCTCCAACAACCGCTTGGCGATGGCGTCCAATTTGTCGCGGTATTCGATCAAGAGCTGACGGGCTTTGTTGTAAGCTTCCGCCACCAGGCGGCGCACTTCGCTATCAATTTCCTGCGCCACAGATTCGGAATAATCTCGCTGTTCGGCGATTTCTCGCCCCAGGAAGATCAACTCCTCTTTCTGCCCATAGACCATAGGCCCTAGTTGATCGCTCATTCCTAATCGGGTGACCATGGCGCGCGCCAGTCTGGTGACTCGCTCCAGGTCGTTGGAAGCGCCTGAAGTGATGTCATCGAAGACCAGCTCTTCCGCCGCGCGCCCACCCAACAGACCAATCATGTCGGCCATCAGTTTCTTGCGCGCCATCAAGGTGCGGTCTTCTTCCGGCAGCGCCAGGGTATAACCGCCAGCCATGCCGCGGGCAATGATCGAAACCTTGCGCACCG
>DYGV01000017.1:30897-42620 GCA_020724505.1 Anaerolinea thermophila
GGGTCGGCTTCCGGCAAGGCGTTCATCACCACGGCGTGACCCGCCTCATGATAAGCGACGATGCGTTTTTCGTCTTCGCTGATGAGGCGGCTTTTGCGCTCTGGCCCGGCGATCACCCGTTCAATGGCTTCTTCCAGCTCAGTCTGCCCAATCACCTTTTTATTGCGTCGCGCAGCCAGGATCGCGGCCTCATTGACTAGATTTTCCAAATCCGCGCCGACGAACCCCGGCGTCGCACGCGCCAGCACTGTCAGGTCCACATCCGGCGCCAATGGTTTTCCTTTGGTGTGCACTTTCAGGATCATCTCGCGCCCGCGCATATCCGGACGGTCGAGCACCACACGCCGGTCGAAGCGACCCGGGCGGAGCAGCGCCGGATCCAGAATATCGGGACGGTTGGTGGCCGCCATAATGATCACGTTGGTATCGGTGTCGAAACCGTCCATCTCCACCAGCATCTGGTTGAGAGTTTGCTCGCGCTCATCGTGGCTGCCTCCCAAACCCGCGCCGCGCTGGCGACCTACTGCGTCAATTTCATCCACGAAGACGATGCAAGGCGAATGACGTTTAGCCTGATCAAACAGGTCGCGCACACGGCTGGCGCCCACGCCCACGAACATTTCCACGAATTCGGAGCCGGAAATTGAGAAGAAAGGTACGCCTGCTTCGCCAGAGACAGCTTTTGCCAGCAGGGTCTTTCCAGTGCCTGGAGGTCCAACCAGCAAAACGCCTTTCGGGATGCGCGCTCCCAAAGAGATGAACTTTTCGGGTTCGCGCAGGAATTCAACCACTTCCTTCAGCTCCTCCTTGGCTTCTTCGACGCCAGCTACATCTTGAAAAGTCACCGAGGGTTGATCGCCGGTGAACATACGGGCGCGCGATTTGCCAAAAGAGAGTGCAGCGTTGTTGCTGCCTTGGGCTTGGCGAAAGACAAACCAAAAGACGCCTGCCAGGATGATAAACGGCAAGATGTATCCGATGATGGTGGCGATGTTGATCCACGCGCTTGGCGGTTTGATCTCGACTTTAACCTTCTCCGGCTGTAGTTGTTCAGTGGTTACACCTAATGCTTTTAGCTGTTCAACCAACGTCGAAGTATCTTCTTTGTGGGATTTACGCTGCTTCCCGTCGGTGAAAACTACATCCAGGGTATTATCGTTCTCAATAATCCGCTCAACTTCCCCGCGTTGAATCGCCGCCGCCACCTCATTGATCGTCAGGGCTTCCTGATTGGGTGTGCTCTGCTGAAAGTTATAGACCACCATCGAGATGATCAGGATAAACAACAGCAGATAAATAATAGATGACCGGTTGCGAGTAGGGTTCACTGTACCTCCAAATTAAATACAAACCACATCATGTCCATCAAAATTATACCAACCTATATACTATGCTGGTAGGAGGTTATTGGAGAAAATAGAGATTTCTAACACCGTTCTAACAAATGAAAAGCCGGGTTTGCTAGCTCTGAAACCCGGCCTGGGTGGGCAAATATTGCTAGATCGGCGGGTTGTGTCTGCCCCAAATCATGGCGTCAATCCGGCGCAAGAAACGCCTGATCCAGGAGCGCAGGCGGGCGTACAAGCGCAAACGCAACGGCAACATGCGCCGGACAACTGGCTGTGGCCCACTCCACACAGCGACTGCCGCTCCCCAAGTGAGCCCCGCGCCGAAACCCACGAAGACCACCGTATCGCCGGCTTTCAAGCGCCCTTGTTGGATCGCCTCACAGGTGGCAATAGGGATCGAGGCTGTAGAGGTATTGCCATAACGATCCAAATTGATCACACATTGTTCCATGGGGAAATTTAGACTGCGCAATGCGGCTTCGATGATCCTCTGATTTGCCTGATGCGGAATGACCAATTGGACGTCTTTAATGGTCAACTCCGCTTTGCGCACCGCTTCTTCAGTAGCCTGCGCCATGACGCGAGTTGCGAAGCGGAATACCTCTCGTCCGTTCATTTGGATATAGTGCTTTCCACTGGCGACGGTCTCATAGGTGGCTGGCATTCGACTGCACCCGCCTGGTAAGATCAGCAGGTCTCCGCCGGAGCCATCCGAGCGCATCACTGCGGAAATCACCCCGCCGCGCTCCGGCGAAGCCTGCAACACGAATGCTCCGGCCCCATCCCCGAACAGGATACAGGTATTGCGGTCTTTCCAATCCACCAGGCGCGAGAGCGTTTCGGCGCCGATGATCAGTGCATTCCTGATCGCGCCCGAGCGGATCGCTTGTGTGCCGATATTCAGCGCATAGATAAAACCGGTGCAGGCTGCCAATAAGTCGAATGCACCGGCGTTCCCTGCGCCAAGCCGATCTTGAACCAGGCAGGCGGTAGCCGGAAAGATATATTCTGGCGAGGAAGTGGAGACGATGATCAAATCCAGATCCATTGGGTCCAAATTAGCTACTTGCAAAGCGCGCAGCGATGCCTCCACCGCCAGCGTGGCGGTCGATTCGTCTCCATTCGCGATGCGGCGTTCGCGAATACCAGTGCGGGATTGGATCCATTCATCGCTGGTGTCCACCTGGCGGGCGAGGTCGTCGTTGGTCAAGATCTGTTCCGGCACCGCCATCCCCCAGCCTGTGATGTGCGCGTAAAGACTCATTGCAGCGCCTCCGCTGTGCTGGTTGTGCTTTTTTCGCCTGGCATATATTTGCTCAAGATGATGGTAGCGTTATGCCCGCCAAAACCAAAGGAGTTTGACATCACGCGCCAAACTGTACAGGGGCGAGCCTGATTTGGCACATAGTCCAAATCGCATTCAGGATCGGGCGTTTCGTAATTTATAGTAGGCGGGAGGATCTGATTTTGCAATACCTGGACACTGATCAACGCCTCTAACGCGCCAGAAGCGCCCAACAAGTGACCCGTCATGGATTTCGTGGATGAAACCGGAATGCGATACGCCTGCTCGCCGAAAACCGTCTTGATAGCCGCGGTTTCGCTTTTATCATTCAGCGGCGTGCTGGTGCCATGAGCGTTGATGTAGTCAATTTCTTGTGGACTGATCCTGGCGTCTTCTAACGCCATTTGCATACAACGCGCTGCGCCGGCCCCGTTCTCCGCCGGCGCCGAAACGTGATAGGCGTCGTTGGTGCAACCATAGCCCAGGATCTCTGCCAGGATGGGCGCCTGGCGCGCTTGGGCATGTTCCAACGATTCGAGGATCAACACCGCGGCGCCTTCTCCCATTACAAAGCCGTCCCGATTGAGATCAAATGGCCGCGAGGCGCGTTTCGGGTCCTCATTGCGAGTAGATAAGGCGGTCATAACACTTAGCCCTGCCATGGCGATGGGGATAATGGCGGCTTCGCTGCCGCCGGCCAGCATGACATCTGCCTGTCCACGGCGGACGATTTCCGTCGCCTCTCCCACCGCGTTGGTGCCGGTTGCGCAGGCGGTCACAACGGCCATATTCGGGCCGCGTGCCCCCAGGTGGATGGCAATCATCCCGGCACCGCTATCCGGCAACATCATCGGCACGAGAAATGGGCTGACGCGCGATGGGCCGCGCTCCATGAAAATCTGCATTTGTTCGAAGAGGGTGCCGATTCCGCCGATGCCTGTGCCAATCAGCACTCCGACGCGATCTCGGTTATAGTCGTCAATCTTTAGTCCGGATTGCTCAATCGCCTGCAAGGTTGCTGCTAAGGCAAACTGTGTATAGCGATCCATCCGGCGCGCTTCTCGACTACCGAATAAACCGATGGGATCAAATCCTTTGACCTCAGCCGCAAAGCGCGTTTTGTGTTCGCTGGCGTCGTAATGCGAGATATAGTCTGCCCCCGATACGCCTAATAATAAGTTGTTCCACAAGCTGGCGACATCATTGCCAAGCGGGCTGATAGCTCCCAACCCGGTCACAACCACCCGTTTACGCATGAATACCTCCGTGCAAAATTATCCACTGACAAGTTTCGGTGATGAGCCAAATTCAATCCTGGATGTAACTGCTCAGCCGATTCTCCCGCAGATTATCAATCCGGGCTATTCTGGCGAATCCAAATAGCTTGAGGCGGGCTTTTTCACGCCAAAGAAACCTGCAGGAAGGTGAGCATTCTAATTGATATAGATAACACACCCCAAAGCATTTGGAGGCGCAATGAAATCGAATAGAAGCAAGGGTGGAAAACGGTTTACCTTCTTTGCTCTCTAATTATTTAGAAGGACGAAAGCGCTCAAAACAATCGGTTTCTGAGCGATAGCTGTTCATCCTACGTATGGAACAACCGGTAAACCTGTTGGATGTGCAAACGGTCGTGTGCAGCGATGATGTTTACCAGCTCGTCGAGTCGGGTGGGGCCAAAGATTGCATGGCGCGCTGGGCGCTGCCAGTCTTTATCCTCCATCCCCTCCAGCAACCCAAGGAGCTCCATGCGCGTTTTGATGAAGTGATGCAGCGCTTGCAGGCCATCTTGCATGTAATAGTCGCGTTCATCCGCCCAGCGGTCGGTATCCTCGCCGGGCAGAAACGGATTCCAGGATTTGAGGAGTTTCTGAACGCGCAAGAGATTGACTTCTGCCTCTACATCGCGCAGATGGCATAAAATCTCGTTCAAACTCCATTCTCCGGGTTGGGGGCGTTTCTTGAGCTTCTCAAGATTGACGTCGCGGCAGAAGCTATCTAGTGCTGCCGCGGTGGAGCGCAGGATTGCCAGCATGGCACTCGGTTTAGAATAATTCGCCTCCAGCGCTTGCGGTGATTGAGCGTCAATCCAGGTTAAAAAATCCGCCAAAGAGCCGGCGGCGGAGGGGCGTAAGCCCTCTTCTGGCGGCTCATGCGGATTGCGGGAAATCCAAAATACGGGCACTCCCAGTTGAAATCCAGCGGAGACTTCGCGGACGAGATCATCGCCTACGATCACCGCTGGATTTGACGGCCAGCCCATATATGCCAACACCTCGGCGTAATATGCCGGGTCGGGTTTGGCGAAATGGAAGATTTCATAACTGCCCAATACTTCAAAGGGATAGCGCTCCAGAGGCAATTGTGCCCATTGCAATCGTTGCTCCACGGCTGTTCGAGGGAACATGGGGTTGGTGGCGATAGCCATTCGATATCCGCGTTGGGTGAATTCCTGCATCAAGCTCGCTGCCTCAGGGAGCGGACGGGTTAAAGACTGCAATTTCGGGAAAATGTAGGCATAGAAATGCGCTGCCTTTTCTTCAAAAGCTGCCTGAGGAATATCCAATTCGGCGTAAAAGACCGATTCGAACGTCTCTTTCAGTGTGCAGTTCGGCTGACGGTTCTGCTCCATGGCTTTTGTCCCGCGAAACATAGCTGCGATGAAGCGATCCGGAGAGACCAGGTCCGCTACTTCGTCCGCGAAGGCTTTTAAATAGGCGGGCAGAAATGTGTGGATATTATTCTCCAGAAGCGTGTCGTCCAGGTCGAGCAGCAACGTATAAGTCAAGAGAAATCTCCTGTGAACTCTGGTGGCAGTGGATGGCATTGACCGCAGCCAATATGGGGATCAAACCCGGCGCGGTTGGATAAATCGCAGGAAGCGACCACATGCACCTGCTGTTTAATGAAAGGGAAGGGGCGCTCCAGGCGTGGGATCAGGCGCAGATGGGGGCAGGCATTAGACAAGAGGATATCTGGCACCGGGCAAGTTGCGCATAAATCCCGCCGCCAGACGAGCGGTGGGGAGGCGCTTGCCAGAAGACGACATTCCTCTCGCTCTCGCCCGCGGTAATAGTCGCCATAAAAATATACACATTCTTTACCGGCCGGAGTTCTCATGGCGCTCTACAGGCAGCAAGGTATACAGACGCGCTGGATTCGCAATTCCTCAAGCGGCAGATCAGACGCGCGTGACGTAAGTGCCGGTGCTGGTGTTGATACGGATCACGTCGCCCACTTCGACAAACGCTGGCACCTGCACCTGTAATCCGGTTTCAGTGGTTACTTTCTTGGTCACGCCCGTGGCAGTATCACCCCGTACCGCCATTTCCGCTTCGACGACTTCCAGGTCCACTGTTGTGGGGACTTCGATGTCCAACGCTTCCCCCTCATAGAACGTTAGTTTGCATTCCATGCCTTCCTTTAGATAAAGGGCTGTATCGCCTAATACGTCTTTGGAAAGCACGGGCTGATCATATGTTTCTAGATCCATGAAGTGGTAAAACTCGCCGTCGTTATAGAGGTATTGGACGTTGTGGAAGTCCAGGCGCACATCTTGCACGCGATCTCCAGAAGTGAAGGTCTGTTCCGTGATCGTACCTCGGCGCAGATCCACCGTCTTCACGCGGATGGTGGCGTTGCCGCGCCCTGGTTTGTGATGGTGATAATCCAGCACCCGATATAGATTCCCGTCGAATTCGAAAGTGACCCCTTTGCGCAGATCGTTGACATCAATCATACTTACAATCCTCTTCTATAATCAAGATTAGTACTCTTGGAATTGATCATGAAGCGAATAAAAACGTGAAACGTGAACTCACGTCTCACGCTGCTCGTTCCCGTCATCCAAAGATTATAGCCTGGAGGTTGAATTTTTTCAACACTACTGTGGTAAACTTTTAAAGTAAGGAAAGCGTCATGAACGACCAATGGATGTGGAGAATGCAGCCATGAGCGAGACGGTTCGACGGATTGTGTACATCGAGGATGAACCGGAGATGATTGACCTGGTGCGGTTGATCCTTACCCGAAAGCATTTTGAAGTTGTTGGCGCCAATGGGGGGCGCGAAGGTCTGGACACAATCCGTAGGCTGATGCCCGACGCGGTTTTACTGGATTTAATGATGCCAGACATGGACGGCTGGGATGTCTATCAACAGCTAAAAGCCGATGAAGCAACGCGCAATATCCCGGTGATCGTTGTAACCGCGAAGGCGCAAAACATTGATAAGGTGCTGGGGTTGCATATCGCCAAGGTGGATGATTATATTTCGAAGCCGTTCAGCCCCAAAGAGCTGGTGGATAGTCTGGAGAAGGTGCTGAAGGGGCGGTAACCTAGATTCAATGTCCGATAACCTGATCTCGATTCATAACCTCTCTCGCCCACAAACCCCGATCATTCAGGCAAAATATTGCGCTTCTTTTCTGTGTCGCTTGCGTGGGTTGAGTTTTCGACGCAGCCTGCCACTCAATTATGGTCTGCTCCTGGTGCAGAAACAAGATAGTCGGGTCGATTCCTCTATCCACATGTTGTTTATGTGGATGGATCTGGCTGTGGTCTGGATCAATGGAAACCAAACTGTGGTAGATGTGCAACACGCCCGCGCCTGGAGACCTGCTTATTGGTCGAAATCGCCCGCGCGCTACGTGTTGGAAATGTCAACCCATCATCTGTTCGATTTTGCAATTGGAGATCGTTTATCCTTTGAGCAGCAAGCCGGTAATTAGATTCTTCCTGACGCTGATAACCCTTGCGGTGTTATTGATTCCGCCCTACACAGATGGCGTTTTGGCGCAGGAGCCCACGCCGCAGCCCACCGCAGGAGGCGCAGTTTATGTTGTGCAGCCGGGGGATTCGTTGTGGTCTATCGCGTTGCGTTTTCGGGTTTCGATCCAGGCGTTGACGGCAGCCAACGGAATATCCAACGCCGATCAACTCAACGTGGGCGATCGCCTGGTGATCCCCGGCCTGGAGGGTATTCGAGGCACACTGACGACCCAGATTGTGCCTTTTGGGGAAACCCTGCGTAGCCTGAGCCGCCGTTATCGCACGCCTGTTGAAACGTTGGTGCGCCTTAATCACCTCACCAGCCCTGGCGAGCTATATGCGGGGGTAAACCTGGTGATTGTGGAAGGAGAAACCCCGGCAACGCCTGGTCGTAGACGGACGCTGGCGCCGGGTCAATCGCTGCTGGAGCTGGCAATCCAGGACGGCGTATCGCCCTGGGTTTATCTTCTAAATAACGATATAAAGAGCGCGGCAGTTGCCGCGCCTGGAGATGTGCTCCTGTTGCCGCAAAGCGAGGCTACTAACCCCGCGGAAGAATCGCCAGCGGCCTCGCCGGCGGCTATGCCGGCGGCCATGCCGGCGGCTATGCCGGATGCAATTCAAAAAGTCCAACTCACGCCATTGCCTCTGGTTCAAGGCAAGGCTGTGGTCATCGAAATCTTTGGCGAGAAGGACCTCCAATTGGGCGGCTCGTTGAATGAGCGCCCGTTGAACTTTTTCTTTGACGCAGAGACGGGCAGTTACGTTAGTTTGCAGGGGATACACGCCATGGCAGAACCCGGCCTCTATCCGCTGGTGATCTCCGCCACGCTGCCAGGCGGCGCACAATTCGCTTTTTCGCAATCCGTGTTTGTCGAAGCCGGCGATTATGTCTATGACCCGGTGCTTACCGTTAGCCCAGAGACGATTGATCCGGCCGTAACCCGACCGGAGGATGCTCAATGGGCGGCGCTTACCGCCCCCGTCACGCCGGAGAAGTTGTGGCAAGGGGTCTTTCAAAGCCCGGCGCCGCCGCCTTACAGCGATTGCTGGCCGTCGCGATTTGGTAGCCGGCGCTCTTATAACGGCAGCGCATACATTTATTTCCACACCGGGCTGGATTTTTGCGGCGGGGTAGGCACCGACATTTTGGCCCCCGCCGCCGGAAGAGTTGTTTTTGCCGGACCGCTAACGGTGCGTGGCAACGCCACCGTGATTGATCACGGCTGGGGAGTTTATACAGGTTATTTGCATCAATCCGAGATATTGGTGCAGGTGGGCGACCTGGTTCAGCCGGGGCAAGTGATCGGGAAAGTGGGCGGCACCGGTAGGGTGACCGGCCCACATTTGCATTGGGAAGTGTGGGTGGGCGGCGTTCAGGTAGATCCTATGGATTGGCTGTTGCAGCCTTATCCTCGTTGATGGGGCTGGCGGATTATTCCTCATCGAGAAGATGATTAATATCTGATTGCTCCCCCTCATCCGCGAATGTCTGGTTTTCGAAGTCGCCCGCGTAATATTCATCTAACACACTTTGGGCGCGGGCAGATTCTCTTTGCGGCACTAAAATCTGCACTGCTCCCAACGCCCCGACGGTTAATCCCATAGCTCTGCCGGCGCCTTCTTGGGATAAAACCACCGATATGCCCTGCGCTTCAAGCAATCCGCGCAAGATCTCCGCCTGGAACATCCCTGGCGTTTCATCAATGATAACCCAACGTTCTTCAGACATTTTCTCTTATCCTTACAAGAATTCTTGTCATACCCGCGGGTGGAGGAGTTTTTCGTTCAATGTCGAAACCGGGCATGGATTTTTTTATTTTGCCCGTCCGATCCGCATAGATTAATGCTAACTGCATAGAGTATAATATGAGATGGTAAAAATCACAAACGGACTTCGCCGCCTCGCCGGCCGAAAAAATGTCGGCTAACAAGCTATCATTTTGAGGTATTTTTTATGACCACACCAACGATCTCTATGGGTGAAGATTATTGGGAGGCTTTTCGTCTTCAGGAAGAAGATATTGAGTTTCTTTACAACTATCTCCTTGAAATCGAGACCCCGTTAACCTCGCGGGAATTGATCGAGGCGTTGGTTGAAGAGCGCATTCGGCGACGCCGGCTGGAGATTGAGCAACAACGCACCGCTGGCGGTGATCTTTACCAACCGAAAGGCATTTATCAGGAAGGGCAGGATCTGATATTCCCTGCTCTGGGATGGCGACGCGGCCGTGTGGTGGGTGTGCGCCCTGGCGTCAACCCAGATATTGGCGAATTCCAGGTTATTCAGGTGGCTCTAGAGGATGGCAGCCAACGCGAATTTGCTGCCGGGTTGAAGGATCACAAACTGAATGCTCCGCCAAAGTTTGTCGAAAACTTCAATCACCTGGATAAAAGCACCGTCCTGAAAATCTACTCGGATGATTTGCTGGATGCGCTAGAGGAAGGTCTGAAAGCCAACCCGGATTTCGTCCGCATTGCCGGGCGCTGGTTCCCGCGTGCGTTATTGGTGGACATTAACGTAGGACACCTGAACCTGGCTGAGGCGGTTTTGGATATGGCCGGCGGCGGTCCGGCAACCACCGCCGCGTTGCTGGAAGAAGTGGGGTTGCCCAAGGATATTAACCCCAAGCTGGCTGAGTTCTCCCTAGACCTGGCGTTACAGGAAGATGAACGTTTCGATGAGGTTGGCCCCGCTGGTAAGGTTCTGTGGTATCTGAAGCGGTTGGAGCCGCCAGAGGTTTTAAACACGCCAGTCTGTTTGCGCTATCATGAAGTGGACTATGACCGCTCGGTGTTGACCGAGGAGATGCTTGCCTTAGAACAGGCGTTAGACGATGAACTATCGCCGCCCACCGGTAAGGTGCAAAATCAGAACGATGTAGAAGTGAGGCTGATTTATCCTCACTGGCATAGCGGCACGTTACCGCTTTCTCCGCGGCTGCGCCACCTTTTCCCAACCGCTTATGAAGCCCCGCGCGTTCGTTTTATGTTGGTGGATGGCGAGAGCGGGGAGAAATTCCCTGGTTGGGTGGTGCGTGAAAAACGTTATGTTTTTGGCTTGCAGGACTGGTACGAGGAGCATGGCGTCATGCCCGGCAGCATTCTGCATGTGCGCCGAGGAAAAGAGCCCGGCGAGGTGATCGTTCAGACCGAAAGCCGCCGACCCAGTCGAGAGTGGGTGCGCACGGTGCTGGTTGGTTCAGATGGCGGCGTGGTCTTCGCCATGCTGAAGCAGATCATCACCACCCCCATTGATGAACGGATGGCAATCGCTGTACCAGATAAGAAGGCGCTCGAGGCGATCTGGAACAGCCCGCACAGGGATCAGCAGCCGTTTGAAAAGGTGGTCGTCAACATGGTCAGGGAATTGGCGAAATTGAATCCCCAAAGCCATGTGCACGCCAGCGAGTTGTACGCGGCGATCAACGTGATACGTCGTTCGCCGCCTGGTCCCATTCTCTGGCTGCTGGCGTCTCGCCCCTGGTTCACACACGTTGGCGACCAACACTATCGTTTAAGCGATACGGATTTATAAGGATGGCAGCAAAGTTATTTGCTCCCCTATTGCCTGAGAGTAAAGGAGAGTAAATTTTGGCTGAGATTAAACGCCTGAGCCTGGTCAAACCGACCATCAAAACTCGCTTTCATATTGACTTTGACTGGTGGATTCAGAACGACCGGGATTGGCGCGTCTATCTGCGCAGCTTTCTCTGCCCAGAACACCAGCAAGCATTTGCATCTATGGATGATTTCGATCAAGTTGATTGGGTGGATCCGGAGACGGCTGAAGTTCAGCGGGTAGACGGGTTGCAGAATGTCCTGATTACCCATTGCGCCAAGCAACGTTCCTTCATCAACCAGCATTCTACGTTGGTAGACTCGGTTTTCAGGATTTTTCTGGCGAATGGGAATACGCCGCTCACCCCAGAGGAGTTAGCAGAACAATTGGGGCGCGACCCGAACTTGTTGTTAAGGACGCTCTCTGGCCCCAGAGTGTATAAAGGACTGCGCCCTTGCTTGGAATAACTTGATCGCCCCTGTAGCTCAATGGATAGAGCAGTAGCCTTCTAAGCTATTGGTTGTGGGTTCGAATCCCGCCAGGGGCGCTCTCGGCTTCAACATCGCGAACACTGTGGCTCGGCCAGGGGAAGATGCAGTGTAATTTTTATCGGTGATGGAACGTAAGGCGTTGCGCGCTCAGGAGAATAAAAAAATGAAAAGTTTTTCTGAATCGAATGAATTCCACCACGGGGGCAGGGAAAGACCCCACGCCACGGAAGCCATTGGCATCTCCTCTTTCACCTGGCGGGTGTCGCTG
>DYGV01000208.1 GCA_020724505.1 Anaerolinea thermophila
CGGCGGATAAAATCGCTTTCCTGGATAAAAACGAGGTTTGGGTAGCCAATGTGGATGGCAGCGACCTGGTTCAACTTACCGATGATGGGGTAACAAAGAGTAACTTGCAATGGACCCCAGATGGGAAAGGGGTTAACTACATTTCAGGGAAGTGCGTGTACACTGTCCATCTGGAAGACAAACAGAAAGAAATCGTCACCTGTTTCAACTTTGCCCAATACTTCAAGGCTTTCGAAATCTCACCGGATGGTTCCAAGGTGGCGTTGAGTATTGATAACCAACTTTATATAGAGCCTTACGACCTCAACAAACTCCGTTCCGTGGCAGTGCGCGAAGATTTGACCAAAATCGCCGATTGTAAGGAGTTCGCGCCGTATTTGCGCTTTTTCACCAAGTTTCCTCGTTGGTCACGGGATGGCAGCCAGATGGCAAAAGTGATTATGGGGGCAGCGCGCGGCATCGGTTCTGCGGATACCATCATGCTAATCTCGCTGGCGCAATGCACTGCTGAACCCGACATCCTTGATAATTTCCCACCGCCGCGCTTCACCCCAGAAGAATATCAACTGGCGCCGATGATCCCTAATTTCGGCTGGGATGGATTTGATTTATTTGCCATTGCCACTTACATTCGCAATTCCGGATTTGGCAAACTTTACATTTATAACTCTGACTTGAAGAAAGCTCAGGGACCGCTCAATGTGGTGGGTGAATGTTGTTATCGCGATCCCATCTTTAGCCCAGATGGGTCACATTTGCTGTTCGCCTATCAAAAATACCCTGGTGGCGATGGCTCGATACAACTCTACCTGATACCCTTTGGTTCGATCGGCACCGGGGCGACTTATTCTCCGATTGATCTTCCCCCTTTAGATAGTAAGAGTTTGCCGCAACCCGCGCTGAGGGCGGTGAAGTAATTTTTTTTCGACGCTGCCTACTAGCTCAACGAAAAACGCGTTGCAAGGCTGCCTGTGCGGCGTAATAACCGCACATTCCATGCACGCCGCCGCCTGGAGGTGTGGCAGATGAGCAAATATAAACCTCTTTCAGCGGGGTTATATAGGGGTTTAGGTGTAATGAGGGGCGGGTGAACATCTGAAATAAATCTTGTACACCGTTGTTAATATCCCCGCCAACATAGTTGGGGTTATATGTTTCCATCTCGTGCGCGGTGCGGACATGCCGAGCAAGGATGCATTCCTTGAACCCGGGCGCGTAGCGCTCGATTTGCGCCTCGATTTTATCGGATACATCCTGGCAGGAGTTATTCGGCGTATGGCAGTATGCCCACAATGTATGTTTGCCCTGTGGGGCGCGAAAAGGATCAAAGAGAGTGTGTTGGGCAACCAATACATACGGTTTCTCAGGATGTTGGCCTTGTATCACCTGCCGTTCCGCTGCGGCGATCTCTTCTAAAGTTCCTCCTAAGTGCAGAGTCGCCGCCTGACGGCACTCCTCAGCCAACCAGGGAACCGGTTCTGAGAGAGCATAATCTACTTTACAAACGCCTACACCATAACGATACCTTTCTAGCTGGCGACGATAACCATTCGGTAAACGATCCCCGACGATACGGACAAGATTTCGTGGGGCGACATCCAGCAACACAGCTCGATAAGCGGGTAAATCTTCGAGATGCTCAACTGTAAATCCGGTGACAATTTCTCCGCCCAACGCCTCAAAATGTGCAGCTAAAGCGCGGCTGAGCGCCTGCGCTCCTCCGCGAGGGAAGGGCATCCCCACTGCGTGAGAAAGTAAGCTGAGCACCAAACCGAACGCCCCGCTGGCAAACGACTCTAAAGCCAACATCGAATGTCCTGCCATTCCGGCGAATAAAGCCCGCGCAGCCTCGCCGCGAAAAAACTTGCGCGCCAACAAATCAGCCGGTAGCACGGCTTTTGCTGCAAATCCAAGGTAGGTGAACGGCGCTTTTGGCGGAATGGGTAAGGGCCCAAGCAGATCGGCGGTAAATCGCTCCCAATCTCGTAAAACTGGTTGGAGTAGGTTTTGGTAGGCGTCGGCGTCTGCGCCTAGACGCCCCGCAGTAACTTCCAACGAACGGTCAACCAGTACAGCATTTTCGCCATCCAGCGGATGCGCCAATACAGCCGGCGAATAAACCCACTCCAGGCCGTATTTTTCAAGGGGGAGACTGTTCAAAAAAGGTGAGGCGCGGCTGAGGGGAAAGATCGCCGCGCAAGGATCATGGATAAACCCCGGCAGAGTGAGTTCATCCGAGCGAACGCCGCCCCCTATTGTATTTTGAGCTTCGACTATGGCGACCGTCAATCCTGCCTGCACAAGGGTGATCGCCGCGCTGAAGCCATTTGGGCCCGAACCCACTACAATCGCGTCGTAAGCGCTTCGTTGAAACATGGGTGAGTTGATATGATCTGAGGTTACTTCCCCCTGAAGAAGTTCATGAACCAACGTAAAGGCGTTGCTACCTTGTATAATGTGGTTCGCATGCCAGCGTTTTGCCACACTCTTCCAGCGTAGGCCCACTGGATGGATGGGTCTAAGCACTCACGCGTCATTGTGACTTGACCATTCACGCCGAAGTGGTTTGAGAGTTGGGTCAACACATGCACCCAGATGAACTCCTGACGCGCTGCCCCTCCCATAAAGCGAAAGCCAAACTCATAAATAGGATCCGAAGCTCGTTCAAATGACTGCACTTGAGCAACCCGGCTGCCATCTTCTTCATACACACTGAAATTGTTCCAGCCGGATACAGGGAAACCTTCAGGCGTCATCACGCTGAATGACTCGTCATCCGCATAGAGGATCATTACCCCACTGGTCATAGGCACCAAGCCGGGTTTATCGTAAAACGGCGGCGCAACCGGTAGTGGGCTGTCAATCCACATGATCTTCCCGGGTGTGACCCCACCGCTGGGTAAATAGAAACGATTGCCGGGCGGCTGGAAAAGAGCAAAATTCTCTTTCCATATCTGCATCACCTCCGCCGAAGAACGATTAACGCCGCTCAGTCGGACTTTGTAGGTTTTCTTCCACAACTGCCCAAAACCTTGCAAAGCCCCAATCGCGCGCCGACCTTGAATGTTGATCGCTGTCAACCCCTCAGGCATATCGCCCGCACTGAGAGTATCTACTGGCTGTGCCCACATACCCGAATGGCTGTTCTCTCCAGGTTGCTCCATATTGCTCATTGCTACCTCGCTTTAACACCAACAAAGAAAGAAAACTATTAGCCTACCAAGAAATAGAGAGAATTACTGCGATCATGATCCGCTAAACTGCCATGGCGAGCGCTTCTTCCTCACCTGGATAAATCGTGATCGCTTCATTCAATCGCGTCAACTCAAAGATTTGCCGATAATGCTCATTTAGTCCAAATGCAATCAGGCGTTGCTTTTGGCGTTGGGCACGAATGAGCAAGGTAACTAGCAATCCAATCCCAGAGCTGTTCATGTAATCTAGCTTCTCAAAGTTCAATAAAATGTTCCGCGCGCCATTGCTGGTAGCCTGGGTATAAGCGTCCATTAATACGTTTTCTGCAAAGGCGTTAATTTCGCCCTGGATGTCAATGACGCTGGTATCCGGCTTTGTCTGACGAACGTTGAGGGTGATATTGGCTTTTGACATAGTAACCTCCTTAGAGAGTAAAAATTGAAGATGTGAGATTTAACCGAATGCCGCAGCGTCTGCTAGAGCACTGTCTTCATTCGGGTATATGGACATAAACTCAGCCAAGCGTGTGATCTGAAAAATGGTTATAAAATGATCGGAAAGCCCGTATACATATACCTTTCGTTGAAGTTTTCGCGCTTGGGCTAACAGACCAACGATCAAAGCGATTCCGGTGCTGTTGATATAACTTACATCGCTAAAATCAAGCAGAATCACTGGCGGATTAAATTGTTCTACTTCTGCATAAGCTTCGTGCAGGCGATCACTGGCGAACGAATCTACTTCGCCATGTAGATCTATCGTGACCGCTTTGCCTGTCTGGCGAACCTGAGCCGAAAAAGGTTGGGTTTTCGCCATTCTATCCCTCCAACCGGAAGATTAATTCGACGATGCGATGGGTTTGATCCGTCTGAACACGCAACTCATCCACCATGCTTTGAACGAGAAACAGGCCCCAACCTCGCGGGGATTGCAGACCTTCGAGCTTTGCCTCGATATCTGGCTGCACATATTCAGGGAGGCTTTTCCCGCCTCCATGATCGGTAACGCGAATCATGACTGAGTCCTCGGATGTTAGCACCTGGAGTTCTACCGGATTTTCCGTCGAGTATTCGTTGCCATGTTCCATGGCGTTCATGGTAGTTTCTGCTACGGCGGTCTTGATGCGTTCAAAAAGCGATGTTGAGATAGGCAACCCTCTCAAATAATTCACAACCTGTTGCATGGCGCGGCGTTCGTTGCCAGGAGCATTGGCGATTGTGAATTCTGCCAGCCTTTCCCACTTCTCTGCCATTTTTGCCTCCGCCTGGTGCAATCTTTCGATGACCGGTAAAGTAACAGCACCTACTTGTTCCCAATCTGGACCGGTGAAACTCGCTAGCTCCTGCAGTATAGCCATTGCCAAATTTACATTCTCCGACGTATGTCGAATAACAATTCTCTTTGAGAGTTATGGATCATCCATGCCCTATCTAATTGCTCCAAATACACTCAAGTTATTGTAATCGTTGCTCGCCTGAAAAACGTAATAAAGAAGAGTTATTATACAACTCTCATTGACTACTTACTTCCCATTCTGCATTCGGCAGGTAACCTAGCGAACGCCATTCAGGAGACAGAGGCTGAACGCCTAATTGACGCACCACCTGACGAGCAGCCAGGCCAAGGATGGTGGTGAAGGTTGGGTAGGCAATCTGCAACTCTGCCAATTGTTCAACCCACATATCCGCCGCCATCCCCGCAGCCGCCACGTGCACGATTTCAAGAGCCTGCTCGCCGACCACGTGCGCGCCTAGAATGCGGTGAGTTTGGTTCGACACGATTAGTTTGCATGTCCCCACCGGATGCCCATCAATAACCGCGCGATCCATATCCGAATAAGGGGTAACACCTACGGTGATTTCATAACCCGCCGCGCGCGCTTGTGCCTCGGTCATGCCCACGCCGCCATATTCTGGATCGGTGAATCCACCATGTGGCACGATCTGATGCTGCAAGCGAGCGCCAACACCCAACACGGCATTTTCCGCTGCTGTAAGCGCCTCATAGCCCGCGCTTTGCACCAACATCATCCGCCCGGTAATATCGCCGGCTGCAAAAATATGTGGCGCGCTTGTCCTTTGGAAATCATCCACTCGCACATACGGTCCAACGGTTTCGACCCCTGCCGCAGGCAGGTTTAGCGAACTCAAGTTTCCCACCCAACCCGCTGATAAAACAATTGCGTCTGCTTCAATCTCTTGTTCGCCGCCGCGGCGAAAGATCAGCGCCAAGTGATTATCGGCGCGCTTCTCGATGCGCTCTACTGTTTCGATGCCCATGATAAGTTGGATCCCCCGCTGAAGGAATGCCCGTTGGATGACCTGAGAAACGACTTCATCTTCGATTCCCAACAGACGTTGATTGCGTTCCAGGATAGTAACCTGCACCCCAAAGGCGTTAAAAATCGAGGCAAGCTGGCAACCGGTTGCCGCGCCGCCTACTACAGCCAACAAGCGCGGCAATTTCTTGAGCGACCAAATATCACTATGGGTCAATGCATATTCCGCACCGGGGAAATCGAGACGGCGGGCACGCCCTCCGGCACAAAGGATGAATTTCCTGGCTTGTAAACGCTGACCATCTCCGAATTCGATGGTGTGATCATCCACAAACCTCGCTTCACCCACTTCGCTGTAAACTTCCACTCGTGCCTGTCGCAGATGATTGATCAGTTGCTTCTTCTCGTGCATGGAATAGACCACCTGTTGAGTTCGAGCCATCAAACGCTCAAACTCCAGTTCAGGGGGCTGCGCGACCAGACCATACTCATCGAATTGTTGCGCATCGCGTATGAGTCGCGCAGCCTTTGCCAATACCCGAGTCGGCACACAACCATCGTTAGTGCAGGTCCCACCCATACGTCCACGTTCAACCAGCGCTGCAGAAGCGCCCAATTCTCTTACTCGAATAGCAGCAGTGACTCCTGCTGGTCCGCCGCCAATTACGATGACATCATACATTATCTGCC
>DYGV01000209.1 GCA_020724505.1 Anaerolinea thermophila
TGGAGATAGAGCTGATAAGAAACCGGTGAAGTGCTGGTATCTTCCAACACAATATAATTGCCCGGCTCGGCGGAGCTGCCATTCGCTTGAGTCCAGCGCACACGATGAACAATGCCGCCTTTCGCAGCCACGATATTGAACAACCCGCTAGGGTAGCCGGGTTTGGCAAAGTCGAAAGCAAAATGAGCGTTGCCGCTGGGGGTATAGCGATCATGCCCAACGCTTTGCGTCAGCGACATGGTATCGCCGCCAGGGAAAGGCAATCGGTAGCCGGTCAATGGCGCAGCCGGCGCCAGCTGTGGACGCAGTTCGGCCTCTTGAATCCAGATCAACTTCTGTTCTGCGGGGAACAAGTCTTCTGGCAACTCTTTCAGCGCCTGAAGCCAGCCAGCATCCGAGGGCAGATACACCTGCCATTCGCCGCGTATCTTGTGAGCGATCACCAGGCCGGGTTCAGTAGGGATGACCTCGCCAGTATCCGGATCCAAAGGCGTCAACCAGGCGATCGCCCAGTTGCCATCCGCTGAGATACGTACATCCTCCACGCGGTTCTCATAAAGAAAAAAGACTGGCAGCGCTTCAACTTGAACGCTAATCGCCTGTTGAATAGCCTCCTCCACTTGTCGGACAGCTTCAGCCTGCGGGTGTACAGATGGAGTTGGCGTGACCGGCGCGGCGATGGAACGACGCAGAAAACCCCCAGCGACCACAGCGAGAATGATGAAGATCGTCGCTCCGATCAATATTTGCCGAGAGCGATGCATCATTTTCAAGTTACTCAAACCTCGTCCGGTCTTCCAAAGCCTGAATAAAGATCGGCGTCAGGTCAGGGTCGAAATGTACGCCGGCGCGCAAATTTAGATATTGGATCACTTCGGAGCGCGGTCGGGCAGGGTGATAGGGTCTATCTGTGGTCAGGGCGTCGTACACATCCGCAATAGCAAGCAACCGTCCTTCGATGGGAATGTCGCGCCCCGCCAGGCCATGCGGATAACCGCTACCGTCCCAGCGTTCGTGATGGTAAAGCACGTAATTGAGCGCATCTTGCAAATGCTTGATATTGCTCAAGATCTTTCCCCCGGCAATGGGATGCTGCTTCATTAACTCCCATTCCTCCGGCGTCAAGTCGCCGGGCTTTTTCAGGATGTGATCGGGTACGACGATCTTGCCAATATCATGCAAGCGAGCGCCAAAAGCCAGCGTACGCATCTGCTCTTTAGGCCATTCCAACGCCTCGGCCAGCCATTGCGCATACATGGAAACTCGCCCAATATGTCCGTGTGTGTAGGGGTCGCGTCCTTCAACCGTATTTGCCAACACTTCGATAGTCTCCAAATACGCCTGGTCAATCAACGCAATCTGCAACTCAGCAGATCGTAGTAAACGAGTATGCACGATTCGTACCAGACTATCGAAATCTATCGGTTTAGGCAAATAATCTTCAACACCCAGATCGCGGGCAATTTGAATTTCTTTCTGCTTTTTCCCCTCTGCCAGCAAAATAAATGGAATAGTCGTCCAATTAGGATCGCCGCGCACCATTTGATAGAAACCAGCGCCATTCGAGCCGGGGATATTCATATCTGAAATGATCAAATCCGGCCGAAGCTGTTGAAGATACCGAACCGCTGTCGCCAGATCAGAAGCCTGCTGGACGGTGTAGCCTTCGATCTCCAGCGTCTTTACAATTCTTTCGCGCAGATGCCCATCATCTTCTACGACAAGAATTCGCTTGCTGGTGATTGGAATGGTAGGGAAATCCATCTGAAAAGCAAAATCCTTTTATCAATTGGGGAGCATAATTCCACACGCGGCAAGGAATTGCGCGTAAAATAAACAATATGGCAATCCTTTGCTGCAAATTCTCAGCGTGTAAAAACAAACGGATTATAACATTAAGCATGCCTGGGGTTGGGCAGGCGAGGTAGAGTGCGGCTTGGGTGTTAACCGTCTTTGGTTGATTGTTGTTAGCCTGACATGGCTTGGGGCAGGGTCTGTCAGCATCCTTGCTTTACAGTCGTGGTCTGGCGATCCATCCTTCCGGTTGCAGCAAGCCACGGACACGGTGACGCCCACCACCAGCCCCACAAATAGCGCAACCCCAACCCCCAGCGTGCAGCCTAGCGCGACGCTAACTATAACGCAGACCCTCTCGCCTACCTTCACCGCCACATTGGCTTTAACCGCCTCCCCCACTCAAACCGCTCTGCCTTCAGCAACGCCTTCTCCGGGCGTTGCCGTCTCTACGCTACCTCCCACTATGGAAACTCCGCCGCCGACGTCGGAAGAACCACCTGTCACCCCTACCTCAACGGCGACCTACGCGCCGCTGCCAGTGGTCACGTACCAATTTCCCCAACGCACAACGACATTATCCCTGATGGCGCGCGAGCAACCTGCCATCTCGGATAAAACGCCTAAAGCCTCTGGTATAAAGCTTCTCTGGCTTCGTTTTACGCGCCGAATCGGCCCGTACGCGCCGCTGTTTTTCCTGGGAGCGCTTTGGGCGGGGCTGGCGCTATGGTTCTTTATCGTGTATATCATGATCGAGCGGAAGTGAGATGCGCTTCGCTCAGCGGATGACGAGCGGCAGATAGAGCGGCGGCAAGGTTAAATCCAAAAATTCTCCTGTAACCGGCCCCCAATGTCCTCCTGCATCCCGACCGCGCACGAAAAGCATGTGCCGTCCTAAAGCCAAGGAGGATAGCTCTATCTCTGCGCGAACCTGTTCAATGGGCTCGTCCCACGCCCCATCTTCCACCGTCATTGCATAGGGGATCGGCAACGTATGGGTGATCCAGGGCGGCGTGTCAATATAAAATTCCGCGGCTGCAATGGCTTGCACCGGCTCGCCGCTGCCGGAGCGATAACGGCTGTCATCAATTACCGCAGTCAGGCTGGCATGGGTTGCAGAGATGAAGATCGGCGATTGGACGTTCACCGAACGAGCATCTGGACCGCTGGGTAATTGGTAGGGCGCGGCGACGACGCGAGCGGCGTAGTTCAACGCCTGTAGATTGGTTGGCGCGATGGTTTGCTCGAAATCGGCGCAGGATTGGAAGAACCAATTGCCGATTTCGATGGTATAAGCCGCCAGCCCCAACTCGCCATAAGCAAAATCGTCGCTCGAACCATCTGTCGGGTACAAATAAATTGCCTGTTGTGGGATATAGTCGTTGAAATACGCCAGTTTTCGCCCCAGGGTTTGCAATGCAGAATGATTGGGCGCTGTCTGTTGGGTGAAGCTCCATGGCCAAAGCACAAGTTGACCATAACTATGGACATCCACGAATATCCCCGTTGTGTCATCGGGCGCTGGATCGTCCAAATTCGCCCCACGTTGATCGGGAAATTGGGAGCGCAAGTATGCCTGGATGGCCTGCACCTCCGGCTCCGAGGCTGGCGCGGAGCCGCGGTAGGTTTCATCACAAGCGAAAGCGCTCGACCCACCGCAGCAGCTCCATAGGAAATCAAAGTTGCGATTCAGATCCGCGCCGCGATTAGGCGAGGTGGGAGCGCAATAATTCTGATTGGTGTTCTTACGCCACATCAGCCCTAACTCCGCCTGGCGTCTGCCATCCGGGTTGGCTTGCAGCAGCAGGTGGATTTCGTGATGATCCAAAATCCAGGTGGGGTTAGGAAGGATGCCGTAATTGCTCAGCAGAGATTCGGCGAAACGAGTGACCAGCTCCGCAGTGGCATACTCGCGGCCATGGAGCGCCGCCATCACGAACAACTTGGGCTTTGCGCCGCCGAGGCTTGCATTTGTCAGGCGCAGCACCCATAGGTCATCGCCCGGCTCGCCGATCGAAGCCGTCTTTTCCCAGGAGTCGCCGATGTCGCTCCAGGTCGCCAGATTCGGATAGCGCTGCGCCAGAGATTGGGCAGCGGCATAGGTCTCATCCACTGTGCGATAACAAGGGTAGCCTGGGATGCCGCTGGTTTGTCCAGGCAGCCTGCGCTGCGGTTGATTGATCTCCGACGTGAGTTTTGTATCCACTTCCACCCGAAAGCCCATTCCTTCCAGGCGCGCGTAACCAGCTTCATCCACGCCGACCACCAGGTAGCCCTCTCGTGGATGCACTTCCCACGGCTCCAGCCATTCGGCGACCTGAGCGACCATGCGCGGATCTTCGTACTCGGCGCGCACTACCCAATGACCGGATTGCGCCGTTGAGTTACTCCAAGGGAAGGCGATTAGTAGGAATAAAAAAACGCCAGGCAGCGCATATCGGGTCTTCATGCTGGATGGTTATGGTTGTTCATGGTATGTTCCCACAACCTGAAACCGCTCAGAATCGAATGGCCGATAAACTCGCGCAGGATAGAATTGTCTGGAATGCGATCGCTGTCCAACGGCAAAAACCATTCCAGCAACGCCAATAGCCGTTTGGCTTCGATATATTCTGGGGTATTGTTCTGCACCTGGCGCAACACCGGCTCTGCCAACGGACGAAGCGCAGCCAATTCATAAACCAGAGCGGAGTTGAACATCACATCCGCGTTTTCCTGATAGGGGAAAATGTAGTTTTTTTCGCCGCGGCGCACCGATTCCCAGCGGTTGATAGTCTGGGCGGCGGTGTAGCCGCGCTCGCGCGCATCGCGCACAATGCGTCGTATCAACCGCGTATCGGTAGTTGAGATGCGATTATGGCGATCCAGGTTGAGCTGGGTCAACGCTGAGATGTAAATGCGGTAGGTTTTTTCACCGGCCAGGCGAGGCAACAATCCCGGGTTCAACCCATGAATGCCTTCCATAATGATGATCTCGCCGGATTGTAGCTGCGTCTCCTGTTCAGCTTCCTCGCTTTTCCCGCTAAGGAAATTATAGTGAGGCAAGCGTACAGACTCGCCGGCGATCAAACGTCGCAGGTCATTTTCGAGCCGCTCAAGATTTAATGCGGTGAGAGATTCAAAATCCGGTTTGCCATCCACGCCCAATGGCGTCTTTTCCCGATCAACAAAAAAATCATCCATTGCCAGGGCAAAGGGGGCGATGCCACGCGCCAAAAGCTGGATAGCCAAACGTTTGGAAAAAGTGGTTTTCCCGGAGGAAGAGGGTCCAGCGATCAACACCACACGCACCTGGTCGGCGCGGTTGGCAATCTGACCGGCGATTTCGCTGACGTGCTGCTCGTGTAGCGCCTCTGAGACGAGGATTATTTCATCGCCGCGCTGAGTTTGAATGGCGTCATTGAGCGCCCCTACATCGGCGATGCCCAGGCGTGTCAGCCAGTCGCCATAACGACGGAAGGCAGCCAACAACTTAGGATACTCCGGCATGGGCAAGATCTTTTTTGGCGCATGGCGGCGCGGATACCGCAGCGTGAAACCCTCGCCGGTTTTGGTCAATTTGAACCAGCGCAAGTACCCGGTGGAGGGCGTCATGTAGCCGTGATGATAATCACGAAAATCTTTGAGCTGATAGAGGGTCAGATAGTTTTTCTGACGGTGCGCCAGCAGGCGCACTTTGTCGTTTTTGCCGGTGGCTTTGAAATACTCAATTGCCTCAGCAAGCGGAACTTCCTGGCGCACAAAAGGTAGATCTTCTTCCACAAGACGGCGCATGTCGTCTTCCAACGCCTGGAGTTCGTCTTCGGTTAGCGGGGGGCGATTGACCACCTGGCAATAATAGCCGCCAGAAGAAACGGAATGATCTACCTGAAGAACTGCGTTCGGGAATCGCTGTTCAAAGGCGGTCTCCAGCAAGAAGACCAACGAGCGACGATAAATCAGCGCTCCGTCTGGGTCTCCCATGGTTACCGGCCGCACAGCAGCGTCCATTTTGATCGGATAAGTCAGCTCGCGCAGCTCACCGTTGATCACTGCTCCCACGATCGGTGGATCATCGGCTTCCGGTAAAACGCGCAAGAAACGCTCCACCGGGGCGTTGCGCGGACCACGCAATACTCTGCCATCTGGTAAATGCACTTCGACTGTTGGGCCGGGTTGCACAAGTTGGATTTCAGGATCAGAGACGGGTTTCATGGCTTCGCCTGTAATTTTCGGATGCAATCTGCCATTTTAACACATAACGCCCTTTTCGTTGGGTCGGGGTAGAAACTCAAAATGATATAATCACCAATGGTTTCGATGAGCACTCACAGCCGTGTCCGGAGCGAATATTGCCAAACAGCCCGAATTTACGCAATGACCAGC
>DYGV01000210.1 GCA_020724505.1 Anaerolinea thermophila
AACGCGAAATTTATTTCGCCTATCCCCAGACCTGTCTAACTGCTTATGCGAGATGAATCTCGCGTTACGGGCACCTGACTTGTGTAACGCGAAATTTATTTCGCCTATCCCCAGACGTGTCTGACCGATTATGCGAGATGAATCTCGCGTTACGGGAGACCAGCATTGTGGGTAGGTTTCTGATATACTTCCTCATATCCCGTATCTTCGGCAGTGATGGATGTTTGAACCAGCTTACCAAAAACTACTCCGCGATAGCCAGCTTGAACAGCGGGTAAAAATAGCTGCTGAGCATCTCAAACGCTGCGATCTGTGTGGCTGGGAATGCAAAGCAGACAGGACGGCGGGTATATTGGGCGTATGTCGCACCGGCATCCTGGCGCGCCTGAGCAGTTACGGTCCACACATGGGCGAAGAAGACCCGCTGCGCGGCTGGCGCGGCTCAGGGACAATCTTCTTCGCCCGCTGCAATCTGCGATGCCAATACTGTCAAAATTATGACATAAGCCAGACAGACGCCGGCGAGTTGGTCACGCCGGAAGAACTGGCAAAGGTTATGTTGGAACTGCAGGCGTACGGTTGCCACAATATCAATCTGGTTTCCCCCAGCCACGTAGTGGCGCAAATTCTGGCCGCAGTGAAGATCGCAGCCGAAAATGGCCTGCACTTGCCGTTGGTCTATAACACTGGCGGATACGACTCGCTGGCCGCTTTAGCGCTGTTGGACGGCGTTATTGACATCTATATGCCCGATATGAAATACGCCAGCGCCCAAATCGCCCGTAATTACTCCAAAGTGCCCCGCTATCCACAGGTCAATCAGGCTGCGGTCAAGGAAATGCATCGCCAAGTTGGCGATCTGCAGATCAGCGAACAGGGTCTGGCGTTGCGCGGCCTGCTGGTGCGCCATCTAGTGCTACCTAACGACCTAGCAGGAACTGCGGAAATCGTCCGATTTCTGGCACAAGAAATCTCCCCCAATACTTACCTCAACCTCATGGATCAATATCGGCCTGAGTTCAATGTGCGCCGCTACCCCAACCAATACCCGCGCCTGGCGCGCCCGATTACGCGCCAGGAATATCAAGCTGCCATCCAGGCAGCGCATGATGCCGGCCTCTTGCGTCTCGATCAGCGCAGACCATTCTCGATCCTGCACTCAAATTAGTACAAAACGCCGCGCAGATCCCTCTAGAAACAAGCCCATGTGAACACCAACGGTGGGACATTCATAGCCTAATTAATAGTATAGCCGCCCCAGGAAGATACCCAGGGCAGCTAAACGTTTAACGAACGATCGCCAGGCGATTTCGAGCTGAATCAGGCAGAGTGATTATGGCAGGTGAGCGCCAAACTCGCTGTAGAGCCAACCCAAATCATCCTCCCTATCCACACGATAGACGCCGCCAGTGCCAGCGCAGTTGCCATTAAGACCAAAAGAAGTGACGCCAGCAACTACATTCGAGTCCCCTATGAAGTTGGGGCCGCCTGAATCGCCAAAGCAGGTACCGCCCGTCGCGTGGTTGTTCGATAACAGCAAGGAAAAATCGCCCACCAACCCGCCGTTGATCTGGATCAGGTGAGGGTAAGCCACCATGCGAACTCTCTGGTTGTTTTCCTTCCAGGAAGCCGCATCTGGAAAGCTCTCTTGAAGGCCATAACCCACGGCAGTAAACAGGGTATTCTGCAAACCACGCCGCCGAGAGAGGCTGTCCAGCGCATCCTGCTGCGGCAGAGCGCCGTAAGCGCTCATGACCATCGGCTCATCCAACACGACCACGCCCAGGTCATAGAGATAGAAAGCGTTAGGGTTATAGTTGGGATGCGTGTATGGTGTACCCCCCACGTCGCCCGTAAAGGGATAACCGTTGGCAGGGATGCCGGATTCGACGTCAGCATCGAACCAAATCTCTACATGCGCCGCAGGGGCTTCTGTACAGTGACCGGCCGTGAGAAAGAGGGTGGGAGAAAGCAGCGTGCCGCTGCAGCGCCACAGGGGTCTGCCGTTAGCATCCTGAGCCACCATCAACCCCACATAGGGGTGACCATCGCCATCCAATTCCCCATCGGTCACCGCGCCCACCGGGCTGACAGCAAGGATTAAAATGGTGAATACCGAAATTACGGCAAAGATTGACTTCTTTAACATCCTTATTTCCTCCTTGAACTGGCTAAATGTGCTCACAATGGTCGAAATCGCCATTTATAGTGTACCATAATCTCCCATAAATTGCATTAACTTCTGCAAAGCAGAACACCGAATTCTATCAGCGTTGTTCAATGACGATTCCTCCCACTCTTCTAGCGCTTCAGCAGGAGCAGGATCCCCGCCGCGGCTGCAAGGAGGCCGAGGATAACCTCGCTCGAAGGAAAGCTGATCGAAAGCAACGGCAATGCCCCTGCCAGGATCAACCAAACGCCCAGCAGCAAAACGCCCAGGTTGCGCGGCAAACGAAATTCGCCGCGGTTGAGCAACAGCAGCACCCCAGCAGCAATCGCCAGCACGGCCAAGATTACATCCGAAGATGGGATGGAAACATTCAACAATGGCAAAAGGCCGCTGGCAATGAGCCAGGTCGCCAGTAAGATGATCGCTAAATGACGCATATCATGCCTCCCGTGGAATAATCTGATTGACAGAAGTGGATTAAACGACTCGCTCTAACCGTAAAGAGCCTGTTTGATTATAATGCAAATAGACTTGCACAAGTCCACCGATGGTTTATAATCATTTCAATCGCCGCTTCAACCATAGAAGGTCGTGTAGTTTAACCGACCCAGGATGAGGTCTTTTTCACAGCGGAGGGATCCATGGACGCCAGCGTAAAATTGGGGCGAATTTGGGGCATTCCTGTTGGGCTGCACACCAGTTGGTTTGTAGTATTTGGCCTGGTGACCTGGTCGCTGGCTTCGGGTTACTTTCTCACTGAATACCCAGATCTATCCAAAACCGCCCAGTGGTTGCTGGGCGGCGTGACCAGCTTGCTGTTCTTCGGGTCAGTGCTGTTACATGAGCTGGGGCATTCGATCGTTGCTTTGCGTAACAAGATTCCTGTCCGAGGTATCACCCTCTTCATTTTCGGCGGGGTGGCGCAGATCGGCAAAGAACCGCAAACCCCAGGTGTGGAATTTCGCATCGCCATTGCTGGCCCGCTGACCAGCCTGGCGCTGGCAGGATTGTTTGGCGGCCTCTGGCTTTTGGATCGAGCGCTGCCCTATCTGGCTGCGCCCAGCATCTGGCTGGCGCGCATCAATCTAATCTTAGGGCTCTTCAACTTAATCCCTGGTTTCCCGTTGGATGGCGGCAGAGTGCTGCGCGCCATTGTCTGGAAAGCCACAGCCAATTTCTATCGCGCCACGCAGATCGCCAGTTACGTGGGCCAGGCGGTGGCTTTTGGCTTCATTGGTCTCGGCTTACTCACGATTTTACGCGGCAACTTCTTCAACGGTCTCTGGTTAGCCTTCATCGGCTGGTTTTTACAAAACGCCGCCGCAAGCAGCTACGCCCAAGTGAACATCCAGCGCATGTTACGCGATGTCACCGTCGCTCAGGTCATGTCGCCGGAGTGCAACCAGGTGGCTGGAGATATTCCCCTCGATCAACTGGTTGAGGAGAAAATCTTGACCGGCGGCCATCGCTGTTTCTTTGTGACCGAGGACGGCAATCGCCTGCGGGGGATGCTCACCTTGCGCGATGTCACCGCGATCCCGCGCGCAAACTGGAGCAATGTTCTAGCAGAACAAGCCATGATACCGCGCGAGAAGTTAATCCTGGCAAGCCCAGAGATGCACATTCTGGAACTTTTGCAGACGATGGACAATGCGCAGGTGGCACAGGTTCCGGTCGTCAAAGCAGATCGAATCGTTGGCATGATTTCGCGCGAGCACATTCTGCACTATATCCGCATTTTGGGCGAGATTGGCAGCTAAAAAAACATGGGCGAGATAAATTTCGCGTTATCCAAGACCTGTAACGCGAGATTTATCTCGCACGAACCGACCTAGGATGCCAAAACCGTACGAAATCTAATTTTTTGCCCTGAGATGATGCGCATTAAAAAGACGAATACGTACCTCCATTGGGGATTTTGCCAATCTCATACGGGGTGATCTGATACACGTTGTAATTCAGCCAGTTCGAAAAGAGCAAGTGCGCGTGGCCGCGCCAGCGCACTTGCGGCTCTTTTTGAGGGTCATCATCGGGGAAATAATTTTTAGGCAAGTCAATAGGCAATCCTTTCTGCCGATCCCGCTCGTATTCGCTCTTGAGCGTCATGGGGTCATACTCCGAATGGCCGGTGATGTAGAAGCGGCGGCGGTCGCGCGACGCCAGGATGTAAAGTCCAGCCTCATCGGACTCGGCCAGGATGTCCAGCTCTGCCACCTGTTCAACGTCCTGACGGCGAATTTCCGTGTGCCGAGAATGTGGCGCGTAGAAGGTATCGTCAAAGCCGCGCAACAGGCTTTCGTTCTTCGCTAATACGCGATGCTCGAAAACGCCGAATTTCTTCGCCGGCAGCGGATACTTCGGCACGCCAAAGCGATGATACAGGTCGGCTTGCGCCGCCCAGCAGATATGAAAGGTCGAATAGACGTGGGTTGCGCTCCAATCCAACACTTCCTGCAACTCTGACCAATAATCCACCTCCTCGAAGGGCAGATGCTCAACCGGCGCGCCGGTGACGATCAGACCATCGAATTTTTCGTCTGCCACCTGGTCGAACGTGTGATAATGGTTCAAGAGATGCTCTTGCGGCGTGTTTTTGGAATCATGCGAAGCCATGTGCAGTAAAGTCACCTCCACTTGCAGCGCCGAGTTGCCTAACAGGCGAAGTAATTGCGTTTCGGTGGCAATCTTGGTGGGCATCAGATTGAGAATAGCCATTCTCAACGGACGAATATCCTGATGCAGGGCACGACGATTGCCCATGACAAAGATATTCTCCTTCTCCAGAATGCCTTTTGCTGGTAACGTGTCAGGGATGATCACGGGCATAGTCTCCTCCATCATGAACCGGCCAATGCCTGATCTAAATCCCACAAGATGTCCTCGATGTCTTCGATGCCGATGCTCAAGCGAACAAAGTCGGGTGTGACGCCGGCGCTGAGCTGCTGCTCGGGCGTGAGCTGGCTGTGGGTAGTGCTAGCAGGATGGATCGCCAGGCTGCGTGAATCGCCCAGATTTGCCAGGTGGGTGAAAAGTTGCAACCGATCAATAAACTTCCTTCCGGCTTCCACCCCGCCCCGGATGCCGAACCCCAAGATCGCCCCCGGCCCTTTGGGCAGATAGCGCTGCGCCGCAGCGTAATCACGATGGCTGGGCAACCCCGGATAACTCACCCAATTCACCTGTGGATGCTTTTCCAAAAATTCCGCCACAGCCTGGGCGTTCTGTACATGCCGCTCCATGCGCAAGCTGAGCGTTTCCAGCCCTTGCAAGAACAGCCAGGAGTTGAACGGCGACTGGCAGGCACCAATATCACGTAATATCTGCCCGCGCGCCTTGACGATGAAGGCAATCTCCCCCAGGTCGGCGTACACCAGGCCATGATAACTGGGGTCGGGGGTGGTGAAGTTGGGGAAACGTCCGCTGGCAGCCCAGTCAAAGTTGCCCCCGTCCACGATGACGCCGCCGATCGAAGTGCCGTGGCCGCCGATAAATTTGGTGGTGGAATGTACCACAATGTTAGCGCCCCACTCGAACGGTCGGCACAGATACGGGGTGGCTAGCGTATTATCAATGACCAACGGAATGCCATAGGCGCGTGCGATCTTGGCTACGGCCTCAAAGGGGAACACGTTAATCAATGGATTACCCAGCGTCTCCCCCCAGATGAGCTTGGTGTTCGGGCGGATCGCCCGGCGGAAGTTCTCCGGGTCGCTGGGATCTACAAAGGTGGTCTCGATTCCCAAGCGCGGGAAGGTATAACACAATTGATTATAAGTGCCACCGTAAAGCGTTGAAGCCGACACGATATGATCGCCTGCCTGACACAAAGTCAGGAAGATCAATGTTTGCGCGCCATGCCCGGAACTGGACGATAAAGCCCCCACGCCACCTTCCAAATCGGCGATGCGCTGCTCGAAGGCATCGTTGGTCGGGTTCATGATGCGGGTGTAGATGTTGCCTTTCTCCTGTAAGGCG
>DYGV01000211.1 GCA_020724505.1 Anaerolinea thermophila
GGGTGGCCTTCATGCGCCAGCCAATGGCAAGTTGGTCGTTTTTGACTACAGGCGTCTGTTTCGCGGAGCCAATCGCCAAAATCGCTGCTTCGGGGGGGTTGATAATGGCGACGAAATGTTCGACATCGAACATGCCCAGGTTACTGGTGGAGAAGGTGGAGCCTTCTATGTCTTCAGGGCGGACTTTTCCTTCACGTGCCCGAGCAGACATACTGCGCACCTCAAGCGCGATCTGGCGCAGCGGTTTGCGATCTGCGTCGCGACAAACTACGGTGAGCAAGCCATTTTCCACAGCTACCGCCACGCCAATGTTGATTGCCCCATAGCGCACGATCTGATCGCCCTGTAAAGCGGCGTTCAGATTAGGAAATTGACGCAGGGTCAAGGCCGCCGCTTTTATGACGAAGTCATTGACCGAGATTTTTTCCTCTTCGGGCAACAGCGCATTTATCTGCTTACGCAGCTCCATTAAGGCGCCCACGTCGTATTCGTGCGTCACGTAGAAGTGCGGCGCTTGCTGTTTCGACTCGACCATGCGCCTGCCGATAGCCGCGCGCAGCCGGTTCAAAGGAATAACCTGATCTTCGGGTGGGGGCGCAGCCGACAGAGCCGCCAATGGGGGCAACGGTGCGCGGGCGGGGGCCGGCGCTTCCGTTAAAGCAGGCGCTGCAACCTGAGCTGCCGGCGCTTCCAGATATGCCTGTATGTCACGTTTGACAATCCTGCCGCCGGGACCGCTGCCGGCGACTTTTTGCAGGTTGATGCGCATATCCGCCGCCATACGTCGCGCCAGGGGCGAGGCCTTCACGCCTCCAGGGAGCTGACCTTCTGTCGCTGGCTCAACCTGGACAGGCGCAGCCGCGCCCTTTGCAGCGGGTTCTGATGGCGTAGGTGGTTTCTCGGCGGCGGCTTCCGCTGCTTTCGGCAAATCCTCCACTTTCTCCCCTGGCGCGGCGATGACTGCTATGGGAGTGTTGACCGGCACAACCTCGCCTTGAGACACCAGCAGGCGCGCGACAACGCCTTCATAATTAGATTCGACCTCTACCGTGGCTTTATCGGTTTCGATCTCGGCCAGAATTGCTCCCTTTTGGATGGGATCGCCTTCCTGAATCAGCCAACGCACCAGAGTGCCTTCTGCCATGTCGAAACCTAATTTAGGCATGATGACGGTATTAGCCATTAAAGCACCTCCTTGACCGCGGTGATCACATCTTCCACTTGCGGCAACGCCATCTGCTCTAGGTTACGATTATAAGGTAGAGGGACTTCTTTTTGCGCCACGCGTTGAATCGGCGCGTCGGCGTAATCGAAAGCCTCTTCGTAAATGCGGGAGGCGACCTCTGAACCCACGCCAAAGGAACGCCAACCCTCTTCCACGATCACCGCTCGGTTGGTCTTTTTGAATGACTCAATCACTGGCCCCATATCCAGCGGGCGCAAGGTGCGCAGGTCAACGATCTCTGCTTCGATGCCCTCTTTGGCAAGCTGTTCGGCGGCTTTCAGGGAGGTTTCCAGCATTTTGCTATAAGTTACGATGGTGACATCCCGGCCGGGCCGCTGCACTTTGGAGAAGCCGATAGGGATCGTGTAATCGCCTTCTGGCACTTCCCCCCGCGTCTGGTAAAGCGTGGCATGTTCGATGAACAATACCGGGTCGTTGGAGCGAATGGAGGACTTGAGCAGCCCTTTGGCATCTTCAGGCGTACCCGGTGCCACAACTTTCAGACCCGGAAAGTGGGCGAAGATTGCATCTGGCGTCTGCGAATGGGTGGCGCCAAGCTGTCGTCCGCCGCCGCCGACCGTACGGATCACCAGAGGCAGGATGAACTGACCTCCGAACATATAATGCAACTTGGCGGCTTCATTGACAATATGATCCATGGCTGAAAAGGCGAAATTGATGGTCATCAATTCGGCGACAGGGCGCGTCCCAGCTAGAGCCGCGCCAATCGCAGCGCCGACGATCACTGCTTCGGCAATAGGCGTATCCCGCACTCGTTTCGCTCCGAAATGATCATAGAAACCTTTGGTGACGGCGTAGGTGCCCCCCCACACACCCACCTCCTCACCCAGAATAAAAATATTCGGGTCGCGTTCCATTTCCTCCCATAAAGCCTGGGAGATTGCTTCTCTCATGGTTATCTTAGCCATTGATGATCCCTCTGTAATTTTTGAACAGCCCTGTTGATCTGGTTGCTCAAAGTTTTTAAGATTTCTCTGCCGGCGCTATGACACGTCAGCGTAAACATGTTCGAACAAGGCTTCCGGCGGCGGCTCTGGGCTGGTTTCTGCAAATTGCACCGCCTCGGCGGTTTCCTTTGTCGCCTTTTCATCCAGAAGGTCGAGCTCCTCTTCGCTGGCAATCTGCTTGGCGATCAAATGATTTCGATAGATACCGATGGGGTCGTTCTCTTCCCACTTCTTGACTTCTTCGGGTTTGCGGTATCGCTCTGGGTCGCCCATCGAATGTCCGCGGAAGCGATAGGTTTCGATTTCCAGGAAGAAAGGGCTATTGTTCTGGCGCACAAACCGGATGGCTTCCTCTGCCGCCTGGCGAACTTTGAGCACGTCCATGCCGTCTACGCAGTCGTTTGGAATGCAGTACCCCTCCGCTTTCTGGCGAATTTCGGATACGGCTGAGGCACGCTCCACGGCAGTGCCCATGCCGTAGCGGTTGTTTTCACACACCCACAGCACGGGTAAATTCCAAACCTTGGAGAGGTTGAGCGCTTCGTGAAAATAGCCGATGTTGGTTGCGCCATCGCCGAACATGCAAATTGTGATGGCGTCGTTTTCAAGATACTGGTCGCCCAGCGCCAGACCTGCAGCCAGAGGTAGGTGCGCCCCTACAATGGCGTGACCGCCCCAGAAGTTTTTGCTCACATCTGCCATGTGCATCGAGCCGCCCTTGCCCTTCGAAACGCCGGTGGTTTTGCCCAGCAGCTCAGCCATAACTTTTTTAGCAGGGATGCCGCAGTTGATCGCCACGCCATGGTCGCGATAGGCGGTGATGACGCGATCTTGTGGCTGGCGGGCGGAGATCAGGCCAGTGCTCACTGCTTCCTGACCAATATAAAGATGTAAAAATCCGCCGATTTTGCCCTGCTGATAAAGTTGCGCTGCAGCTTCTTCTACTCGCCGGATCAGAACCATTTGATAATACAAATCCAAATACTCTTCTTTTTCCATTTTCGGGAACCTCGTATTTAACCGCATGGTGAAAGCCATTTTCATGCCTTAGTGGTTGGATGATATGTTGGGATCGTACGATATAACACCGGGGATTGCCCGGCGTCGCGATGATTATCCAATTCGGTACAATTCCGTCCGAATTTTACCAGCACTATCCGAAAATTGTATTAAATCTATATCAGAGGTGGTTACTTGTCAGAGCGCCTCAGCGCGCCGGCGGTGCAGCGCATTCATCCATTCCACCCATTGAAACGGGAAATTCAACCCCCCAGGAAGAAACAGAAGAAGTGGGGGGCGGCGCGCCGCTCACCTGACCTGGGATGCCGCGGAAAGCCAGGTGGTGGGTGCGGACATGCACAACCAGCATGGCAGGAGCGGTTTCACCGGGTAGCCGTCCAATTAGGGCGATAAACTCGCCGTCTGCGCTCCATACCAAGCTATACGCTTCGTGCGCTTCGAGGATAAAATCCGCCTCGCCAGTAGCAATTTCAACCACATAGAGGCCATCGGGTTGACCGTTGCGCGCCGACCCGGCTGCAGCCAGGCGCAGGCTGTCGGGCGAGAAGGCAAACGCAGTCACGCTCATCTCTGGCAAGAGTTGATAAATCCTGCTGGGGTCGTTGATGTTGAACCAGCGCAGGATGCCGTCTTCGGGAGCTGAACCATCGCTGAACGTATTGAAAGCCAACCGCCGTCCATCGGGGGATCGTTGACAGCGCAACATCCAGGGCAGGCCGAATTTGAGACTGCCAAGCCAATAACCATCGGCGAACAGTTCTGCCGGCGCAGAAGCCGTGTTGACCTGGGCGTTGGAAATGGTTGGATCATTAGGAAATTGAAAGATCAATTGGCTGCGAGAGACATCCATCCCCACCGAGGCAGCATCCATGGGCAAGGGTTTTCGGGGCGGCATGGTGTGGACTGGCGTGGCGGTTGGCAGGTAACCTAACAACGATGGATTGACATCGGAAGTCATGCTCTGCCTCTGGCGCGCTGCAATCACTAACGCTGGCGGCGGCTCCTGACGGTCGAAAGCAATTTCGGTTATCAGGCTGATGCTCTCCAACGTTTGGAAGTCTGCCCCGGTATAAATCTCTACTCGCAACAAGATGCCCGTATAAACATCCAGCCATAAACGCGCTTCGCGTTGGCCTTCCGAATTAAGCCAATCAAAAGCCACTGCAGAACGGCCGGCTATTTGCGCATTTTCAGCCGGTCGGACTGCTCCGTCTCGCGCAGCCCATGATGATGTGGCAGGAAATATCATAGCGCGCAGAATACCTTCGGGCAGCAACTCATCTACATCACCATTCCATAGCTCGCTGAAGGTGGAATTGTTGGCGTAATTACGCGTAAAACGTCGCTGACCGGCGATCACATCCACTTTTCCAATCGGCTGGGAGAGTAAGCCGGTAAGTTGAATGCTCTGATCGGGGAGCAAGATCCAGGCTTGAGCACGGTAGGCGCGTGGCGCCCCGATATAACTGGCGGGGCCATAGCGGATGCTTTGCACATCCACCGTTAGGCTGCGCCACAAGCTGGTGGATTCCTGCCAGCGGCGGCGGATGTCCTCCAGACTTGAGCGGCGGGTGAGCGGACGCACTTCAGGGGTGGGCAAGCCCTGAGCAACGGAAGGCGAGGAAGCACTTTGCCGAGCATTCCCGCGCCCGGCGATCCAAAATATGGCTAAGCCCCCCACCAATAATACGAATAATAACGCTGCAACCGCGCCGACTGCCCAAGCAACCCTGCCGGGTGGAAATTGTAGCGGACGGGTGATTTGCTTGGTCAGTTGGCGGGCTTCCTCCAAAAGTGCCTGCGCTTCTGCTGATCCCATCGGCGGCGCAGGCCAGCGCTGGCGCAGGGAACGGGCTACGCGAATCTCCAGAGGGTTGTATCGTTTGATTGCCGCCTGCTGCGCAGCTTCGCCTGGCAGCGCCAGGTGGTCGTTTAATTGTTCAGCAGTAGCGAAGGTTTCCGTAGGCAGATCTTCGATTGGGTCCTGCTCTGGCAAGGTTGCAAACCGGCGGCGGAAGATATCCAGTTGCGCCTGAACTGCACCCACGCTAACGCCTAACACCTTCGCTGCATCATCCGCTGACCATCCCAGCACATAGTAAAGGACGCAAAGCTGGCGTTCACGCAAGTCCCAAGCGTCTACCATGCGCCACAAGGAGGCGGTAAACCCAGCTGGCTGGGTGGCGGAGGGTTGACTCAACGAGCTGCGTTGGGAAATGCGCTGCGTCTCTTTGAGGGCGGCTGCGTATAATTTATTCCTGCCTCGAGGCGTTCGCCAGGCTTCGTTCTCCGGTTGCGCCGCGGCAAGAATGCGCAACCCAATTCGGCGCGCCGCTGCGGGCGAATCCAGAAATGCGAGTGCAAGTTGGAAAATCGGCGCGTAGTGGTCGCGCAATAAATCCAGCAGCGGATCATTGGCTGGATCGTTCGCGCCGGGCGGTTTGGCATCCAAAGCAGGCGATTTGTTCGTCTCGGACATATTCCATCGGCGGCCGAGGAGGCAGCCAGGCGCAGACCGCGGATTGGGTGGTCTGCCTCTTTCAAATGCGTTTATGAGGTTGGCGGCGCGGCGCACTCATCCAGGCGACGCGCTTCCTGTGGAAATTCTACTCCCCATTCGCCAATTAGCCAATCGTTAATTACCTGCACGCTGCTTTCCAACGGGGCGGAGTACACTTGGTCGCCGGTTTGTACGTCTAAAACCAACAAATATTCAACGGCGTTTTTGGGTTTAAAACGGGCGATCATCGCCAGGTTGCGCCCATCGGGGCTCCAAATCAAACTCTTCGCCTCTGCCAGAAGAATCAGATCTGTCGCCTGAGCGCTTTCAATATCCAAAATATAGACGCGCCCATAGCCGCCCTGCGGCGCTCGCACGAAGTAAGC
>DYGV01000212.1 GCA_020724505.1 Anaerolinea thermophila
AAGTCGTACCGCGGCATTCATGCCGCAACCAGAGACGAAATAAATGTCCTAAGTCGTACCGCGGCATTCATGCCGCAACCAGAGACGAAATAAATGTCCCAAGTCGTACCGCTGCATTCATGCCGCAACCGCAGGCGATCTAAATGTCCCAAGTCGTACCGCGGCATTCATGCCGCAATCGGAGGCGATATAAATGGCGCTCGACATTCGCGCATTCAATGCAAATGTTGAGCCGTAACACCATAAAGCATAGCTACAAGATTGTCGAGCAGCATCTCTCCGATTAGCTGGCTGCTTCAATCTGAGATATTTTTCAAGTCAAGGGCAAAAAGCGCTTGACTTTTTTCTGTTTTGACGGTATAACGAGGGACAAAGTTTTGTCGTATTCGACAGTGTTTCTAAATAATCATGTATAAAATCGACAAGATTGACCGAGAAATCGTCAATTTACTCATCGAAGATGGGCGCATGCCCGCGGCTGAGATTGCACGCCGCATTGGGGGAGACATCACAGAGCGTATTGTACGTTACCGCATCGAACAAATGGTCAAAGCCAACTTGATCACCATCAGCGCCATTGTTAACCCACAGGCGCTAGGTTATCAGGTGGTAGCCGATGTATTCGTGGAGGTCGAACCCGGACGCATTGAGGAAGTCGCCAAATTTTTAGCAGAACATGAAATGGTGAGCTATGTAGCTTGCTCCATCGGCGAGCGAGATGTCAGCGCGCAGATTATCGCTCACAACAACACCGAAATTTATCAATTCGCCACCGAAGTCATTGGCCGACTTCCCGGCGTACGCAAGACCACCACATCCATTGTACCGGTCAAGCTCAAGGATATCTATCAATGGCGCATTCCCTCTGGCAATGCAGAACACAAGCGACCTGAAATTCAGTGATCCGGTTTGATTCCAGGAGAGGAGCTCATGGCCTTTATACGCGCGAAAAGCATCGCTTTACAACAGAGAGCCTATCAAGTGATGCCCTTGGGAGTGAACTCCAACTTCCGTTATTGGGGAGATGGGATCACGCCTTATATGGAGAGCGCCAAAGGAGCGTACCTTTGGGACGTAGATGGGAACCGATACATTGACTATCGGCTGGCCTTCGGTCCCATCATCCTTGGGCACGCGTTCGACGAAGTAGATAACATGGTCATCGAAGAGATCAAACGGGGCGCGCTGGGAGCGATGACCAGCGAACTGGAAGTGGCGCTAGTAGAAATGATTGTGGATATGTGCCCGGCAGTGGAGATGGTTCGCCTGGCATGTTCCGGCACCGAAGCGACGATGCACGCAGCGCGCGTGGCACGCGCCTACACCGGGCGCGAGGTGCTACTGAAATTCGAAGGCAACTACCACGGCTTTCAAGATTACACTCTCTGGTCCACTTATGCGCCAGCCGAGGCTTATGGCAATCGTTTAAGCCCCATTCCGGTACCGGCCTCCTCCGGCATTCCGCGCCATCTGCGCGATCTAATCATCACACTACCGTTCAACGATTTTGAGGCGCTCGAACGAACCCTGCGCAGTTATGGAGAACAGATCGCCGCCATCATCACCGAGCCATGCCAGGGTAATTGCGGCGCAATTGAGCCGCAAGCCGGCTTCCTGGAGTATATCCGGGAACAGTGCGACAGATACGGCATTGTCTTTATCCTGGATGAGGTCAAGACCGGCTTCCGGATCGCCAACGGCGGGGCGCAGGAATATTACAAGATTAAGCCAGACATGGCTACCTACGCCAAAGCATTGGGCAACGGCTATCCAATTGCGGCCTTCGGCGGGAAGAAAGAGATCATGAGCATTATCGGTCAGGGCGTGGCGCAGGGCGGTACGTTCAACAACAATAAAGCGGGGGTGGCAGCCGCCTTTGCCACACTGTCGCTGCTGCGAGAAAAACCCATCCTGAAGACAATCGCCGAACGCGGTCTGCGACTTATGGGAGGCTTGAAAGAGATTTTTGAAGAGAACGGCATCCAGGTGTTTTTCAGCGGCCCGCCGGCTATGTTCTCCTTCGCAGTGGGGGTAGACAAAGTAACCTGCCAGCGCGATTGGAACTTGAGCGATCAAGAGTATACCCTGCGCCTGGCTGAGGCCGCCATTGAACGGGGCGTGATGCCCGATCACGACCCGCGCGAACCGTGGTTCTTATCCTACAGCCACAGCGACGCCGACATTGATGAAACGTTAAACGTCTACGCCGAGATCGTCAAAATCGTCGAACGTCATTGAGCAAGCCTCTCATCATCCAATAAGCCCAGGAGATCCTATGTCAACGCTTTCTTCACAGGAGATCGTGCAGCTAAATCGCCAATATACTTTCTTCTCGTGGTCGGTGCAGGAACAGGTCAACCCGATCCCCGTTGCCAAAGCGGAAGGCGTCTATTTCTGGGATGCCGACGGAAAGCGCTACCTCGACTTCTCTTCCCAACTGATGAATACCAATATCGGCCATCAACATCCGAAGGTGGTGAAAGCCATTCAGGAGCAAGCCGCAAAGCTCTGCTTCGTGCACCCCAGCAACGCCACCGAAGCGCGTGGCTTGCTGGGTAAACGACTGGCTGAGATCACGCCCGGAAACCTCAAGAAGACTTTTTTCTGCTTGGGCGGCGCAGAAGCGAACGAGAACGCCATTAAGCTGGCGCGCTTTTATACGGGTCGGCACAAGATCATGGCGCGTTACCGCTCGTATCACGGTGCGACGCACGGCGCCATCGCCCTGACCGGCGATTACCGCCGCCTGCCGGTCGAACCGGCGATGCCGGGTGCGGTGCATTTCCTCGACCCATTCTGCTATCGTTGCCCCTTTGGATTGACTCCACAGATCTGTAAACGCCAATGTATAGACCACGTGGAAGAGGTGATTCGTTACGAGGGAGCCGAGAGAATTGCCGCGATCATTATGGAGGGCGTGACCGGATCCAACGGTCTTATCGTCCCGCCGGAAGATTACTGGCCGCGGGTGCGCGAAATCTGCGACCGCTACGACATTTTGCTCATCTCCGACGAGGTCATGTCTGGCTGGGGGCGCACCGGCAAATGGTTCGCCGCAGATAACTGGGATGTGGTCCCAGATATGATCACCACCGCCAAGGGCCTTACCTCCGGTTATGTTCCACTGGGAGCAGTGATCGTCTCCGACGAAATTGCAACTTATTTCGATGACAAATACCTTTACGCCGGCCTCACCTATAGCGGGCATGCTCTGGCTTGCGCCGCGGGCCTGGCAACGATCGAGGTGTACGAAGAGGATCATTTGATCGAAAACGCTGCTGCGCTCGGCGAATATCTGGGCGAAGCGCTGGAAGAGATCAAAGCGCGCCATCCATCCGTGGGGGATGTACGCTATATCGGTCTGTTCTCCGCCATTGAATTGGTCAAAGACCGCCAAACGAAAGAGGTATTCCCACCCACTGTGATGGCTGAGGTTGGCAAAAACCTGCGCCAGAATGGACTGTTCACATTCATCATGAGCAACACGATGGGCAGCATTGTTTTTATCGTCCCGCCGCTGTGCATCACCAAAGAGCAGCTCGATGAGGGGCTGAAGATCATCGAAACAGCTCTGGCAAGTACAACCGATAAGATCGTAGGATAACTTATGGAGCCAATTTTCAACTATATCAACGGCCAATGGAAAGCGGCTCAAACCGCCGAAACCTACCCGGTTCACAACCCAGCCACCGCCGAAGTGTTGGCGGAGACTCCTTTATGCGGCCCAGAGGAAGTTGACGCCGCCGTCCGCGCGGCTGAAGCAGCTTTCCCCGCCTGGCGACGAACACCCGTGACCGAAAGAGTGCAATATTTATTTAAACTCAAGCAACTGCTGGAGGCCAATTTCGATGACTTATCTCGCTTCATTACGATCGAAAACGGCAAGACGCTGGAGGAGGCGCGCGGCGAGATGCGCCGTGTGATCGAAAACGTCGAAGTGGCTGCGGGAATGCCCGTTTTGATGCAAGGTTACAACAACGAAGATATTGCCACGGGGATAGACGAAACGATGATCCGCCAACCGTTGGGGGTATGCGTCACCATTGCCCCCTTCAACTTCCCGGCGATGATCCCGTTCTGGTTTATGCCCTACGCCATCGCCGCCGGCAACACCTATGTCATCAAACCCTCCGAGCGCGTGCCGCTCACCATGCAAAAGATCTTCCGCCTGCTGGAACAAACCGGTTTGCCCAAGGGCGTGGTGAACATGGTCAACGGCTCAAAACAGGCGGTTGACGCGCTGTTGGATCATCCAGCGGTTAAGGGCGTGACTTTTGTCGGCTCGACCCCTACGGCGCGTCATGTTTACTCCCGCGCGGCACAAAACGGAAAGCGCGTCCAGGCGCAGGGTGGGGCAAAAAACCCCATTGTCATCATGCCCGATGCAGATATGGAGATGTGCACCCAAATCGTCGCCGATAGCGCCTTTGGCTCTGCTGGGCAGCGCTGCCTGGCAGCCTCGGTCGCCATCACGGTTGCCGAAGCGCGCGGTTGGTTCACCGAATCTATCTGCGAGGCGGCTGCCAGCCGAGTGGTGGGATATGGCCTGGAGGCAGGGGTTCAAATGGGACCGGTAATCAGCCCTCAATCGCGTCATCGTATCGAAGGGCTAATCGGCAAAGGGGCAAAGGAAGGCGGTTCGGTCCTGGTGGATGGGCGCGGGACGGTGATTCCCCGCTATGAACAAGGCAACTTCGTCAGACCAACCGTGATCGCCGATGTTCCGCCCGACTCAGAGCTGGCGCGCACAGAGGTTTTCGGTCCGGTGTTGGGTTTGATGCACGTCGCCAACCTGGACGAGGCGCTTGCCCTGGTCAACCAACGCGCTTATGGCAACATGGCCTGCATCTTCACCCGCGATGGCGGCGCAGCGCGCAAGTTTCGCTATGAAGCGGAGGCCGGCAATGTGGGGATCAACATCGGTGTGGCTGCTCCAATGGCGTTCTTCCCGTTCAGCGGCTGGAAAGAGAGTTTCTTTGGCGATATGCACGGTCAGGGCTGGGACGCGGTGGAATTTTTCACCCAAAAGAAAGTGGTCATCGAGCGCTGGCCGAAGGAGTGGACGCGTAAATTCTGAAGAAGACCACCTTAGATGCTTAAATTGACCCTTATCCGTTGCCAAACCCCAACAAATGAGCCGACCGAGAGGAGTTCCCCACAATGCCCCAATCTCTGGAAAACGCCGTTAAGTATGCAGAACATTGGTTAGATATTATTCGCAAACCCACCCTGGCCGAATCCGAAGCCAAGACGATCATCGAAGAATCCAAATATAATTTTGCCGAACATTTCAACAAGGGCTGGTTGGATTATCGCAAGTCGGTGACAGAAGCCGGCGACTGGGCAGCGGTGGAGTGGACCGGCCGTGGGGCGGTGTTTTGCGACGCCCTCGGTCGTGAGTATATTGACTGTCTGGGCGGTTATGGTCTTCTTGACCTGGGATGGTCGCACCCTGAAGTGATCGCTGCGGTGCGCGCCCAGTTGGAACGCACCCCCATGCCCAGTCAGGAACTGATTGATCCGCTGCGCGGCGTCCTGGCGCGCCTGCTGGCCGAGATTACCCCCGGCGAGATAAAATACAGTTGGTTTTGCGCCTCTGGCACCGAAGCCATCGAAGCAGCCATCAAGGTCGCCAAACTCTATACCAAGCGCAATGGATTCATCGTGGCTGTGAAAGCCTTTCATGGCAAGACGATGGGATCGCTCAGTATGATGGGCAAAGCCGATTATCGCCAGCCGCTTGGAATGCTGTACGGCGGTCCGGTCTATCATGTGCCGTTTGGCGATGCCGAGGCTGTCGAACGACAACTGGAGATATGCAACAAGGTAGGGATTGACATCGCCGCCTGTCTGTTCGAGCCAATCCAGGGCGAAGCTGGTGGGATCGTGCCGCCGGACGACTTTTGGCCGCGCGTGCGCGCCGCCACGCAACAGTACGGCGTATTGCTCATCGCCGATGAGGTGCAGACTGGCATGGGACGCACTGGCAAGCTGTGGGGGGTGGAACATTGGGACGTGGTACCAGACATTATCGCCGCCGCCAAATCTTTGGGCGGCGGGG
>DYGV01000213.1 GCA_020724505.1 Anaerolinea thermophila
GACAGTTCATAAGGCATTACATTCTTGTCTCGCGAATTGGGTTTGGTGAAGGCGGCAATAGGTCGCTGATCGCCGTCCCATCCCCAGTAAGTAAGCGCCATTGCCAAGGTAGCCGGGCCGCAGTTATTCCAGGTTTGATATTCATGCTGGGCACCATTGAGTATCATTTTTTCAGGTAAAGGTGTTGGCGACACTACGAGGGTTGGCGTCGTTGCTGGCATAAGTTGGGGTGCGGGAACTGTCCCAGTCGCGGTTGGGTGAGGAACTTCAGTTGTGGGGATCTGCTTTGGGACAAATAGCACCTTCTCCGGAGGAGATATTGCATACTTGATCTGTGCCCATGCTTCATTGACTCGCCATGCAACTTTTTCATGAACCACAGGAATGGAATAGATCAGGGGAATCACAACAATTGACCCCAGTAGGAAAAATATTGCGAGTTTGGTGTTTATTATCTTCTTCATATGAACGACTATTTGATCAAATTATTTTCCATGAAGGCACTATTTTGTACCCAGCTACACAGGCATTCCTGCTTATCCAAGGGTACACAGCTCAAATGAAAACTACCTGAAAAACAATATCCGCAAAATGGCGTATACCCGGAATAGGCAAGATGCCTCTCTGCATTTAATGTCAGATCTTGTAGACTCCATCCTGCGGATTGAGATTGCTCCCAGCCTTGGGCGTTTTACACTCAGTCAGTTAACTTAAATCAAAAAAATACATGAAGGAATACATTTACCAAGGAGTATCCATATGTCATTCAAAGACCCCGTCTGTGGCAAACGGATGAATCGCGGCAAAGCCCACATCACCATCGAGTTTGAAGGTGTGAACTATTTTCTATGCTGTCCGCAATGCCAGGCGCAGTTTGAGCGTTCCCCCAAAACCTTTGCCAAGCCCGAATTGGGCGAAAAGGCAAGGAAAGTCCAACACTATCCTGTAAAGCAACACAATTGAGAGGAGATCATCATGAGCGACAATTGCCACGTTGAACCGATCCAAAAGTCCGCGCTGGATCATATCATCCAGTCTGCTGACCGAATCCTGCTGTCCGTTTCAGGGATGGGCTGTCCTAACTGCGCCACGCGTGTACGTAATGGTCTGTTGTTGCTGGACGGCGTCCATGACGCCGATGTGCTGTTGAACATGCGCATGGCAGAAGTGTACTTCGATGAGAAAAAGGTCTCTATCGAGATGCTTGTTCAGGCAGTGGTTGGGGCGGGAAATGATGGACGCCATAACTACCAGGCACAGGTGATCAACGCTTAATTCGCCTCCTGCACCAGATGACATTCATCATAAGCCATTTGGCGCATACCTCTATCCGCCGTACTGCGCTGGAACGGACATAATTGTCAGACTACTATTGAGCCATCCGAACACGGAGGCTCAATATGTTTTCAAAAGCAAATAAATTTATTTTCCTGTTAATTGTGCTTGCGCTGGTTGGCACGGCAATTTCAGCCTGTTCCACATCAAGTTCAAGTGAAGTTCATCTTGCCATGTCGCCATTGGACCAAATGCCAATGGATGTTCAATCCGCTCCAGTGGCAGTGCAAGAGGCGTACCAGTTTAATACCGCCAATCCCGACATCATGCAGGATATTCCCTGTTATTGCGGATGCGGCGACATCGGTCACACCTCCAATTATGATTGCTACGTTTCGGATGTGGATGCCAGCGGGAAGATCACCTTCGACAATCATGCCCTCGGCTGCTCCATCTGCGTGGACATCACCCAGGATGTGATGCGCATGCTGAACGAGGGCAAAAGTCCGCAGGATGCCAGGGCATACATCGACACAACCTATTCAAAATACGGGCGATCCAATATTCCCTAACCAGATGAACCCGCGCTTCTCTCTTCTCCTCCTTGTAATGGCAGGACTGGCGGTGGCATTCGCGCCCCTGCCAGTTCCAGCCATTGCGCCTCAAGAACGGACCTTTGAGATTGACGCGCACCAGTTTGCCTATTCTCCCTCCGAACTTAAAGTCAACACTGGCGATACAGTGACCATCCAACTGGTCAACACGGATGTTGTCCACGGTTTATATGTGGATGATTACGATATTTCCGTCGAAGCCGACCCAGGTCAATCTGCAACCCTGACCTTCGTAGCCGACAAACCCGGCTCTTTCCGCTTCCGCTGTAACATCACCTGCGGAGCCATGCATCCCTTCATGATCGGTAAACTAATTGTTGGAAGAAATGACTGGCTATATCGCTCGATAGGGCTTGCGTCCTTGACAGTGATTGGCTTCTTTCCTCTTTCTTCTTTCATCTTGAAAAAAGAAGAAAGAAATGTTGCGTAGATTATGAACCGCATCGAACTTACCCGTATTCCCTTTATAAAGAACGCTCTCAAAAGCCGTTACCCCCAATTGGCAGTCTTTATCGTGATGCTGATCGGATACATCTTTGCCATCCTTGCGGGACTCATCGGAACACCTGTCGGGAGTCATAACTTTAGCATTGTCTTCGTGTGGATTGCATGGTGGGCTATTCTGATTCTTGTGGCGGTTCCCTTCTTCGGGCGTGGATGGTGCGCGGTTTGCCCGATCCCGCTTCCAGGCGAATGGTTACAGCGTGGCGCAGCGTTGAGTCCCCCCGACAAAAGACCGAAGTGGCTCAATCTCCGCGTACCGAAGATGTTCCGCAATATCTGGCTGCAGAATATTTCTTTTCTTCTTCTCGCTCTTTTCAGCAGTGTTCTGCTCACCACCCCAAACATCACAGGCATTGTGCTTGCCGCCATGCTCTTCGCCGCCATTGGACTTAGCACAGTTTTTGAACGCCGCGCCTTCTGCCGCTATCTCTGTCCCGTTGGCGGGTTTATCGGTCTGTATTCCCAAACTGCCCCTATCGAATTGCGCATCAAAGATAAGCAGGTTTGTGTCACTTGTGAAGGCAAGCCATGCTATAACGGTTCTTCAGCAGGTTATGGCTGTCCGTGGGATGTTTTCCCCGGCGGGTTGACAAAGAATACTTACTGCGGACTCTGCATGGAATGTATCCGCACCTGCCCGCATGATAATATTGCCGTCAACCTGCGTCCCTTCTCCGCTGACCTTGCCAAACCATCCACTCGCATGGACGAAGCATTCAAAGCCTTCATCATGCTCGGCTCGGCGATTATCTATGCAGGCGTCCTGCTGGGTCCGTGGGGCGCATTCAAGGATGCCGCCTACAATGTCAGTTCAAACTCCTGGTTCATCTATGCCATCGTTTTTCTTGCGATCATCTTCGTTATTCTGCCTGGCTTGTTCATGCTTGGTATTCTAAACAAGAAGAATACGCTTCCACTTAAACAAAGATTTGCATCACTCTCAACCGCCCTGATCCCATTGGGTTTGATGTTCTGGGTGGCATTCAGCCTGTCCTTCGTTCTCACCAACGCCTCTTACATCCTTGCCGCCCTCTCCGACCCACTGGGGCTTGGGTGGAATCTTTTTGGCACAGCCCATGCAGCATGGCAGCCGATGTTCACCTCCATTCTCGCACCTGCACAGACCTTGGCGCTGGTTGGCGGCTTGATCTGGTCGGCGCGCACCGCGCAAAAAGCCGCAGGTGAAGTAAAGGTTTCACCCATTCCAGTGATCATATATTGTTTTATCGCCACCTCTCTCATGCTCTGGTTATTGCTATGAAACGCTCCGAACTCATCTCACGCATCCTGATTATCACAGGGATACTCCTTGCCGTTGGCGCTCCATTATTCCTTTGGGCACGCACACCTTTGATCCACGCACGCATGGCGGAGGATGGCGGCTGGAATCCCGATGTCATTCAAGCAGAAGTGGGCAAGCCTCTTCATCTAAAGATCACTTCCGATGACGTTGTACATGGTTTTGCAGTCGGTCAGATGGACATGCGAAGTGTGGACATCCTGCCCGGCAAAGTTACCGAGGTCACATTGAACTTCGACAAGCCTGGAATCTATGCCTTCTTCTGCACGCGTTGGTGCGGACTCAACCACTGGCGCATGCGCGGCACAATAGAAGTCAGCGGCGCTTCTACTGACCCCCAGCCTGCCTCTGTTCCCCTCTACGTTTCCCTCAACCTCGACCTTGACGCTCCGCACGACGCGCCTGTTGTTCCAACAGGAAAGCCTTCGGCGACCAGCGGTCAATTACTGGAAGCCAATTTACCAATTGACCAGTCTGCCGACTACTATCGTTCTCATTCACCTTATGAGGTTTTTGAAAGTTTACAAAACACATCCCTAACCGAAGCCCAACGCTGGGACACAGTCGCCTACTTCTGGCAATCCAATACCACCCCTGAATCCCTTGCAAACGGGAAACAACTCTACGCCCAAAATTGCGCCGCCTGTCACGGTGAAAATGGCGCAGGCGATGGCGTCTTTGCCGACGATCTTGCCGAGGCAGGTGAAGCCTCCATGCAAACAATGGAGGGCGCAATGAATATGGTGATGCAAGTGCCTGTGGATTTCACCGATCCGCGGCGGATGCTTGGTGCAAGCCCTGCATTATTACAAGGGAAAATCCTACGCGGAGGCATGGGAACAGGGATGCCCATGTGGGGCGTCATTTTTACCGAAAAACAAATCTGGGACCTGATCGCATACATCTATTCGTTCCAGTTTGAATATGGAAATTAAGGAGGCTCTATGAGCAAAAAACATAAGAGACAGAAACAAAAGCAGAAGTTCCCGTGGCTGTTTCTGGCGCTGGGCGGAGTGTTCATCGCCCTTGCAGTATTTCTGTTCGCGCGTCAGGGGGATGGTGGCAGCACGCCGTCGATCGCAGTGGATCAACAGTTGATTGACTATGGCGATGTGAAGTTTAACGTGGAGAAGACTTTCGCGATCAAAGTTACCAATACCGGGGATGGCACACTGCGCTTCAAGGAAGACCCGTACATCGAAGTACTGGAGGGATGCTGACCACCTCAACTAACCATCGGTTCGATGGTACTCAAACCTGGCGAAAGCACCATTGTCGAATCCAGTGTCTTCATGATGCACGAAGGCATGGATGGCCCGCACAACTTTGCGGTTCATTTGAAAACAAATGATCCCGCGAATCCTGATCTGATTGTGAATGTACTATCCAATTGGATCCCCTAAGATCTGGAGGTCTATATTCAATGTTTGCAAGTTTTCTATTATCACTGCGTGAAGGTCTGGAAGCCGCCCTGATCATCGGCATCGTACTGGGAGTCCTTGTAAAACTAAAGCGCACGGATATGAACGGCGTCGTCTGGCGAGGTGTAGGCTTAGCCGCACTGTTAAGTCTTGTCGCAGCGCTGGCTCTTAACCTGCTTGGAATGGAATTCGAAGGTAGAGGCGAGGAAATTTTCGAGGGCATTGCCATGCTTCTTGCCGCAGGAGTCCTAACCTGGATGATCCTATGGATGAAAAATCATGGTAGTACACTCAAGAGTGAAATTGAGGAACAAACCAACCAGGCAGCGCTGGGCAAGGGACAGAAAGCCCTGTTCGCGTTGGCTTTCCTGGCAGTATTCCGCGAGGGGATTGAATTGGCGTTGTTCCTGCTCGCGGCAAGACTGACTTCCAGTCCGTTGCAAACGGTTTCCGGCGCATTACTTGGCTTGATCAGTGCGGCGTTTTTGGGTTGGATAGTGTTTTCATCCACCATGAGACTCAGTCTGCGTAATTTCTTTGGCGTAACCAACATTCTTCTGGTTATTTTTGCGGCGGGTCTGGTTGGGCTGGGAGTTCACGAGTTCAATGAAGCAGGGATCATTCCTTCAGTAATCGAAAACGTCTGGAACATCAATGCCATTCTGAGCGACAAGAGTGAGGTGGGATTGCTTCTCAAAGCGCTGGTCGGATACAACGGTAATCCTTCCCTGACAGAAGTCGGCGCTTATGTAGGCTACCTTGTAATTTTGGCAGTCATATTGATTCTTCAAGGGAAGAACCAAATCCCAGCCAGTGTGTCAACAAGATAAAAAACTGCCTTCGGAGTTTCCGAAGGCAGTTGATTTATTTGTGCCTCAGCAGTCTCGCTGAATTTCCCATGATGCCGATATCGGGAAGCGACTGCGCAGCAGCGG
>DYGV01000214.1 GCA_020724505.1 Anaerolinea thermophila
ACGCGATCATCCTCGACCAGCGCCCATTCATCGCCGTGGCAATCCGGGCAGAGTTCAACCAGGGCCATCACTCCACCCCCAGCCCATAAGCCAGCACCTTGAGCGAGCAGGCATCCATGCCGTTGTGGACAACGAACCAGGCACATTCATGCCGCAAGCAAATCTGGCGCTTATCGGGGGCGCTCATCAACGGGCAAATCAGATGCATCTCATCTGCCTCTTCATCATTGCCACCATCACAAGCGGCCCACTGTGACCGCTGGTGTTCGGCATCCAGTTCTGCAACGCTCTTGCGATCGCCCAGCTCGACGGCGCACGCCAAGGCAGTATCTAACTCGTTGTATAGCTGCCCGTCTTCCCCAAACCAGTTCACTTCGCCCTCGTGTGCGTAATAGCGAAACACACGCCAAACTGGCGTTCTTGGCCTCCATTCATCGTTTGGATGAATGAAAGAAAGATAGATTCGGCTTTCGGCCTGCTTGGGCGGGCGGCAGGGATACGCAATACTCTGCTCAAGCAGCCGGTATCCCTTTCCGGTCATGGCTGCGCATACCTGGCTGGCCACACCTTCGACCTTATAGGCCTCGGCCCAAACGCGGATGCGGATAATTGGGCTGGCCGGGTCAAATGGCTGGCTGGCTGTCTGGACCCACACACCCTGCTTGCTGTCCCAATAGTGACCTGCCTGCATCAGCCGGTCGTAATTGGTGTTCTGTTCGCCACTGATCGAGAGTTTCAGCTTGCGCAGGGTGGCAAGTGCTGCGCTGTATTTGGCGGTCATTTTCGGCATGGGTTATTCTCCTCACCCCAAAACTCATCACCCTGAAGCGCGGCTTCCAGTATGACTTTCATTTGGGCGCTATCATCTCGGAACAAGTTGTTGTATATGGAAATTGTGGGGACAAAGTCTCGCGGAATTAAGTGAACTCGGATACACCGTGATTCAATTGCGGGATTCGCAAAAGTCATCCCGCCCAAAATGATCTTGTGTCCATATATGCGGTAGCTTACCAACACCCACTCGCCACCTTTAACTTTGATCTGCATAACCGACGTACTTTTTTCGTAGCCGTTCTTCAAAATGTATTCCAACTCGCCCATCATGAGTTCATCTTTTTCGATGATGCATGTGGTGGGATAGAGAGAGTCCAAAACAGATAACCTGTCACTTTGGCTTTCAAATCCTTCCATCCAAAGTGGATTTTTGCAAACAGCTGCCATAACCTTGCCGGTGATCGTTTTCCCGGTGCCTGGCCCGCCAGTGATGTGCATGTATTTCACTTCAGTCGGCAATGGCTGCCAGGTGGACAGGGCATAATCTGCCAGCACTCCGGCCTGCTCATCGCTGACCGGCGCGTACTTCTTGATAAAGTCAAACAAAATCTCTTTCATCCTTATTCCTCCAACAACTTTTTGATCAACGCCTTGGCCAGTCGCCGCGGCACAGCGTTTCCGATTTGCTTGACAACCTGCTCGCGGTTGCCAACGAACTGATACCAATCCGGGATGGATTGACCGCGCGCGAGTTCACGCGGCATCAACATGCGATAGTAGATGTCGACCAGGTACAGCTTGTCAGCGTGCTTGAGCACCAACGGCCAGGCAATGCCAAAGACATCTGTGCCGGTCAGGGTCTTGAGCGGCTCATCTATCGAATGCGCCTTGCCGGTGCCGTGGTACTCGACCAGGTAGGGCTGGGCTATGCCAAGATGAAGTGTTCCGGTTACGGTCGGAATAGGTGCATCAATCGAATAGGCTGTGTTATCCAGTGACCGTTTATCTGTGCCATTCAGGAGAATCATGTAGGGCTGAATCAGACCCCAGGCATCGACACTGGTGATGGTTGGCAATGGCTTATCGATGTCATAAGCGCGCGCGTCAGGGCCATGATTGAGTGGGACAATGTATGGCTCAACCAAAGCCCGGGCATCCGCCGATGTAATGGTGGGCAGCGGCTTGTCAATATCGTGGATGTAACCGCCCTGATCCATCTGAATGATGAACGGCTGCGCCAATGCCATATCTGAACTTTGGCTGGTTATTGTCCGCAAAGGAGAATCAACAGACTGAAGGTTGTCGTGAGTTGTGTTGGGATGACCAATCACAAACGGTCGCAGCCCGAACTTGTACAGCCCGGCCATGATGCGCCGCATAGTGTTTGGCCGCAGCGGCGTCTTGCGCCGGAAAATGCTCTCGCCTCGGTTTGACCAGTCGATAATCTCGCGGGCAGTCTTCCAGGGTTTCAAATCGCCAAACATGGCGCCGCTGGTTTTGTGATGGGTTTGTTCTGGCCACTCAATCGGGCGGCGCTTCCGGCAGATGATGAACAGGCGCTTGCGGGTCTGCGGGTCGCCATAGTTGGCGGCATTCAGCACGCGCCAATCGACCGTGTAGCCCAACTTCCTGATCGAGCGGATAAGCCTGTGAAAATACTCTCCCTTGCGCTCTTTGTCCGGGATGCCAAATAGGCATCCATTGGCATGATCCGCCGCGCTTGGCCCTGTCCCGCAGGTACACGGGTGCAGCGGTCCCCACGTCAGAAAATCCGGCACGTTTTCGATCAGGACATCATCGATGTCAATCGCGCGCATCCAGCGCAGGATGTACTTGGCCGAAGCGCGTAACTGGTTGCTCTTTGGTTTGCCACCGCGCGCGCGGCTGAAGTGAGTACATTCCGGCGATGCCACCAGCAAACGCAGCCATCCGCCAGGAACAACAGTGCGCGGATCAACATCCTGCAAATCAGAGTTGTAGTGTTGCACCCCTGGGTGATTGGCCTTGTGAGTTGCAATGGCAACATCCCAGTGGTTGATCGCATACAGGCGTGACGATTTGCCCAACTCGCGCGCCACTTCCAGCAGCGCGGTCGATGTCCCGCCTGATCCGCAGAACAGATCGACATATTCGTCTTGCAAAGATTGCTGCAAGGTCAAATCCTGGAACATTGCGCCCCCTTCCGCATGGCCGCCGAAAATCCGATCCAATCACACTGCCGGTAACGCGGCGACCGTTCAAACGCCACCTGCATGGCGTGCCGAGTTTCGACCATCTCCGGCTGCCACCCAAATTGCCAGTAAACATCACTGGTCAGGGTCTCAATGTCCACCAGGCCGCCCCGGCTCAAAATATCCGTGGTTAGGCGCATGGCCTCGTCGATAGAGCTGGTAAAGGTGACATGCTTGCTGCGCTGCCTGCCGCTCTCGAACTGGGCAGTCACAATGCGCAACTCCAAGCCACTCAGGCTACGGGACCAGTAAAAATGCATCGCATTCTCAATTGCTGCCTTGATCAGTTTTTCCATGTCATCACCTCGTAACCAACGCCAGGACGATCCCCAGCCAACCGGCCACCGCAACCACCCAGGCCAACCTACTCAAAACGATCAGTAACCTTGACGGTTTTGCACTCCGCATAGGGTCTCCCTTGGCTGATAATCTTGCCCCGGCCAAGAATTGCCCGGGTTTTTTCCTGCTCGATCACTACCGTGTCACCCACGGCAGCACCCCCCCATATTTTTCAGGCGAAGAAAAATAGAATTCGCCCGGCAAATCTTCGGGGTGTTTTTTATCGGTCACTACAATCCGCGTTGTCATCGCAGCACCCCCACCGCGTCTTCAAGATCCTGTCTGTGGGGCAGGGTATAGCGTCGGGTGACATCGATGGTTGAGTGGCCTGCCAACTCGGCAATCACGTTCAGGGGAATGCCATCCTTGTACAGCCGATAGCAAAACGTATGGCGCAGTTGATGAGGGGTGACGTGCCCGATCTGAGCATCCCGCGCGACCTCGGCCACCAGCTTTTGGATGCCGCGCTCCTGTAACCGATCACCCCGAACGCCAACGAAAACGTTTTGGCAGCCTGTCGGTCGAACCGCAAGCCAGGCCCTTAGCGTATCGACAACGTCTTTATTGATGGGCACGTCTCGGTCCCTATTCCCCTTTGCGTTACAGATAAAAATCCGGCCCTTGCGCTCTCCCAGAAAAACATCTTCGAGGCGCAGGTGGACAATCTCGCCCTCGCGCAGGCCTGCATCCACGAGCAGGGCGACAACCGCGGCATTGCGCAGCGCCTGTCGTCTGGATGCCGGAGTTTTTGCGGTGCGAGCTGCCTCGCGCACTGTCAGGCGAAAACGGCGATACGCAGACTCGTCCAGGCTCCTGGGGGCCAAGTTCTGTCCTTTGGCGCGCGTCAGCGCCCCGTCAATCTCGACCCCGAGCCAGGCCGCAAAGACCGTCAGGCTGGCAACATACCGGTTCCAGGTAGACTCCGGCACGCGCAAGTTTTTCCGGCTATCCACCTGGTAATCGTGGAGGTCGCTGCGGTTCAGCATCGACGCCGTGAACGCCATCCCGTAGGCCCTCTCGCACCAGGAAATGTAGCGCTCAACATCGGACGAGTAGGCCTTGGCCGTTTTCTCACTGCGCCCGTGTTCAAGCAGGTATGATCTAAAGTTCGAAATCAAAAAATGTGGGGGATTTTCCATTTGCTGCTCCTTGTCTGTTGGAGGGAATGTCAACCACTTCACGCGGTTGCTGATAAACTGATTTCAGAAACCGCTTCGACTGCGGTTTCAGGCTCAACGCATTCAGGCGTCTCAGGTTCGGCCTGGTGGTAACAATCCAAAAACCGTTCGACCGCGTCCAACAAGGCTGCGACCTCGCGCGGATTTGGCCGACCTGTCACCCGATATGCCTGCATTACGCCTCTGCCTGGCCTGCTGAAATCGAAGCGACCGCGCCAGCCTGACCCCCAAGACGGGGCAGGGCGGTCACGGTCGCAATTTCGCCACGGCGGGCATTGATAATCGATCGGAGTTGGGCGCGAACCCATGCCGATCTGTTATCGTATCCATCGGCCCTCGCCAATACATCAATCGCAGCGGCATCATCAGTGCTGGTTTGAAAGTTGATCTGTGTCTTTTCGGCCATTGCTGCTCCTGTTACGTACGGGGGACTAATTATTGCATACATGCAACATTATAGGCAGTTATAGAAAGTTGTCAAGATGCAATTTTATATCCCGCTAGTGCAATTGCATGGATGGTATGATTTTTTGCATGTCTTATGATGTTATGGTTTCTAAAATCAAAGCGAAGATGGACGCTCTGGGCTATAAGCAAAGCGAATTAGCTAAAAAGAGTGGGCTATCAACGTCTCAGGTATCCAGAATTTTGAGCCTTGAAAGCACTCCTAGCCAAGATGCAATAGCATCAATTGAGAGAGCGCTCAAATTTTTACCCGGCACTTTATTTCGTGCCGCCGGTATTCTCCCACCTGAACCCGGCAAAGACCCGTGGGTCGAAGCCCAAAAAGCAGTCATTGCCCAACTGACCGGGCCGCGCCGCAACCTCGCCGAAAGATTGCTCCAAGGCCTGCTCGACGAAGAAAACGCCCAAGAATACCCCACCGACACCAGGCCCGCCAATGCAACCAGGAACCCCTAAACGATTCATTATTGGCTTATTGCTGCGCTTGCTTAAATACGACGAAGAGCATACCCACCTGGTTGATCTTTTCGTCCGCTGGCCGTTTATCGAGCGCCGAAGTGAAACAGCTCGCTATCACCTGATTGGCGACGAACGCGAACCTGAAACTCCCGTCTTGACCCCGCGCTTGGTTCTGACCATCGCAATCTGCGCAGCGGTGGTTGTCGGCGTATCGCTCGCCTACGTTGCCGCCGGGTGGAGTGGGGCCTTATTGCTCATCCCTATTTTCGTGGCCTATTCGTATTTCGTTCTGTTTGCCAGGGCGCTGGCCCTGCGGCTGCGCCGTCTGTTTGCATAGGCCGTTAAATGAAAATTTCGCGCCGGGCGCGAAAGTCAGCGAATCAATCCGCAAAACGAAAAAGCCCAAACTACCTTATACAACCTGCAAGGCGTTATGCGCGCCAACCTGCCATTCCTCCGATTTCGGTTTTCTTCTGCTACATAACTTGTCCCATCAAACAAAGCATAGGCATAAACAATGACCACCAAAATCTGTCCATCTTGTTCAAAAGAAGCGCCCCAAATAGCATATAAGTGCCA
>DYGV01000215.1 GCA_020724505.1 Anaerolinea thermophila
AGCAAATCTCCCAGGCTGAGCGTTTCCTCTCCAGGCTGCAAGGTGATCTCGGCGTCTAACGCCAGCAAAGCGGTTGTGAACGGCGAACGACCTGTGGCAGCTACGAGGGTGCCCGCCACTGTGGCGACCTGGCGCAGGTTGTAAGTCGCTTCGTGCAAGATGGTTCTGCGCAGTTCGCTTGCCATCGGTTGCGCATCGAGCTGTTCCAGCAGCGATTGCAGGCTAAGCGTGGCGCCCAATTGCAAAGAATTCCCCTGTATTTGCAGGGTATCCAATCCGAGGGCTTGCAGATCAACCACTGCAATGGGATCCTTGATGGAGTGTAAAAGCGCTGTGCCACCGCCCAGCGGCGCAGTGATCGGTTGGCTGCGCCCCAACAATCGCAACGCCTCTTCCAAAATGGCGGGACGATGATACTCAACGATCATTGAATTTCTCCTCTATGATCTTATACTTTGCCGCTGTCTAGCTCGTCTGGATATACTTTCCAACCCAGGGCTTCCAGATCGCTGTTCGTGAGCATTTCCTCTGGCACGTTGACCAATAACGCTTCTGCGTCTGCCAATACTTCGCCTTGCCGGTTCAGGATGGCGCTGGTCGCTGTTGCCGTGCGCCGTTTGGCTGCGCCGGCTTTTCCCACTAACCGCAGCGGTTGCCCCACTGGCACGTTCTTGCGATAGTTGATCTGCAGGCGCGCCGTGAACATGAAGCGCGGCTCTTTGCCATCGCCCATCTGAGAACGCCCTGCAGCCTCATCCAGTATGGCGGCAATGATCCCGCCATGCACAATGCCGGGATAGCCTTGGTACGACTCCGGCAGGCAAATATCCGCAGCCACCTCGCCGGGGGCAGTCTCGTAGAATTTCAACTTCAAGCCATAAGGATTTTCAACACCGCAAACGAAGCAATGACGAGAATTGGGTTGTTTGTTCATCCGTGGAACATGTCTCCTTGTCCCCAAATTATACTATTGGGCGCGTCGGCTAGTCGCCGAATTACGGTATAATTACAAAGCAAAGCTGACCTCAGGAGGTAACTGGAAAATTTTTCGAAACGGGAAAGATAGCGCAGGGACTGGTTAGCGGATTTGCATACAGGCAAATGCCATCTGCCAGTTGACGAGGATGAAGGTTCCTGTCCGCGAGGGCAGGCTAACAGGCGGTGGAATTCCAACAATTTCACCGGCCTGGAAAATCGAAAGATCAGCGGAAGCCTTCCGGGCGCCCGCCGCCCGTCATCTTTCCCTCCAGATTTTGACCCTATGACAACACTGCGTCGGTGACGATGCAGGCAAAAACATGGGGAGCGGGAAATACTAAGCGCGATGCGATGCTCCGACGTGCGTCGGTCGTTTTTGCCTCGCTTGCGCAAAAGACTCTTTTGGAGGGAACCCTATGTGTGGAATTGTTGGCTATATTGGGCCGCGCGATGCCACGCCCATCATCCTCAATGGGCTGAAGCGTCTGGAATATCGTGGCTACGACTCCGCCGGCCTGGCGGTGTTGCAGGACGGGCGTATTCAGATCCGCCGTGATGCGGGGAAGCTTTCCCGTTTACAAACCCTGGTGGATAAATCGCCCATCGAGGGGCATGTGGGCATTGGGCACACCCGTTGGGCGACGCACGGCGAACCCAGCGCGCGCAACGCTCATCCTCACCTGGGCATGACTGGCGAGGTGGTGGTGGCGCATAATGGCATCGTCGAGAATTTCCTAGAGCTGCGTCAGGAGTTGCACGATGAGGGGGCGGTCTTCAATTCGGACACCGACACCGAAGTAATCGTACATCTGATTGAACGCTACCTCTCGACGACGAACAACTTGAGCGAAGCGGTGCGTTTGGCGTTGGGGCATTTGAAGGGGGCGCATGGCGTGGTCGTCCTTTCAACCCGCGAGGCGGATAAGATCATCGCCGCCCGCATTGGCAACGCCGGCGGCGTGGTCATCGGCTATGGCCAGGACGAAATGTTCGTTGCCTCCGACCTACCCGCCATCCTGGAACACACCCGCAAGGTGGTATTTCTGGAATCGCGCCAGATGGCGGTGGTTACTCGTCAGGGCGTCCAGGTGCAGACATTGGACGGCGAGCCTGTCGCATTTGAAATCCACAATGTGCCCTGGGATCCGGTATCTGCCGAGAAGGGTGAATATCGTCATTTCATGGCGAAAGAAATCCACGAGCAGGTGCGTTCGTTGACCGACACCATCGCCGGGCGCGTGGATTTCGAAAACGGGCATGGCGTTCGCCTGCCTGAACTAAATCTCACCCCGGAGCGCGCCCGCCAAATCAAAAAAATCTTCATCACCGCCTGCGGGACTGCGGCACACGCCGGCATGGTGGGAAAGGTGCTCATCGAACGCATCGCCCGCCTCCCTGTAGAAGTAGACATCGCCTCCGAGTTCCGTTATCGGGATCCCATCATAGATCAAGATACGGTGGTCCTGGCGATCAGTCAATCCGGCGAAACGGCGGACACCCTGGCGGCGATGGAAGAGGCGCGGCGCAAAGGAGCTACGTTATGGTCTATCGTCAATGCCATTGGCTCGCAAGCGATGCGTCTGGCCGACGGCTACATCTCTATGCAAAGCGGGCCGGAGATCGGAGTGGCTTCCACCAAAGCCTATACCGCTCCGCTGGTAGATCTATACATGCTGGCCATTCTGCTCGGCGATCTGCGTGGAACGTTGGATGCGGCTGCCCGCCGTCGCTTGGTAGCCGACCTGCGTTTGATCCCCGATTTGGCGGGGCGCTGCCTGGATCGCGAGCCGGAGGTCGAGAAAGTGGCTTACGCCCTCAAGGACGTGCAACACTGCCTGTATTTGGGGCGGGGCATCAATATGCCCACAGCTTATGAAGGGGCGCTCAAGCTGAAAGAGATTTCTTACATCCACGCGGAGGGCTACCCGGCGGGCGAAATGAAACATGGCCCCATTGCATTGATTGACCGTGAAATGCCGGTGGTGGTGATCGCTCCGCGCGATCCGTGGTACGAAAAGATGTTCAGCCAGATCGAGCAGGCTAAGGCGCGTGGCGGTTTGGTGGTGGCAGTTGCCACCGACGGCGATGAACGCATCGCCGACATCGCCGACCATGTGTTGTGGCTGCCGGAGACGCCCTGGATGCTCAGCCCGGTGACCGCGGTGATCCCGCTGCAACTGCTGGCTTATCATATCGCCGCCCTGCGCGGCCTAGATGTGGATCAGCCCCGCAATCTGGCGAAGAGCGTTACAGTGGAATAGCACGCGTGGACTCAGATGCAAAACGGGATGCTGCGGATGGGCATCCCGTTTTCTATTACAGGGTAACCGTCAACCTTCAGATAGCCTGGTTATCATACTGCCGCGGACTTCAATGACCTGTTCAGGCCAGTCTGAAAGCCCGCCGCCGTGAGGTCCTGGGCGCCATGATCGGGGCGGATTTGGACGATTGATAGCGATAGCTCACGGTTGCAGGGCGTTCGACCAGCGGCGCAATATCGAAACCCTCCAGCTCGCGGCGTTCCAGCCGCCGATTTAAAAGCTTCTCGATGGTGCGCACCATGGCTAAATCTTGCTGAGTGACCAAAGACAATGCTGCGCCGCTGCGCGCCATGCGCCCCGTGCGCCCAATGCGATGCGTATAAGCCTCGGCGGTATCGGGCAAATCATAGTTGATGACATGGGTGATTTGCGCCACATCTATGCCCCGCGCAGCGATGTCTGTGGCTACCAATACGCGCACTCGCCCATTTCTGAAACGTTCCATTGCCTGTTGACGCTTGCTTTGTGTCATATCGCCCTCCAGGGCGGTGGCAGACAAACCGGCTTTGGCAAGCTGCCCTGCAAGCTTTTGGGCGCGGCGTTTGGTGCGTGCGAAGACCAACACCCGATCGCTGTTCACCTGTTCCAGCAACGCCAGGAGCATTTCGGTCTTGCGGTTTGGATCGGCGGGTATCAGCGCATGGCTGATGGTTTCGACAGGCTGCGAAACGCCGATCTCGATGGTTACCGGGTTGTGCAGCATTTCGGTCGCCAGGTTGCGAACGGCTGTTGGCATGGTGGCAGAGAAAAACAACATCTGTCGTTTTGCTGGTAAGGCCGACAAAATGCGGCGGATATCTGGCAGAAAACCCATATCAAACATGCGGTCGGCTTCGTCCAGCACAACGATCTCAACTGCGCCCAGGTCAATGACTCGCTGACCCATCAGATCCAGCAAACGCCCTGGGCAGGCGACCGCGATCTCAGCGCCAGCGCGCAAGCCTCTGATCTGCGGCGTCGCGCTGACCCCGCCATAGATGGTCAGGCTACGCAGCTCGGTTTGGCGCCCCAGAGTTTGGATCGCCGTATGGCTTTGTTCTGCCAGTTCCCGTGTGGGGGAGAGGATCAACGCCCGCAACTTGCGGCGCGGTCCTCGCAGCAGACGTTGTAAAATGGGCAAGACAAACGCAGCCGTCTTTCCCGTGCCGGTTTGTGCCAGGCCAAGCACATCCTGACCGCTCAAGATGAGCGGGATCGCCTGAAGCTGGATTGGGGTGGGGGTGGTATAACCTGCCCTTGCAATACCCGCATAGACTTGCGGGTGGAAATTAAAAGTTTCGAAACTCACAAAACATCCTTATAAAAATTTAAGATTGAGCCGGGCGAAACCCAGCTCGTCTGCACAAGTAAGTGGATTGGATTGATCCAATTACGGGGGAGACAAATTAGTATACCACAATAATGCGTATTCGATGGCCTCTGATTCGGTCCGAAAGCAGAGTGCAGCAACCCGGAGTGTGTTTGCGCAATGCCTTGCTTAGCGCGGCAAAACCTCCAGCGGGTTGACGTTTGTCCCCAACTGTTTATCAAAGATGTTCAGATGCGTATGATAGCCGCAATCACGCCCGGCGCAGGTCAAGCCATCCGCGCCGATGGTGTAGCCCTGATTGCTTTCCTGACCAATGGGCTGACCCAGAGAAACAAACTCCCCAATTTGGACAGTGTACAGGCCGTGCATAAGGGTGATCGTATAACGTTCGTTTTCGATCACCAACACGGTGTTGCCATATTCATCAATGGTTCGATTGGTAACGACCCCATTAATTGGCGATTGGATGGTTGCGCCGTTCCCCGCCGTCAGGTCAATGGCAAAGTGGCCGTAATCTACGCCGTGAGGTCCCTGGGTGAGCGTGAAGTGGTCGTATGGATAGGCAATCGCCGCGGGATCGTATGTGAGTTGCATTTCAGATGACAACTGCATGGGCGCGGCTTCAGCGGAGCGAACCTCCGCCGCGCTTTCCACTCGCGCCGCAGGTCGGCTGTTGAAATCGAATAACCCGCCCAACCAGCCCTGATCGCGCACGATATTCAATCCAATGAACGCCAGGAAAGCTAGGGCGACGATGGTCAATTCATCCACACGTTCGCGGTACATTCTTTCATCCATTTGCTTGAGAGCCGAACAGATTATACCGAGAAATCTCCATTCAGCCACGCGAAAATTAGAACATATATTCTATTCTAACACAATTTTCCCCATTTGGAAGCGGTAATTTTTCCCCTAACTCTCAAGACCCCCATGAAGTGAGAACATTTGATAGGTCTCCTGGCAGGGTAACCCATTCGCCAGGTAAAGTTGCTTCTGAACCGGTAAGTAGATAGCGGAAGCAATTGTGATAGATTGGGCTTCGATAGCGGGATGGCGGCAAATGGAATCCAAATGAGTGCCGTGCGCTCGCGAGAGGTCCATCATCCAATCCAGGTCAATTTCTTGACAAGATGTGTGCAAGGCAGAAGCAACGCGTGCGTTTCGGGCGAACGTATTGCCCCGCAACCTCTCTGAACTGCTGTCTACCCACCGATCGAGTAGAGGAGTGGATGCGAAGTGGTTGGTTGCAACA
>DYGV01000216.1:0-5158 GCA_020724505.1 Anaerolinea thermophila
GCTCCGGGGTGGGTATATGTGACTTCAACAGCTTTCCAGTTAGGCGTTCGCGGCGATCGTTGATTAGTTGATGTTCCCATTTTAGATTATTCCCTCCATAATAATTTTATCTTTTGAAATTAGTTTCAATTCGGATTGTACTAGATCGGGAACTATTATTGGGTTTACAAAGATTTTTCTCCAGTTTATGGAGCGTCTGGCTGAGGGGAAATCTGCCAAGAGATCAATAATTGAGATAATTGTTTCTGCCGTAATAAAGGCGAGGGGAATATTCGCTTCAGATAAAAATTGCCGAGATTTGTTTTCTAGGATCCTTTTAGTATGGGGAAATTTCCCAGATACTACTATAAAGGAATGTAGATCAAAAAAATGGTTGTAGCGGCTTCGAAAATCCGAAGTATACGAACTAAATTGCCGAATGGAATCCAATGTTATTTCAAATCCATTTGAATATGCCTTAGTATCATATATGGAAGAGAAAGTCTTATCTTGGATAATGATGCCGTCTGGGCGAGCTTCAAATCTTCTTTCCTGTCCATAACGATGTACTTTGCATCCAAAAATAAATTCAAAGGCACGTTGAATATAGAGCTCAAATAAATCATCTGGTTTTCCTGTAAGCCCAGCTGGTAATTTATTGAACGCCAACTTCATTAGATGTTCTGCGAAATCTGATTCGAGAGGTGTGTAACTATTAACCGGTCCCCCAAATAAGTTTAGAAAGCGTTTCCACTCGATATTAGGGATTTCTTTAATGGCAACTGGACTGATTATGACAAGTTCTGCCTTATTGTGGCTTGCCGCAATTGTTGCTGTTTGGATTTGAGTTGACCCCGGCTTATTCTCAAAAAGGGCGAAACAATATTTTTGCTTAATTCCAAATACATCATGCCGTGACATGAAGAATAGGGCATATCCGGGAGAGCGCTTAAAATTTTCCAAGATAAAACCACCGACTGTTAATGTTCGTATGGCAACTTGAATATTTGGAGAATTAAGTTGTAGGTTTAGTAAATCCATTCGCCCAAAATCCTATTTGGCAAAAACACCCTGTGGGTGAGCGACTTGGTTGATTATACAGGTCAATTATCCCAGCGGCAATTATTATGCGTCACAATTTTGATGAGAAAAGTACCATATTTTGTGCTCTTTTATGACTAAAATAAGTACAAAACCGTCGCACAAGAGCAGTTATGTAGTTACAGTAACAAAGTTGGTGGATTTTGAGAAAAAGAGACGAACTCCTTGTAAGATATGGGGGATCAAAGCCAAACGACAAGGAGTTCGTCATGTCCATTGTTGTACTAAACCTACCGAGTGTAAAGCGCAAAAAAGAGGGAAGGCCAAAGCAGTGTCCGTACTGTGGTGGTGAGACTTTCCAAAGGTGGGGACAGGTGAACAAGCGGGTGAAAGATACGCGTGATCGACAGGTAAAAGTGCATCGGTATCGCTGTTGTTTTTGCAAGCATACCTTTCGGCAATACCCGGAAGGAGTGAGCCCTGCCCAGCAAAGCGAACGACTGATGAAATTATGTGTGATCATGTGGTCGCTGGGGGTAAGCCATCGCAGCGTGTCGCTGATCTTGGCGGTGTTTGGAGTGCATTTGAGTCACATGAGCGGCTGGCGAGATGTGCAGGAGGCAGGGCAGCGGATCGGTCGCAGACTGAAATGGAAACCGTCACGGATCGTGGGTGTGGATGGGGTTTGGGTGAATGGCAAGGGGATCATGGTGGCAGTCGATCTGGGGGATGGGGAGTTGTTGGCATTGGCAGAGATCGATGAAAAGGAGCTGGTGGCTGTTGAAACGTGGTTGAAAGCCTTGAAGCAACAGCACAAGATTGGAGCCATCGTGACGGATGATCTGGCAACCTATAAAGAGATTGCCCAGGAACTTGAAGTCGGGCATCAGATTTGCCAATTCCATGTCCGTCGTTGGACCGGAAAGCGCTGAAGGTCTTCGAACAGGAACTCCCACCGGAATGGCTGTATGTCATTCCAAAACTCCAGGAGTTGATCCATGATCTCCCCACTAATGGAAGTAAAGTCTTATATCAACTCTGGAAGCAGATCCCTGGCAGGACAACCCCGCCAGAGGAAAAGCGCACACCCTTGGAAAAACTACGAGACCTTGTGCTGCGTTTGAGCAGAGATTGGGAGAGATACATTGAGTTCTATCATGATCCGGGCATTCCCTGGACGAATAACCGCACAGAACAGATCATTGGGAGATTGAAAAGCAGAGCAAAACGCGTTCGCGGGTATAAATCCTCTGAGGGTCTACTTGCTGGCTGTCTGGTTGCCTGTCAGTTCTGGTCGTAAATCTCTATTTCTCTCTTGGGGTAGTCCGTCTACTTCCCATTTCCACATTTTCACCCACCATTTCTGTTACAGCGACATGGTAAGTTAACTTGATTTTAATAGTTGAAACATGTAATATGTTTCTAAGGTCAATTATTGACCGCCCAGGGGACTGGGGGGTAAGAGAAAAACGCTCTGCCCAAAAAAATCAAAATAGCCGGAACGGACACAAGTCGGATTCAGGAGGCGTATCATGGCTCATCTCAGCCCGAGATTGGAAAAGACCCTGCGAGTATTGCTCGTTGTGTTTGTGTTGTTTAATGCCGTAGTGCCATTTTCTCGGACAAACGCAATGTCCATTGATGGAAAACTCGGTTCGGATAGCGAGGAACGAAATGATGGTTTTTGGGAAGTTCTCGTGAAGGGCTTTTTCCAAACGCCATCCTGCGCGACAAGCGGAGATTTGGTTGTCCCCGATGGAGAAACATGCAGTCTGGCAGCGGGGGAGTATACTTTTAACTCTATAATAATTGAAAGCGGGGGAACCTTGATCGCATTGGGGAACACGACCCTTAATCAGGGAGTGACAATCAATGCTGCTAATATAATTATTCATGCGAACGGAAAAATAAAAGCAGATGGTGTAGGTTTTCCATCTGCAAGTGGTCCAGGGGCAGGAGGGATTGGGGCTGGGGAATCATTTACAAGTGGCGGGGCTGGTTATGGGGCAATTGGACAAACTTCAAATGGCTCCGGTGGCTCAATCTACGGGGATCCCTATAACCCCACCGTGCTAGGAAGTGGAGGAGGACCTGGTAAAGGGATTGTCTTTTGGAGGGATGGTGGTACTGGTGGTGGTGCTCTAAAGTTGGTGGTAACAAATGAACTTGTCATATCTGGCAAAATTAGCGCAGATGGCACTATGGGAGGAGATCGTTCAGGAGGAGGGTCTGGTGGAAGTATATGGATAGTAAGCAACCTATTAACAGGAAATGGCATAATAGAATCTAAAGGTGGATCGGGAGGTGGATCAAGTCCGAATATTGGTGGAGCGGGAGCTGGGGGTAGGATTGCAGTATATGCAGTTACTGAGAATCATTCCCTCACATTTTCAGCATCCGGCGGTCCCGGCTGGGAGAGCGAGGGCGAAGGGACGATTTACCTGCATGACCCGCAGGGGGTTGGCGACCTGTCGGTATCCCTCTCCGCGCCAGCGATTACGATCCCAAACTCGGTGGTTAGCTATATCGTCACACTCCAACAGTCCATTACAGCGGCTGCGGAGGATGTCACGCTGGAACTACAGCTGCCTGCGGATGTCGGTTACATCAGCCAAAATTCCGACGTTGAACCGACGCAGGACGGGCAGACGCTCACCTGGGAATTCGGAACGTTTTCCCCGGGGCAAAGCCTGTCCTTTGTGGTAAGCGGACACGTTTCAGCAGCCGCCACAGTGGGGAGCATACTGGAGGCGCAGGCAAGCGTAACCACCACTTCTGCCGACAGCAATCAGGCAAACAACAACGCCGCCGTCCAGACTACGGTGGTGGACGGGCTTGCTTTTTCGGCGATCCTCTCCCCATCCAGCCGCCTGGCGGCGATCGGCGCCGAGGCTGTGTACGAACTTACGATCAAAAACACCGGGCTGATGCAGGATACGTACACGATCAGTGTGGATGGGCTGAATTCCCAATGGTATACCCTCTCCCAAACCAGCGCCAGCCTGCTGCCCGGCGGGACGAGCGTCGTATCGCTTACGGTGCAAACGAATTCATGCAGTGACGCGGGCAGCATTCCGTTCGAGGTGGAGGTGACCAGCGCGGCCAACCAGCATACCGAGAGCAGCCCCGCCAGTATCGCCTTCCAGACGGCGCCGCAGGTTTCCGGGCTGGTGCCGCATGGCGGGCAAACGCTCGGCTCGCGGGATGTGACCATCAATTGGCATACTGATGTTCCGATCACCGGCACGCTGACGATCTTCCCGTCCGGGTCGCCGCAGGATGCGGATATCTTCCCCACATTGGAGGGTGTCTCTCATTCCGTCGTCGTGCCTGGATTGGATCGTAATACCACCTACGAATGGTTTGTGGAGGCGGAATCAGATTGCGGCTCCACCACCCTGCTACAGCGCACCTTTACGGTGGGGAACGGGATCGTGTTCGTCAACCGCAGTAAGAACGCGACTATCGACCGCGATTACGATCAGCGGGTCAGTGTCAGTGTGCGCAACGACGACAGCGTCGCGCATACCCTGACCGCCTCGATCCCCAACCCGCATGAGGACATCCTGGTTAATTTTGTGGACAGCGGCAGCGTGGACCAGACGATCACACTGCAACCCGGTGAAACCCGCCAGATCACGGTGGCGGTCAACGCGCAGGATGCCGCCCAAGCCAATTACACCCTGGCCGCCTCGTTGGTGTCGGATGGCGGCGGCGCGCCGATCCACGATCACATGGCCCTACATGTCACGGTATTGTCCGAAGGCGATTTCACGATCGAGGAAGTCGGTTTCGATGAACTTACCCTGGCGCGGACCTACCGGATCACCAACCATGGCAAGCCGATCACTGACCTTTCCCTGACTGCGGTTGATCCCCAAACCGGGGAACCCGCCCGCATCTTCCTGCAGCCGAGCCTGGACCACGCGCGTCTGGACACCGGGCAATCCATCCAGGTGACGGCCTACCCCATCTTCACCGCCGAAGATGCAGCCGCGCAAGCCAGTTCGCCGTCCAAGCTTGCCAGTTCGCTGCCTGCCGTTCCGCCGATCGATTTCAGCCTGCAGGCGAGCGGGTCCGGTGTGACGCGGAGTTTATCTGGTTCGACCTCCTGCGGCGGCGGGCGGAGCATCATGCC
>DYGV01000216.1:5168-5791 GCA_020724505.1 Anaerolinea thermophila
TGTTGATGCAGAACTGCACGATGACCTTCGAGACGGAGGATTGGTATTGCACCAACCGCCCCACCATCGTCACACCGCTCCCCATCCCCGCCTTCCTTGCGCCGGAGTCCATCGCATCGGCATTCCTGAATATCGTGTACTCCCCGCGCTCGAACGTGCAGCCGCATAATGGAACCATCTCCTTCAATGGAAGTCCAGTGGGATCGTATTCCAACCAGATCCCGGCCGGGCAATTTTCATTTAACATACCCGCCAGTTCCTTTCAACGCAGCGTGGCAGGAACCGCATTGCAAAGCGTGCAAATGGAAACCGAACATCCGAACCGCGGGCATTATGTGAGCGCAACCGGGTATAAACTGAACGTTGGCATCAGCCAGGCGACGACCTACGTGTGCGCGGATTCATCCGCCGCCGCGCAACAGATCGTCCAGCAGCAATATGCCTGTTCCGCCGCGTATGCCTTCAATTGGCAAACCGATGTGTATCCCGGCTCCGTCAACAGCGGTGGTCACAACAAAACAGTCACCAGGCTCAACGCCAAGATTGATGCGGATGGAAACTTCAGCAACATCTCCTGCACCAATGATGCGGCCGCCACCGAGATCTACACCAAGACCGGCTCG
>DYGV01000018.1:0-36959 GCA_020724505.1 Anaerolinea thermophila
GTCCGTCAACGCCGCCCAAATCTACAAAAGCGCCGAAGTCTAAAATTTTCACCACGCGACCGGTCAACACTTGACCTTTCTTCAATTCGCGCAATCGTTGCTCAATTTTTTCTTTCTGCGCGGCTTCGGCAGAAAAGATTAACCGATTGCGCGAGCGATCTACTTCGGTGACCTTAGCCAGGATTGGTTTGCCAACCAGGCTATTCTTGATTTCATCCGCCCGTTTCGGGCTGCGAATCCCTTGCAGTTCAGGCACCAATGAGAAGGGGAGGAAACCACGTAAGCTTTCAAAGCGGACGATTAACCCGCCGCGGTTGTGACCCAGCACATCCAGTTCCAGGATCGTTCCATCGGCGAGGTACTTTTCAGCTTTTTCCCAAACTTGATTTTCCAAACCCTTGCTCAATGAGAGTTGCAGTTCACCGCTATCTTCGGCTTGGCCGATTACATAGACGGGGATTTGATCTCCGGGGGAGAGGCTGTCAATGAAAGATTGACCGAGGCGTAAATAGTCCTTGGCTGGGATGGTTACGTCGCGTTTGATGCCAACATCAACTAGGATGCCCTCCTTATCTACCTGGATGATGGTGGCTTGCATCACTTCGCCAGCTTTGGGCGGTTGATGATCATATTGGGTGAGTAAATTCTCAAACCATTCGGCTTGTTGTTCGGTTGGTTGATTATTCTGCTCGGGGATTTGATCCATATAGAATTCTACTAAATCTTAACAAAATTATGATTGGTTGAATATATCAAAAAAAGGTCAGACTGTCAATTTTTGATTGTCTGAAAATGGTCAGCTTTTATCAATCCAGCCATTCGATAATGAGCGCTTCGCCTTGGCCTACACCGACGCATAGCGTAGCCAGCCCGTAAAAGGGTCGAGGCGCGGTGTTGGCGCGGCGACGCATTTCGTGTAGCAAAGTTGTCAAAATGCGCGCGCCCGAACAGCCCAGCGGGTGCCCCAAGGCAATCGCGCCGCCATTTACATTTGTGATCTCATGCTTTAGTCCTAATTCCTTCATGACAGCCAGCGCCTGTACGGCGAATGCTTCATTCAATTCAATCAAGTGAATCTGCTCAACGGTTAAACCAGCTCGCGCTAGCGCTTTTTGCGTTGCCGGAACAGGTCCTAGCCCCATGATGCGCGGCGGAACACCAGCGGCGGCGGCAGCCACAACGCGAGCCTGTGGTTTTAAACCTAGTTGAACAGCTTTTTCCAGACTGGTCAGTAATACAGCGGCAGCCCCATCGTTTAACCCGGAGGAGTTGCCGGCGGTAACTGTGCCGTCCTTGCGAAAAGCCGGCCGTAAACGCGCCAGGCTTTCCATAGACGTATCCCGACGCGGCCGTTCATCGGTGGTCACGAGTATCGGATCGCCTTTTCGTTGAGGAATTGGTACAGGTACGATTTCCTCGGCAAATTTGCCCGCATCTATTGCAGCGATCGCACGCTGGTGTGACGCCAACGCGAAAGCGTCTTGCTGCTCGCGGGTAATCTCCGGCATCATCGCAGCGATGTTCTCAGCGGTTTCACCCATGGATTCGGTGCCATAAAGCTCTTGCATTTTGGGATTCGGATAGCGCCATCCCAGCGCGGTATCCCAGGCCGTTAGATTGCCAAATGCATATCCCGTTTCCGCTTTAGGAAGCGAATAGGGCGCCCGGCTCATACTCTCCACGCCGCCGGCGATGTACACATCGCCATCGCCGGCGCGGATGGCGCGGGCTGCAGTGTTGATGGCCGCCAACCCAGAAGCGCACAAACGGTTCATGGTAACGGCGGGGATTTCCACCGGCAATCCAGCCAGTAAAGTTGCCATCCGGGCGACATTTCGATTATCTTCACCGGCTTGATTCGCGCACCCCATATACACTTCTTCGATTAAAGCAGGGTCTATCCCGGTCCGTTGAACGAGCGTTTTAAGAACCAAAGCGGCCAGATCATCGGGGCGAACGGCGGCCAAAGCGCCGCCCAGCGCGCCAATCGGAGTGCGAATTGCATCTATGATTACGGCTTCTTGCATCAAATTGTCTCCTGATTATGTATGAATGAATAATACATCGGCGCTCTCTTACTGATTCTCTCGATAAATTCGTAGAATTTCGTCTCCACCTCTTCCCCAAACCTCCTTCCGAACACCCCTTAATGGGTTTGGCGGAGGGATGGTTGTCCATACACAGATTGCCAGGTGGGGTGTTCTTCATCTTCGATGGGTAAGCTAAACAAGAATGTTGTGCCTCGATGATCTTCACTTTCGACCCAAATTTTTCCTTGATGCGCCTCGACTGCCAGACGGCAAAACGCAAGCCCTAAACCAGAGCCGCGTCGTGGAGAGGGACCAGTGATGAATTTTTGAAACAATGATCCCTTTAACTCTGGAGGGATTCCAGGGCCGTTATCGTGAACAGAGACGATTACGGCATGATTCTCTGGATCAGTTTTAGCCGTAATTTCAATGTTGCTACCCTGAGCGGTGAATTTAATAGCATTGTCAACCAAATTTTGTAATACGCGGCTGATCAGCACTCGATCAATCAGTACGCGTGGCAGGTCATAAGGTACGTCATTCAATATCAATATCTCGCGGCGCTGCGCGAGCAAAGACTGTGAATGGATCGTCTGCTCTACCAGCTCTGCCAGAATTACCGGTTCGCGCATTAATGGCATGCTACCATGTTCAAGACGACTGAGGTCCAACATTGAATTAATCATGCCCAACATACGCCAGGCGTTGCCGCGACTGATCTCCACCATTGAGAGTATCTCGGCTGGAAGATTTTCTGCGCCGGGTAATGTCTGGATCATGTCCATCGAAAATAAAATTGAATTTAATGGATTGCGCAGGTCGTGAACAATAGCCTGCATAAGATCATCGCGCATTTTTTCCAATTCCTTACGGGCGGTTATATCCTGTTTAAGCGCGACAAAATGTGTGATTTCATTTTCTTCGTTAAAAACGGGGGAAATCATGGCATCCTCAATATACAGGCTGCCGTCCTTTCGCCGATTGATAAGCTCTCCATGCCAGTCCTCACCCGCCAGGATGGTTTGCCACAGATTCTGGTAAAACTCAGGTTCTTGTTTACCGGACTTTAAAATGCGCGGGTTTTTGCCGATCACTTCTTCCAAACTATAGCCGGTCAATTCTGTAAAGGCTGGATTGACCCATTGGATATTGCCTTGCCGATCGGTGATCATTATAGAGTTGGGAGCGGAAGATAGAGCGACGCTTTGTAAACGCAATTGCTCGCTGGCTGATGTCTCGCAGCAGGATTAAACGCCCTGCAGCGCGTCCTTGCGTACGATATAAAGGGTCTAATTGAATCTCGATATATCTTGGCGGAACGTCGTCCGTTCTGATCTCGCTCCGACGAATGTTATGGTCTAAGGCATTCTGGACGATAGGCCCGATTTTCAGGCTAATTTTTTCGAAGGAGAGATGGTCATTCTTTTCAATTTTTAGGATACTTCGAGCGGCTGGGTTGAGGTATAAAATTCTCATCGCCTCATCCACTACCAGCACCCCATCGCTCATGCTTTCGATGACTGCATCTTGGGCAAAAGGTATAAGATCAAATAAGTGCAATCGAAACACTTCAATTGAATAAATCGCCCCGGCAATAACGAATGCCACCGGTGTGAGATCAATCCCCGGGATCAGGCGAATATTGGCGAGATATAAAAAGTTAGCCGCCCAGGGGATCAACGCGCCAATGATCAGGGCGATAGATTGGCGACGATAGAACTGTGAGAAGCGGAGAATGCTCCAACCCAGTGCAGTAGTTCCAAAGAAAAGCAGAACATAACTGTAGATTGCGCCAACCCAGAACCAGACGTCATGATGATAATCCACCAGGAGGCGAGGTGTTGACTGAAGGATCGCAATCTCCCTCCAGATCAATCCATGGCGTTCATTCGTGATTGCTAAAATCAACGTGATCGTAGGGATAACCCACAATAGATAGATAGCCCGACGTGCTGATGAACTTAGGCGTGGCAAAATCTGGCTATAGTCTAAAGCGAAGAGCAACCAGAATACGGGCAAAGGGGCGATGCCCAAATATTGGATTTTTGACCAGTAGATTTTGACCGGGTAAGAGTCGACTGCGTATTCAAATGCCGAACTTAATGTCCAGATTGCTACCGCCAACATCATCCAGGCGAAATATCTGGCGCCAGGGGTTGCGCGGCGTTGCCAGGATGCTTGCATAGCCGCGATAGCAATCGCCGCAGCGATGAACAATAAGACGGTGATCAGAAAGGTCTGCCAGACCATGAGTACTCTAAGATATGGTATAAGTTTAACATAAATCATAGCCTCTAACGTTTAAAACTTCAATTTCTACTGTGAAATCATTTCATCTTCATCTGCGCGACGAGCGGCGAGACCTATTGCACCATCCTTGAATCCTGCACTTCTTGCCGTCGAGGAGGAGTGGGTTATGAAGCAATATACACATCAGACCTATTTGAAAGCCTCTATTGACCATGTAGCTAAATTTCATCATGACCCACAGGCGATTAAATTTCTCACCCCTCCACCTGTCTTTGTTCAGATACATAGGGCTGAGCCACTAGCTGAGAACTCTAAAGCGGAATTTACATTTTGGTTGGGTCCGATCCCAGTGCGATGGAAGGCTTTGCATACCAGAGTAGATCTGATGCATGGCTTCACGGATACTCAAGTTGTGGGTCCTTTTCAATTTTGGGCGCATCGTCATGCTTTCACAGAATTGGGTGCGCATTCCACGTTGGTGATTGATGAGATCCAGGCAGAGTATGGAACTAATCTGTGGTCAGGGTTAATTAGCCGAATTATGTGGCTGAATTTACCCATTTTGTTTGGTTATCGTGGATGGGTCATGAAACGGCTCCTGGAGAAACATTCTAGTGAAAATGGTTACCAGGGAGAATAAATGCAAGAGGACGTTCTATTTATTTCTCTAATAAAGGTTGACCATTCGTTCAACAGACCAGGTTGTTATTTATAATAATAATGTTCGTATACTATCTTTCTCACCCATTTGCTCTAGCTCTCTGGGGGCAGGGTTAGGGTTGAAGGGAATTTCTGGACGCTTTCTTTATAACCTCTATAACCCCCAAAGATTGCATGACCGGCTTTTAGCCAATATACATCTATTCCTGAGTAACCAATGGCCCTCAGCCAATCGAGCATATCTGTCATTCCACCTAAGCTGCTGGAATTTTTCGAAGACATCCAGGTCTCCATTGAGGGCTAACGCTCGCTGTTGCACTGCTTCATCGTATGCGTTGGCTGCAAGAGTTCGCGCCTCTTCGCTAGCCGGCTCTATGAGGTCCGCGATCACTAGCAAGCCGCCGGGCGCCAGCATGTGGAAGCAATCCTCGAACAGCGACCGTTTTTGCTCGTCTTCCAGATGATGAATGGCGAGCGAGGAGACAATAGCATCTAGTTCGTGATATTCGTGGCGCCAATTGTTTTGAGAGAGGTTAAACATATTGGCGCGAAATCGCTCCCCATAGATGGCGAGATCCTGACGCGCTTTCTTTATCATGGTCGGGGAGCCGTCGAGGCCAATGACCTGACAATTTGGTATCCGTTCCAGGAGCGAGGCTGCTAGTAAACCTTCCCCACAACACAGTTCGAGAACGCGATAAACCCGACCTTGCGCAAGTAGCAAGGAGCAAATGATTTCAATTTGCTCCTCTCGATCAGGAACGAAATATTTCCCATATTGGACGAAATCTGATGAGTTTTCCTCACTCCAGGAAGGATTATTGGTGCGGCTGTCTTCATTCATGAAATTTCAACCTGAGCTCACCAAGGGCTAAAAGAAGGGAATTATCGCTCCTAAGAAGCCAAGCGCCGTCACACAAAAGAGCACAGCGATGGCCAAGAATGTGTAATAGACGCGGATGGCAATGGACTTTTCTTGACGCCGCCAGAGTTGTATGCAGGCTACAACCATGCCAAGGCTAACAAGCAAGAACATCCATACGAGGAGAAACCAAGGTCGGATTTCTCCGGCGACGCCGTAAAACAGGCGATTGTCATTTTCGACCACCATGCGCACCAACGTTATGGCAAGGATGGTCAGAAACAGGCTTAATAAAACACTTGCTAAAGGGGGAAGCCAGCTTGAGATCTTGATCAAAGAGGGAGTTTTTCTCTCTGTCTGGGAGAAGTTCGATGCTGTAACACTAAAGTCGTTTGAGGAAGGGGGTGTGATTGGTGAAATCGTGGTGGGTGCGGGTGCTGAGGCAGGGCGTTGACTTCGGCGGATAACCCAGGCAATTGGGAAAATGATCCCAGAGGTCCACAAAAATAGCAAGGCGATGATCAAGCCCAGCAACGTTAGGCTGGGGAGAGGTTCGAGATTAAGTAATCGCAATATAACCGGCATATCTACGACTGTTGAGCGAGTATAAAAGATCGGTTGGCGAATGCTTTCGATGCAGCTTGAATCAGGTGATTGGTAGGGGTTATCCAGGAAGGATTGAATAATCTGGATTTGACAATCGCCATCCAAAGCTTGCCCATGCCCGCCAGCAGGAAATATTACAGAATAGGAGTTCGTCAACGTCTTTGCTGCCGCCTGGGCATATACGGGCGGTGTGATCGGGTCAAATTCACCAGAAAGGACCAGAGTTGGGATGTCGCTGTGCACTGGCTCATCCACAGACGGGTCTAAGGGAGGTACATCCCACATCTTACAGGTGTTGAGAAAAGCTTGAGGTGAGCGCTTTTCAGCCTCGGCAATCTGCGGCCTTACGCCGGTTAAGTTTTGATCGGATGGGCTGAAATCGGCATCTTCGGCACAAAGCACAGAATAGTACATACCATAGCTAGTGCTGCGATCAAAAACAATGATGGCCAAAATGCGCGCGAATACTTGCAGATCTCCGCGATGTGCATCGTAAATCATGCGTGGCAGAGCTGGGATCAAATTAGTGGCATATAACATCTGGAAGATGCCTGCCAAAAATGTGTCGCCATCAATGAGCGATTCGGGATAAACTTCACCTGTTTCGTAGTCGGTCAGAGCTACACGCGATGGTGAGCGATTGAGTTGATCTACAACCTCGGTGAATACTTTTTCCAAATGTGGATATTCCCGGTTACATGCTTGATCTTCTTGACAGGCATTGAACAATCTGGTGAAAGCTTGATCCTGCGTCGCCGCTACGTTCGGGATAAAGTTTATCTGTGGGGGAACAACGCTATCCAAAATGACGCTGCGCAGACTGGAGGGAAACAGGCGCATATAATGTAAAGCTAACAAAGTTCCGTAGGAAACGCCATATAGATTGATCTTTTCATAGCCCAAAGCCAAGCGAAGCGCTTCAATATCGGCTGCATTTTCCAGGCTGTTGAAAGCCGATAAGTTGACACCCTGACTTTCTAGTCTTTTTCGACAGGCAGACAACGCGTTATAGCTAAGACGCTCGCTCTCCTCCGGGGTTAAGTCCTGATCCAGAGTCTCAATAGTCAGCCGATCTATTTCTGTGCAATAAAGATTAGGCTTTGAATATAACGTCCCACGTTGATCGAATAAAACAATATCTCGATCTTTCAACAGGTCGTTGCCGGAAAGCAATGTTTGCGCGTAAGAATCTATGGTTGAGCCCCCTGGTCCGCCTTGCGCCATGAAGAGAGGGTCTGGTTTGGGGTTTTCCGCCTGGCTCTTTAATATTGCTACCGCAAGCTGAATCTTTGGCCCATCTGGGTTGGCATGAAATTCGGGTACGCTAATATACCCGCATCGAACTTGTTTGCCATCCTCGATGCCAGAGGGCAACTCAAACATGCATGTGACGGGTTGGAAAGGGGTAATTTCTTCTGCTAAATCTGTGCGAGAAGAATTATTGCCAGAATGAAGGGGTTGGAGGGGCAATATCAGAGAAAAAATAAGTGCTATCAGTACCCAGTTTCGCATAAATGCCACCTCCAAATATTTGATCACGCGCGGGTTATTATACTGTAAGCGGCTAGCGGCGGCATATCGAAGTTCAAATGTGTATATTAGGGGCGTATTCGGGGCAAATTTGCAAATGAAAGAATCAACGGGATGAGGCGTTTCCTCATCCCGTTGGTTCCGATCGTTAGGCGAAAATATTTCACCCGCGTCGACGCGAGATGGATGTTTGTGCTGAATGGGGATCGTTTCTAGCTAAGACTGAACTATTTAGCCGATTTGGCTGGCGGGCAGCAAGCGGGAGCGGCGAATAGACTGGCTCTTCTAGTTGCGTCTCTTCGTAATCCAACGACTCGACGAGCGAAGGCCTTTGTGCCTGATGGGTGGTTGGGGAAGTGGAACGGGAGACGGTAGCACGTTCGATGGAGCCGCGTGTTCTCATAGATGGGGTGGGCGCTCTAACATGGCTGGTCGGTAAGCGCGTAGAATGAGACTGCGTCAGAGGTTGCGTTGTATGTATAGAAGCGCGCGGGGTTTGCGTGAGTAAAACCCTACGAAGTTGCTCATCGTTCAAGATGAAGAGGCGTTCTCCGGCGATAGAGAACGCGCCAATAATCAGAACGCGGATCAACCAGATCAAGACTGCTACAAATACTGGTCCAACTCTCAGCATAGTCTCGCGCCCAATAACGGCCTCGCCAGCCGTCTGATGATTAAGGATCGCCAGCGAAACACCCCACCAGGTGAGGATCGCATTCATGGTAGCTGCTAAGAGCCAGGCGCCAAAGAGAAACCAGTTTTCGTTATGAGCCTGACCATCTTCTGGGGTGAACAATCGGGCTATGCCGGCAAAATCTATACCGCAGAAAGCAATAGCCAGAATAGTAGCCCAACGAATTCCCATGAATTTCAAATCCCCTAGTAGATCGGTCAAGGCGTAATCCGTCGTGCCGTAATTGAAGATTTCGAAGGCGAAGAGAGCGGTAGTGATCAATGCGCCAAACACCAATCCTCGATGAATGCGAAATCGTCCGGCCAGATACAATCGTTCGAAACGGTTAACAAGGTCGGTCGGATAAGGGTTTACAGCCATAGGCACCTCCTCCTGACGTTGAGATACGTCAGGATAACCAACTAATTTGCGCACATTTAATATAGAACAATTGTTCTATATTGTCAAGGGTTAATTTTTCTACCTTGCGTAACTTCTGAGTTTGTAACAGTTCAGGAGAAATCTGTTCAGCCAACTCAGCGTGGGTTACCAACGAGGCTATTCTGGCGAATTCAAGTGAAATAAGATGTGAGCTAATAATTCATACCAGATTAACCCGTGGGAGGATAAGTAGTGAGCTTATAATATTCAGAGAGGTAAGAAGGCAGGTGAATCATGCAGGGAAAAACTAAAATCAGCTCAATTCTTCGCACAGTCCTGGCGACAATCCTATTTATTTCTGCGTGTAAGCTAGCAGATGCCCTGGTTGCACCATCCACTCCAGCTGAAGTTATTTCGGAGACTGCCCTAGCCGTTACAACTTCGCCATCTGTGGCGGTTGAGAAGACGGCAACGCCGCAGCCCGCATCGTCGGGAAGTTCAGGACCGCGATTTGCAGCCTTCGAAGAAACCCCGGGCGATGTCTCCCCGCAAATCAAGCACGAGACTATTGCTGCCGACCTTGGGAATGTCCAAAACCCTTTTGCGCTGTCCACAGCTCAAATCGAACATCTGGCGCGTGATGGTTTTGTCATCACTCCAGGAAACGAGAAAGAGTTTTTCTCTCTTTATGAAAAAGCGCGATATGACAATGTCCCCATCTTTGCGACATCAGATGCATTGTTGCATTCATATCATTTACTATTTGACAAAGTGCTACGCACCGCTGAACTGGAGCGTTTCATCCCGAAGCTGCGCAACTTTAATCGGGCAATGCTCATCGAGGCAGACAACCAATATCAACGACTGGTTGGTACAAGTTGGGAGGATGCCGCACGCCGAACGGTTGCTTATCTCGGCGTGGGCAGCTTGTTGTTGGATTCGCAAGCGGTTATTCCACCTTATGCCAGCGAACTGGTTTCTCAGGAGATAGCCCTGATACAGTCAGCCAGCGGCATCTTGCCTTCCCCTATCTTTCCAGGACTGGCGTTTGGCGAAGATTATACCCAATACATCCCACGTGGACACTATACGCACAATGAGGAACTCAAAGCGTATTTTCGCTGCATGATGTGGTATGGGCGGATGACTTTTCGTTTGAAAGGCGAAAATACTGAAGTGGGGCGTGCGGAAACGCGTTCGGCGCTTTTGCTTATGCAAGCGTTGCGGTATGCGCAGGTAGATGGAAAGCCGGCAATCGAAGCCTGGGCTGAGCTTTATGCGCCGACGGTGTTTTTCATTGGACGTAGCGATGATCTTACGGTGATGCATTATAACGATGTGATGGACATGGTTTTTGGCGAAAACGCCGACCTATCCGTGGTGGCAAATGACAGCAAGTTAGATCAATTCATTGATCTGGCATATCAATTGCCCCCGCCGCGCATCCTGGGAATTGTGATCAGTGATACAGAAGATGAACAACAAGCAACTAAGGGACTGCGCCTGATGGGTCAACGGTTTGTCCCCGATGCATATATCTTTCGCCAATTGATCTATCGCAATGTAAGCACGCGAGAAAATCGGCGAGGTTTGCCGCGTGGGTTGGATATCTTGGCTGCAATGGGTTCAGAACGCGCTTATCAACATTTGGAGGCACTTGGCGATACTGGTTTTGAAAACTATCCACAGCAAATGGAAAAAATTCGCTCCTGGTTGAGCGGGCTGAGCGTGGATGAATGGACTGAGACGTTATATAACACCTGGCTATACTCTTTCTTCCCGCTGCTGCAAATTCCCACAGAAGGCTACCCTATCTTCATGCAATCACCTGGCTGGTTGGATAAACAGCTCAATACTGCATTGGGCAGTTGGGCGGAGCTGAAACATGATACGATCCTGTACGCAAAGCAGGTATACGCCGAGATGGGCGGCGGACCGCCGCCTCCGCCGCCGGTACCGCCGCGTGGTTATGTGGAGCCGGTTCCGGTGTTCTATGCTCGCCTGGCGGCGCTAACCGCTATGACGCGCACTGGTCTGGAAGAGCGCGGCTTGCTAAATGAAATTGATCGGGAGAGTTTAGTAAAACTCGAAGAGCTAGCGCGCGCATTCCAGGAAATATCAGAGAAAGAGCTGCGTGGTCAACCCTTGACCGATGAAGAGTATGAGCGCATCCGCTACTTTGGCGGCGAATTGGAAGATATTGTGATGCGTTCCGCGGATGTTGAGAGCGCCGGTGATGCCATTGGCAATCCGGTGTTTATGACCGAAGACCAACAAGCAGCGGTAATAGCCGATGTAGCAACGGATCCCGATCCCACCGGAACCGGCGCAGGTGGACCGGTGGTGTTAGAGGTGGGTGTGGGCAGGATCAATGAAATTCATGTAGTAGTCCCTGTGGTGAATCCGGATGGCTCGTTGCAGTTACAGGTCGCAAAAGGCGGCGTCTTTTCGTATTATGAATTCCCCTGGCCGGCAGAGGATCGCTTGACGGATGAAAAATGGCGTGCAATGTTGGAGCAAGGCCAGGCGCCGCCACTGCAAGAATGGATGAGCAGCTTTTTTGTGCCAGAAGGTGAAAACAGCCTGTGGCGGGATGTTATCCGTCAGTTTCAGAATCAAGTGACACTGATGTATTGGAGTCCCCTGGATGCGGTTAATTCCTTTTATGAAGCAACCGAATGGTATCGCTCAGAAATCACGCAACTGGCTTCTCAGCGGCAGTATGTAGGCCATCAACTGGTGAGTGTTGATTTCCGCTCCTTTGATCGGCAGAACGAACGCACGGTTGTGGTCACTGCACGCGAAGTGTGGCAAGATACCCTGCATAGCTTTACGGGCGATTATCCGAATTATGATGAGCCCGCGGTTGCAAGTCGCGGTCCTTACACCCTGGACGTAACTTATACATTGGTTCAAGTCCCAGAGCAAAGCGGCTTTGTCTGGCAGGTTAGACTGGCAGTTTACGCTAACCAACTACCCGGATGGTGAAATAGAGAAATATTCGGCAGCGAAAACCTTACAGGCGTTCCTCGGCAAATTTTATTGGGTACAACCGATGATTACGCGCCGGATATTTGTCACCACATTGTTTCTACTGACGGCGACTCTGGTAAGTTTTCTGGCGATGGACGGCGCTCCATCTCCTCGGATAGAGAGGAGCGACGCGGACATACCGATCAATTCATTCACCGGAAGATTGTATCAACGGGAGGCAAGCTCTTGGGGTAGCCAGATTGCTCAAGCTGTTCTGGTGGGCGATGTCATGTTGGGGCGCGGGGTTGCCGGACGTCCAGATGTTTTTGAATATGTTGCAGAAGAACTGATCCATGCGCCGCTTTTAGTTGGGAATTTAGAAGGCGCGCTGGTTGCTGAAAGTAGCTCTTTCAATATTTCTGAAGGTAAGCCAGAAGATCATCACTTGCTCCTATTTCCTTCAGCTTTTGCTTTATTGCAACGCGCCGGATTTGACATGATGAGCGTAGCGAATAATCACATTTATGATGGCGGGCAGACGGGAAAGGCACGCACTGAAATTTATCTGCGACGATATGGGATTACACCGCTTGGCGTGCATCCGCAACAGATCGCGTTTCGCACGATCAACGGCGTTCGACTGGCCTTTCTGGCATATAATGCAGTGGCTATTCCCGCGGGTCACGAGTATCTGTGGCGCAAACAAGATGCAATTCAAACAGTTCATCGGGCGCGCAACTCGGCAGATGCAGTGATTGTGCTGATGCACTGGGGCGATGAGTTTGCTTCTCGCGCCAGTCCCAGGCAGCGGCAAGCCGCGTTAGAGCTGATCGAAGCGGGGGCGGATCTGGTAGTCGGCCATCATCCGCATGTTCTGCAAGAGACGCAAGTCATTCAGGCCTCGGATGGGCGACCTGGATTCGTAGCTTATAGCCTGGGGAATTTTGTGTTCGACCAATATGATGAGGGCTCTCGGATGGGCGCTGCGTTGCGCGTTCTTGTTGATCGCCAGGGGTTGTTGTTGGTCGAAGGTATTCCAGCGCAGCCGGGAGTTCTTCCGCGGTGGTTGACGGGTGAGAATGCTGAGGCGGTGCTCGGTAAGATTCAGCCGCAGCCGCTGCGCCTGGCGTTTCGATGTAACCACACAGGTTGCGAGGAAACCGAAGCAACACAGCGATTTACGGGAGGTGAATTTTGGAATGGTTCGATAGATCTAACCGGCGACGGCATTGCTGAACGAGTTGAACTTCGTAACGAACGACTGTTGTTGTTCGAAGGGCAGCGTAAGGTCTGGCAAAGCCCGCCAGAGTGGCGCGTGTTAGACGCAGCGATGGGAGATCCAAACCTGGATGGGCGAAATGAAATTATCATTGCCCTTGAAAAACCGGATCGAGATGGAGTGATGCGTAGTCACCCGTTTATCATCGGTTTTCGCGGCGGCGTTTATCGGGATGTTTGGGGCGGTTCCGCTGTGGCGGATCGCATTGCGGAAGTCGAACTGGCGGATATTGATCAGGACGGAGAGGAGGAATTGATCGTCATCGAAGAGAAATGTACCCATGACGGGCTTAAAAACTTTGACGGAGAGGTGCCCTGCAAGCGGGCTATTGCAGTTTGGGATTGGAACGGTTGGGGGTTTAGCTTGTTCTGGCGTAGCTTCAGCGATCGCTATCAAAACCTAAGCCTATGTCATGCGCCTGGTGCGGTGCTGTTACTGTGTGTCGAACGTCTTTGGTGATAGGATTTTTGAAGTTATCGTATCGTATATGGAGATTGATGATTATGAAGATTCCGTATTTGCCCATTCTGAGTTTCGTTTTTATTATTGTGCTGGCGGCTTGCTCAAGTTCGGTAACGCCAGCTATAGAAATTAGCGGGGCCTGGGTGCGCGCTGTTGCCGGTGATGGTCAGCCTGGTCAAGGCGCGATGATGACGCCAGAAGGTGGCAACATGTCCCATACGGAGCTGGGGATGAATTCGGCGGCATATCTGAGCATCAAAAATCGAGGTGGCGCCGATCGTTTATTGCGCGTAGAGAGCAACATTGCGCAAGCGGTTGAATTGCATGAGAGTATGATGGAAAATGATATTATGACCATGCGACCGGTAAGTTTCATTGAGATTCCAGCCGGCGGAGAAGTTGAATTGAAGCCGGGCGGCCTACACATCATGCTGATCGGCCTCAACGAAGCACTGGAACCGGGCGCGAAAGTGCAGCTAACGTTGGTATTTGAGAAAGCTGGTAATCTGACGGTTGAGGCGGAAGTTCGAGCACCTTAGCCGAGCGTGATGCATCGTCTGGCGTGCTACATCTTACGAGGATATGGGGCGTCCATTTCGTGATATGCGTTGGCAGTGGATAAGTAAACTGGCGCTGATTGGGGTGTTGTTTCAGGCTGCCTGCCAGGCAAAGCCAACTCAAGCGCCGATTTTACCTAATTTTGGCGCGACGCCCATGTTGACGGTTGCGCCTCTACCTACGGCTACCGCGACAGTTGTAGCTACTGCTACCCAGCCGGCGACGCCGACCGGAGTTCAAATTCTGCCAGGTCTGCAGGGCGCGCGAGATGAATGCCGGGATGATCTAAAAGTTCTGTTGCAACTCAGCCCATTGAAGGGTTCGTCCAATGCGCCGCCAGTCATGCCGATTGGAAACACAATGACAATCGGTTGGCGAGTGCAGAACATTGGCGAGTGTATTTGGGATAGTTCCTACACAGTTGCCCTTGCCTCTGCTGCCTCGCCAGATTGGCCAAAAGATACTCCTCCGATCATGCTTCAAGGGCGGGTGAAGCCGGGCGGCTTTTATGATCTTTGGGTGGAGACGCGCCTTCCTTCGACGCCTGGAGAACATCAAGCAGTTTGGGAACTGCGCGATGGACGAGGAAAACCAATTGGTGAACGAATGGAGTTTGAAGTTTTTGTCATAGGAGCGCCAACCGACACAGCCTTGCCTGAGGTGATTTTACGTGCCTCTCCAGAGGTGGTCTATCCCGGCGGGCAGACGGCAATATCGTGGAACGCTCCTCGTGCGAAGGCGGCATATTTTTATACCCTAGGTCAGGCCTGGCGAGAAAACCCGGTAACCATACAAGGGGAACGCTACGAATATCCTCAAAGGACGACCATTTACGAATTGCGCATAGTCAATGGAGATGATTCGGTTGAATATTATCGAGTGACCGTTATCGTAAAGCCATTTGATCCACCGCGCATCGTATTATTCCGAATTCGACCGCGGGGACCAGTGGCAAGTGGCCAATGTGTTGAAATTGAATGGGAAACTCGAAATCCGGTGAACCGGCTGGATATCTATCGAAACGGTTCGTTGATTTGGACAGGTAAATTGAGCAGTGGAACGCTCAGACACTGCCCGCCGACCGGAGAAAATCTTTACATGCTTTCTGTGATTGGGCCTGGGGGAAGCGATACAGCGGAACGATCATTGGAAGTGCGTTAATCTATCAGCGTCACGTAGATTTGGCGGGTGATTTGGGGGCCAAGCACGATAACCTGTTCTTGATTTTCAATGCGTATAGTCAGATTGCGATCGAAGGGAGAATAGTCAAGTACACTTAGACACGCGTGTGGTGTCAATCCCCGGCTGCTCAGATAACGTAATAACTCTGCATTCGCGCTGACTACCCGGCTGATGATAGCCTGCTGGGGGGGACGCAGATCTATCAGCATTCGATTCGATGTTTCGGGCATTTGTAGATCTCGATTGGGGATGGGATCGCCATGTGGATCAAGCGATGGATTGCCTAATGCGGAAGCCAAACGTTCTTCGAATTCTTCTGAGATGACATGTTCTAGCCGATCTGCTTCTTCGTGAACTTCGTCCCAATCAAACCCCAGGATTTGATGTAAAAACAACTCCAGCAATCGGTGGTGCCGCAAGATTTCTAAAGCCGCCTGATTGCCATAAGGTGTGAGAACCACGCCGCGATGGCGTTGATATTCAACCAACGGCGGGTTCGTCTTGGATAATTTTTTGATCATCCCCGTCACAGATGCGGGCGCGACTTTCAAGGCTTCGGCGATTTGATTGGTGGTTGCACGCTCATGAGAGCGGGTAATCATGTAGATAGTCTTGAGATAATCCTCAATGGGTTGGGTGAGATTCTTGCGCATCAGAAATATTCCAGGAGATTCTTACGGAACTCAGGTAATTCCATTCTGAGCCAACAAACGCAAGATGGCAACAATGTTCAAGATGGTTTTAGGTACAAAGGAGGAAACTAGGACATACTCTTGATCTTTTGAGCCATCTTCGCTGCGTTCGGAGCAGTGAGCATTGTTGCCGGTTGGACCTAATCCATCCAGAGTGGGAAATCTTTGCCAGAGTAAATTGCCATCGCTCAAGCCGCCGCGCTGCTCGGTAAGGGCGTTCAGCCCCAAATTGCGAGCAGCTGCACTCCAGATCTCAAATAATCGGTCGGTGGCTGGATTGCGCGGCCAGGGGGGCGTCTGTGAGCGCATCTCAATGCTCACCTGGCACGGATAACCGTCCTGGCTGGAGATTTGTGATTTACCCTCCAATGACAAAATACTTTCAACGCCACGCTCGAATACAGTAGGGTCAAATGCGCGCATTTCCACGACGGCCTGGGCGTGATGAGGCACACGATTTGCCACGCTGCCGCCTTGAATAAAGCCAACATTGAAGGTTAAGTTATTTGCGTAATCCGTCAGCTCCGCTATTTGTTGAACCGTGTGCGCCAGTTGGACAATAGCATTAGCTCCTTGGCGATGGTAGTTGCCAGCATGAGCGCCGCGTCCCGAAACGTTGACAATGAATTCGGCGCGGCCTTTCCGCGCAACTACGATAGGGAAACCGTTCGGATTGGGTGTTCCGCCTTCGAAAATCAGGCAGGCTAAAGTACGGTCAATTGGCAAACGAGCGACGCAATGTCCCCCAAAGTCGTTGGAAATCGTTTCTTCCGTTGCATCTAAAGCCACCAGCCAATGAGTCTTTTCAAATGCAGAAGGATAGAATCTCTGAATAGCGTCGAGGGTCATTAACGCCAGGACGGTGCCGCCTTTAATGTCAACAGCGCCGGGGCCGTAGGCGCGTTCACCGGCGATGCGCCAGTGAAAATCATTTGCTTTTTCCTCTTCTGGTGAGAATACCGTATCCAGGTGGGAGATCAGAGCAATAGTTGGCTGGTTGTTTGGGTGCCATTGTCCCGATGAAGATAAAAATAGATGCTTACCGAATTGCGGGTTGACCGATGGAATGAATTCAGCCTGAAAACCAAGCTGGTGAAACGCTTCTGCAGTGAGTTGGCCGAGTAAATTCACGCCTTCTGCATTGGCGGTGAACGAATTGATTTCGATCATCTGGCGGAGAAGATCAAGATATTCTGGGAGTTTTTCGTTTAAGTAGCTTTTGATGTTATCCATTATATAAACTCTGATGTGCGGCGTTGAGCGTTCAGCCAGTCTAGGGTGAGATTGTGTTCATTCAACTGAATTTCGATTTTTTCTGGAGGAAAGGGCGCTTGGACGTAAGGGCTGGCGTAACGTGGATACTCGTTCAGAGGAATCTCGCGCCCATCCTGGCGTAGTGGTCTACGCCAACCAAATTCCAGAACACCCTGAGAGGGCGAGTGATATACAACATTCGAGCCGGAAAATAGCACCTCTGCCTGTAAGATACGCTGGATGAATTGTGAAAAATCCCCATCCACCTCGCGGCGGCCGAGTTCGCATAACCAGATGTTCCGTTTTGCGGGTACTACGATTTCCCGCCCCTGATCTTCACCGGGCAACTCACGCCATTCATACGGGTTTTCGGAGAGAAGAGCCAGATAACCATCTCCATGCCGGGCAAAGATCCAACCCTCGCGCTCTAGCACCTCTTCGAATTGATCACGAGGCAACCAAGCATGTGTAAAGGGCAACGCTTCTTCAACCGTCAATGAAGGAAAGCGCTCGAGACGATAGATGGCGATGACCACGTTCTTGATTTGCGCGACGCGGGGCAGGCAGCCAGAGCCGCTCCAATAATTCGGCGGTTGCCCTTGGCGGCGAGCTGGATGGGTGGTAAAGCAAACCGCATTAGGACCTAACGTGGCTTGCCAGACATGCTGTTGTTCTCCGCCGTAGCCTTTGCGGTAATCTTGCGCCGAACTGAGCATATAATCTGGCGTTCGATAGGTATAGATATTGACTTCTTCGCGTGCGCTTCGGCTGACATCCCGAAGATAATGGCGGGCAGCCCACGGTAGAAGACCCAGCGCGTTGAGCAGCTTAATAAGCCGCCGTTTCTTCTGGAAAGGATGGAAATACTCGTTCTCCCACCAGCCGAAAGTATCCAACATCTTCACAAACAAACGCGCGGTGTGTGGATGTAGGTAGGATTCATACGTGAGCAGTAACATGCCATTTTCGAAATCCTTCGGTTCTAGATCCCACCAGTCGGATGCATCAATACAAATCCCTGAACGCTGACGTTGAAGCAACTCGGGACGGTTTAAATCATTGGCGATTTCGTATAAAACGCGCGGGGTACGATAGCCAGCGCTGAGCGCAAACGCCGCGGCACTCATATTATCTGTGCCGGAAAAGACGCCGCGGCCAAATATTAGTTTGCATGTATCAATCGTGCTTTCCTGAGCGACCCATTTTTTCGATTCTTCGTAAGAGCGTCCGTTTGCGCTTCCGAAGACGCCCAAATAATTGTTGGCTGCCATCTCAAATAAAATCAAGTCTATCAAAATTGCTGCGCGAACCCGGATTTCCTCGTCTTTACAAAAATCAACCAGGTTTAGCAGCGCGGTTAGGTGCTCGTCGTATGTGACATGGGAAAGCCATTCGCTAAAGCCGGTAAAAAAGCGCAGGTTCATCCAACGCAACAAGCGCGGGCGATGGCGCTCCATAAGTTGTTCGCCGCTAAGACCCGAATTGATAAAAGTCTTATCGGGAAACAATTGGCCGGCCAGATAAGCCGCTGAAGCGAACAATAGGTAATGGCTTTCTGTCCAGGTGCACATTGAGTCAGTGCCGGGTTCGTCCGGCCAATATTTGAAATTTAGAATGCTTTCCTCGGAGCGATCCAGAACAGGTTGGGAAATTCGCTGATGATGACGGTATTGGTAAAGCAGGCGCAAGATTGCGTGGAGAGAAAAATCGGCGCAGTCTTGACGAGCGTCTATATAATCCAGCGCCCCGAGCAATATGCCCTCATGCGGCTGGCTGCCAGAAGCAAGTCGCGCTAATTCGAACCAGGGCGCTTTTGGGCTCGGCGGTGCCGGGTTGCGGCGGACGAAATCGAAAAATGCTCTTCTGCGAGATTCGAAATCCGCTGCAAACGGTTCGCTTGCATAATCGTCTGGCGTAGATGTGTATGGGTAATCTGCCGGGGCAGGGGAGTGAGAAGCGATAAGAAGATCCATTGGAGTAATATTTTACCCAATTATTTGATTTTCCTAAGGGCGAGGATCTGGATATACCCATTAAAAATATCCTCGTTCTTGCTGAAGTCTTGCGTCACAAAACAATTGTCCTATCGTCATAGGAATTGAACGAATGCGACAATTTGCTTCCATCGGCCAGCCAACTTTAAGAAAAGGCGGTATTTACGATCTGGTCGAAACATGTGTGAGTGAGCAATGAACTGGCAAACCGTCCTGGTCATTCTGTTTGTATTTTTAATCGCAGAAGCGATGACGGTTTGGACTGTAAGGCGACTCTGTCAACACGAAGCCAACGCGAAAAAGCAGAAGCCGGAGCAAGCCAGGCTGTCTTCCATCCAACGCCGAAAACGTTTGAACCGCGTGCTATTTCTACACGACACCAGGGCTGAGAAATTGGTCGAAGAGGCTATTTCGTTAGCACAGGCGAAGACTGAATTTTTGGCAAAGGTGTCTCATGAATTGCGGACGCCTCTGACAAGCATTCTGGGGGTAAGCGAAATGCTAGATTACGGCGTTTATGGCCCGCTATCGCGCGAGCAAAAAGACGCTGTTAGGATCATCGCAGATTGTACTCAGCATATGGCGCGTTTGGTGGCGGATCTGCTGGAGCAGGCTCGGCTGGAACGCGGTAACTTTAAATTAGAGATGGCAGATTTTGTTTTAGAGGATGTAATCGTCCGTCTGAAGCGATACAACGCCCCCCTGGCACGAGCAAAGGGTTTGACATTGGACTTCGAAATCTCTCCGGAAGTGCCGCCCATTCTCCACGGAGATGCACAGCGGGTATATCAGATTATGCACAACCTGGTTGAGAATGCGATAAAATACACTCCGTCTGGCGAGGTGAAGGTACGTATTTTTGTAGAGGACGGCGCCCGTTGCGCGATCCAGGTGAGTGACACAGGCGTTGGCATCCCAAAGGAACTCCAGTCAAGAATTTTTGATCCATTTCTCCAGTTGAACAACGGAAGCAATGGGAACGGGAATGGAAATGGGAATGGGAATGGAAGAGCAAGAACCAATGGCAACGGGTCTAAAGCCGAGCAATACCACCCGTCGAATGGCTTTGGTTTGGGGTTGTCCATTGTTAAACAGCTAGTATCTCTGATGAATGGTGAGATTCGACTAAAGAGCGAGGACGGTAAAGGAAGCATTTTTACGGTTGTTCTACCCATCTTGATTACATCGGAGCAGTCTGCGTGAGTTCACCAATCGCCTTAATCATCGAAGATGACGAAACTATTGGGGAAATTTTTACAATCGCTTTGAAAGAAGCGCAATATGACCCTATTTATTTGCGGAACGGCAGAGAAGCATTGGAGCGCTTGAGCCTTCTTCAACCCAATTTGGTTGTATTGGATCTGCACTTGCCCAGATTGCCAGGCGCAATGATATTGCGAGCTATTCGGAGCGACACACGCTTGAGCCGCACCCAGATAATCGTGGTGAGCGCAGATGAAGCCCTGGCCGAGGATCTGCGCGGCGATGCAGATGCGGTCTTAATTAAGCCGGTGGGTTTTTACCAGGTGCGCGACCTAGCCCACCAAATGAAAATGGCACGGTCAGATATAGAGTAGCGCTCAGCTCATCACGGCGTTGGGGTTTCACGCGGGCTGCCCAGATCCATAATGAGCACCCAGCCAATGACCGATCGCTCTGTCCCCTGATATTCGACTAATACACACTCGCGGTTGAAATTATCAAACCGTCGTTCTGATGGTAGAAAGCGCACCAGACCATCCCTGGGGATGCGCCCGATGGCGTTGAAATCTTCGTAACAGCCGCTGCGCGCCCAAATGTCCCTGAGCGCAACTCCAGATGTGGGTGTGGGCGTTGCTGTGGGGGTCAGCGTTGCAGTAGGGGTAAGTGTAGCGGTGGGGAGAGGTGTGAATGTAGAAGTCGTGGTAGGGGTGAGCGTCGAGGTGGCAGTGGGGGTGGGGGTAAGGGAGAGTAAATAAGCCTGAAACCGCCTCACACCAGCGAAGATCGCTAATCCGAATATGAGGACAATCAAGATGACCAGCGCAATTTGTAATGCACCGCGCAGAAAGCGAAATGGGATCAACATGCGATTCAGGCGCACGACTTTGGGGTCATTGGGATAACGCTGACGCACTTCTTGCAATAATCGGTGCGCCTGAACCGGCCAATTGCGGTGATTTTCAAAGTAGGCGTAAGCCTGCGCCAGCTCGTCTTCAAACCGAGCGACATCTTTCAAGAGGCGGTCAATTTCATTTTGCAACAGGTCCAGATTCTCATCCATGCCGGCAAGATTGCGTATCTGGTCTAGCTGCGCCTTTGCCTGTTTCCCTAAATAGAGTGCTTCTTCCAGAGTAGTAGCGCGCTCAGCCTGCGCTTTCAGCGCCCGGGCTTGTTCCTGCAGTGGTGCTGCTGCGCGGGGGATGACCGACTCCAGCCGAGAGCGCAAGCGCAATAAAGCTGGGTTTTCACCATAATCGGCAAATAACAAATCCAAATCGGCTTTTGCCTGCGCTGCATTTTTGGGGTCCACGTTCGGGGCGCTCAGCGTTTCGTTGATTAAGCGAATAGTTTCTTTGACCCTGCGAAATACCTGGGCGCGGTCATTATATTTAGGCAATCCGGTTGTGCGGGCAGCGGTTTCGACGCGTTCGATGGCTTCATCTATTTTTCCCTGGTCGAAAAGTTGAAGACCCTCGTTAAAAGCATTCTCCGCATCAATGTTTTCTTGTAGCTTTTGTTCGAATTCCAAACCTTCTTGCCAGCGTTGAATGCCCAGATCGCGCAGAATACTTTGAGCTTTGGCGAGTAAATTTAGTGCGTCGTTATAGCGGCCTACCCGTGCTGCAGACTGCGCCTTGCCGAAGGCTGATGCGGCTTCTGCGGGCAGAGCAACGGGTGGGATGTAGCCGGTGCGTAGATAGTTCTCTGATTCGGCACGATGTTGGCGCGGGCGATCCCAAGATGGTTCTAATTGAATAACGCGATCGAAGAGTTTAATCGCTTCGGCATAACGACCGCTATAAAAGAGTTTCTCTGCGTCTTCCATCTGTTGTTCGGCAAGGGGATTACGCGGCTTGGTTGGCGGTCTGGTGCCGGTTGAGGGCAGATCTGCTAAAGGAATATCCGAAGCAGGCGCCATTTGTTGTTGGTCGTCATACTCGCGTAGACGCGCCTTGAGCTCACGGCGTAATTCTTGCGCGCGATTGCGTTCTTCAGTTGATAAAGCATCAAAGTCAGCCGAGGCGAGAAAATCCTCGATTTCCAGCAAGACTTTGCGCAATTCGGCAGGTGGGACTAGTTCCTGCTCTAGCAAATGAGCGACTTGATCGTGTAATGTTTCGAATGCAGTCAAGGGGCGTCAGCTCCTGAGAGATAATTTGTAAGCCGTCTTATAGCGATGAAGAATCGTTGAGCGCTCAGGCAAGTTCGGATAATTTCCGATAAATAACCACTAATTCGTCGCGCAGATCTCTGGCGCTGAAGAATTCTCCAGCCAGCACCGCCTCCAGTAAATCTTTGATAACTTTTGGCAACCGTTGATCGTCGTAAGTCCATTGAACGGTATAACTGTGATCGGCGGACTCGACTTCTTCAAGACGGTTGGCGCTTATCGGCAACGCTCCTGGCGCTGCGCGACCTGTAAATAAGTAATGAAGTGCACGCGCCCCAAATTGCACCAGGTCAAATTGGATGTCGGCAGGTGATAAGCCCTCAGGGAATCGTCGGGCGATGTTCCAATCTATCATGAATACCCCATTATATTCGCTTTGCCAGTAATAATGCAGAATTTTATGGTCACGATATACGATATCGCGACTATGGGCAATATCAAGGATGTCACAAATTTGGATTGCAACGATGAGCGCCTCGAGAATCGGCATGAATCGTCCATGCGTATATCCGACATCGCAAAGTAATAACAAATTATTGGAGCGCTCTTGCTTTTCCAACGCCAAATAAGGCAACCAACCCTGGGCGGCTCGCTTTTCCAGATCGTTCAAAAATAGATGCACTGAATCGACGCCAAATCGAATTGCCTTGCCACTCAATTCACGAGCGCTGGCATGGCGATCTTCGGGGGGCAGATTCGGTTGATCTAACTTAAGAAAACCGCATTCTAGCAGCTTATTCACGCCGGGTGTATCTTGCAACTGGGTGAGGATGCGCGCTTCTTCACTAAAAAGAGGCATGGCGTATTCTGCCTGATCTGAGCGCATGATTTTAAACGCAGCCTGGCGACGCGCTCCTTTGGTTAGAGGCAGTTCTCCGATGAAAACACGCGCGGAAGAACCACGCGCCTCAGAGACCCAAGTATCTAATGGGTCGGATAGTAAAATGCCATCGTCAACGCCTAACGCGCTTTCTTTCGTTCCATACAGAACAGGGCGTTCTTCATCTGGAGTGGGGAATCTTTCTAGGCTTAAAGCGCGGTTAGAAGAAACCAGGAGTGGGCGCCGCGGCTCCAGGACGATTAACCAGGCTAATTCATCGCGCGCTTGTGGATGTTCCATCAGGACATCTGTGGGTTCGGCTCCCTTACGGAGTTGTTTGAATGAATCCAGCAGAGCGTCTAACCAGTTGGAAGGACCGATCTGATTACGGAACTCGCGCCCATCCAATTCAACGCGGGTGATGAAATCTTGTAGTGGTTCATCTCCTGTTGGACCACTGCTCAGCATTGCCAGCCAAGCTGGGACGCTGTTCAAGGCTCTATCAGCCAGAAATACACGATTACGGTCTGGGTCCCATGCGAGCAATTGCCGAAGCGCGCGACGAGCGGTTTCAAAATCCTTACGCTCCCAGGCATCTAGAACGATGTTTACCTGGGCGCGGGGTTGATCCAGTGAGTTCAATAAACTTTGACCGGCTTCCGGCACCAGAGAGAGAATAGCTTCGGAATATCTTTCGATTTCGGAGTATTCTAAACCTGAGTTTGGCGGGTCTGGTTCTAATTGTTGCCAGCGGGGTAGGATTTCTTCTCGCAGGCGTTGATAAAGTTCGGTATAGCGCTGGTCGTCGGGGTTTTTTTGAATATTTGCCAAGAGCGAGTGAAGCACACGATTGAGCGCGACGAGAGGTCGTAAAGTTGTTGATCCGGTGATGCGAAAACGCAGCGAATCGATCAGATCATTTCGTGCGGGGTTGAATGGCGCATTGAGCGTTGCCAGGCACAAATCCCACATCGCAGCCAGCCAATCGCCAGCTAGTCCGGCTAATAAAACCTGGCGCAGGGCGTCTGTGGGAGCTGCGCTATCCGCAAGACGCCTCAAAAGCAAACACGCGTCCTTGTCAATCAGTGTGACGTTTTCAATCAGATCACACAATTGGGCGACTTCACTTAATTGACGATCTTGCGCCAGGTTGGCGGCAAGGTTAAAGATGTACCGCTCTGCGGCGGGGTAATCTGGAAGCTCACCGCTGGAGAGGATTTGTTTTTGTACCCTTTGCAATTGGTCAAGTGATTGGAGACTGGGTTCTGTAGCTTGAAGGATTTGCGCCTCGCTTTCAAGTGCTTGGCGAAGTTGTTTGGTTTCCTCCGCCAAACGGGCAACAATACGCTCTTTCAAGGGTGTAATGCTGGCAGAGTAAACGTCGAGAGGAGGAAAATCTTGCGGCCAATTGAGTTCGCGGTGCAAATCTGGAGAGACTTCGGCTAAAAGTCTCCCCATCTCGCTCAAGAACTGTTGATAATCATCGAGGCGTGAATGCAAGCGATCTTTTGTAATTCCATCAGTCTCTAAAAATTTAGCATTACCCCAGTCAATTAACGTGAAACGTGAAGTAAGAGGCTCCCAGAAGATATGTTCAAGCTTGATGTCGTTCCAGAGGATGCCAAAAGCTCTGCCAGCAGGAGCATCTACCTCAACTGTATGGATCAGTTCCAGATAATCCAGGAGACCTGCACAAACGCGTAGCAACAATAAATTGGGAATACGGCCGATTTCGGCGATATGCTGTATGATACGTTGTGAGCTTTCTGGTAAATTCTGATATTCGTCTTGGTCTTTTTTTGGATCCTGGTGCAAGCCAAAGCGGGCGATCCTGGCAAGGCTACCAAGGTGGATTCCCTTTGCAATTGATACTACAATAAAAAAGCGGTCGCTAAATTCGCTCCCGGCTTTGCTTTTATCCAGCAACGCCGGCGCGCGAAAAAACAAGCCTGGCGTTTGTATGCGAGCTAATGAACGCAGGACATGGGCTTCTTGTTCAATTTGCGCAGCCTGGCGAATACTGTCGCTGGGGAATCCGCTGCGGCGAGGGCGCTTTAAAATGGCTATTTCATGCTCAATGAGGGATTCGACGCGAAAGACTTCGCCAGCGTCGCCTTCGCCCAATTTTTCCAACAGGTTCCAGGCGCGCTGCTCTCCGGCGGCGGTTTCTAATGTGGGGATCACTCTAGGGCGTTATGTTACCACGGAATTTGTTTTCCGTGATAGCCGAGCAGGTTAGTTTGTTCTTAATGGTGGTTCAAAATCGCTCTACTCTGTAAATTCTGAATTCTCTGCCGCTCTGAAAAGCGCTTTGCTCTTTAGTAACGGCGCAAATTGCAATATTCATGGCTGACTTGTAGAAACTTACAAATTTGTTGGGTAAACGTAGAGGAAACGTAGGGCAAGCGTAGAGTAATCGTCAAGCAAGATTAGCTCATGTTTGATAAGATATGGTCGAAGGGCGATTTCTCTTCTTCTCCTCCTTAGAGAGAGCCGGGAGCGGCGTACCCGGCTCTCGCCGATTTAATAGAGCCTTTTCGCCGGGGTGAGTAGTTAGGTTTTATGGCACTTTTAGGGATTCGATTTCGAACGCATTAAATCTGCATGTAACGGTAACAATCCATTGTGTGATCGTTGACCATCCCTGTAGCTTGCATGTGGGCGTAGCAAATCGTGGAGCCAACAAACCGAAAGCCTCGTTGAGTTAGATCCTTGGACATTGCATCCGATTCAACTGTGCGGGCGGGAATCTCATCTACCGATTTCCAGGCGTTCTTTCTGGGGATGCCATCAACGAACTGCCAGATGTAGCGATCAAAACTCCCAAATTGTTCTTGAACTTTCAAAAAGGCGCGGGCGTTTGTCACTGCAGCCTGCACTTTTAGGCGATTGCGGATAATTCCAGGGTTGGAAAGCAATTCGGCAATCTTCTGTTCGGTATAGCTAGCGATTACGATGGGATCAAAATTATCGAACGCCTGGCGGAAATTCTCGCGTTTATATAAAACTGTTCGCCAGCTCAATCCTGCCTGAAATCCTTCCAGAATTAAAAATTCAAATAATAAGCGATCATCATGTACCGGAACACCCCATTCTTGGTCATGGTATTCACAATATACTGGATCTTCGATGGGCACCCATGCACACCTGGTCAACATCTTTTACTCACAATCCTCGTGAAAGTCATTTGGCCGGATTGGAAGGTCCAGCCCATCCAAAGCGTTTTAGATCAATGCGTCCACGTTCATCAAAGAATACGCCTTCAGCTTCAAGAAGTTCACGCTGGCGTGACTCGCCGCCGCCGCGCAGACTAATCTTACCCTGGGCGTTAACCACACGTTGCCAGGGCACCCCTTCAGGGCAAGATGCCATGGCTCCGCCCACCCACCTCGGCGAGAATGCGCGATAATCGTTCTCTGTCATGCCAGGTGGAGGTGGGATGAGCGCGGCAATTTGACCGTAGGTGGCGACTTTTCCAACAGGTATCTGCTTAACGATCTCCCAAACTTGCAGTTTGAAAGCCATTGGATCCGGCGGAGAGGAGTAAGCGGGCGTCATCAATCACATCCTCCAAAACCAAACTTCAGATCAAGCAAATGACACAGGTACTATACACGAACGTTTGTTCAGAGTCAAGCGTTTATTGGGGGCGAAACTCAATTGGTTTATAATCATGGTGCATGGAGACCCGAACCACGTCTGCAAATCGCCAAATTGCCCGCGCGGCAGGTACCGTGATGGCAGCTTTTGTCATCAGCAATCTGGTGGGTTTAGTCAGACAGATATTCATCGCAAGAGCGTTTGGCACCAGCGCAGAAATGGAAGCTTTCAATGCGGCTAACCGCGTCGCCGAGACTTTATTCAATCTGGTCGCTGGTGGCGCTCTCTCTTCTGCATTTATTCCCACTTTTACTTCTCTTCTCAGCCACAATGACCACAAACGATCCTGGGGGTTGGCTTCCGCTGTTGCCAATTGGATTTTGATAATCTTGATTGGATTATGCCTCGCGGCTTTTGTTTTTGCGCCTTGGATTGTGCGCTATGTGCTTGCCCCAGGTTTTGTAGCCGAGCCGCAGAAAGAAGCATTAACAATTGCATTGATGCGCTGGATGTTGCCCTCAGCCGTCATTTTTGGTTTGAGTGGATTAGTGATGGGGATATTGAACTCCAATCAGGTGTTTCTCTATCCGGCTTTAGCGCCAGCGATGTATCAAACAGGTCTGATCCTGGGTGTGACTGTACTATCACCTCGCTTTGGCATCTATGGTCTGGCTTATGGCGTCCTTATAGGTGCCAGTTTACATCTGCTACTGCAATTGCCGTCGTTGATGAGATTGCGTGGAGAGTATTCTTTCACTTTGGATATTCATTCGCCAGACCTGCGCGAGGTAGCGCAACTGATGGCGCCTCGCTTATTAGGCGTGGCGGTGGTGCAGTTGAATTTTTGGATCAACACGCGCCTAGCTTCGCAGTTTGTGGAGGGCAGTGTAACCGGGGTTGTGCTGGCATTCAGCTTGATGCTGATGCCGCAAGCGGCGATTGCTCAATCCATTGCCATCGCAGCCATGCCAACCTTCTCTGCTCAGGTGGCTCTGGGAAAATTAGAGGAGATGCGCGCTTCTCTGGCTGCAAGCCTGCGGGGGGTGCTGTTATTATCCATCCCTGCTTCGATTGGTTTGATGCTTTTGCGCACTCCGCTGGTCGCTTTACTCTATCAAAGGGGCCAATTTGATGAAAGATCTACCGAACTGGTTTCCTGGGCGCTGCTTTGGTATGCTTCGGGACTGGTGGGGCACGCCATCGTCGAGATTCTCTCGCGTGCATTCTATTCTTTGCATGATACGCGGACGCCGGTAGCAGTGGGAGTGGGGGCGATGACCCTGAATCTAGTTTTCAGTTATGCCTTTTCTGCAATGTTCTTGGAAATTGGCTGGCTGCCGCATGGCGGTTTGGCGTTGGCAAATTCGGCAGCAACGGCTTTAGAGGCGTCTTTATTATGGTGGATAATGCGCCGCCGTTTACAGGGACTGGCCGGTGGGCATATCTTAAGTGGGGCACTACAGGCTGGCCTGGCTAGTTTGGCGATGGCGGCCAGCGTTTGGACCTGGATGCTTCTCTCGGTAGGCCGTTTGCCAAGCTGGGAGGTCGCCTTAATTGGCATTGCTTTGGGAAGTTGCGTTTACGGCGCGTTGATTTTGTTGTTGGGCGTGAATGAAGTTCGTCTGGTCTTAAAGACTCTGCGGAGGCGTCTGGCGCGATGAAATTTTGGAAACAGGCGCCGCTAACCACAAAAATCTATCTTGTGGTCATTGGATTTTTGACCATGGTATTCGCCGCGTTGATCCTGCTGCGCGCCTCGGTCGCTCCGGGAAGCGAATCGGCGCTGAGAGGCTGGTTGATGAAAGGAACCGCAGCATCGGACCGGATTTCTCAAACCCCAAACGCCGCTGCCGGTATGTTAGAAACTCCGGCTTTCACTCCAGGGACGCCATGGTTGCGGGCAGCGGCGAATGCGCCGATCCGTCTCACGCCGGATAGCCAAGCAGCTCCGGCAGCGATTTTAGAGGCTGGTCAATTTTCTCAGATTGTTGGTGCAAGCCCGGATCGCCAGTGGTGGGCGATCCCTGTTGAATACTTTGAGGGCGGGATTGGTTGGGTCTCTGCTGCTGATGTGATCGCTGAAAATGGGGAAAGTGCTCCTATCGTCCAGGTTGGCAGTTCAGTTGCAGCGACTCCTATCCCAACCGATCGCCTTCCTCTGGTGCAGGCGATTGCGAATGTCAATGTGCGTAGCGGACCAGATTTAAGGGCTGAGAAGATAGGAATCTTACAAAATGGACAGACAGCCGAGGTGGTGGGTAGAAGCGAAGATAATTTTTGGTGGGCAATTCGCTTACCGGAGGCCAGCAGCTCCATTGGCTGGATCTCTCGTGATTATGTAGTTGCGCGAAACGCGAATGATGTTCCAATCATCACTATGGAACCTCAGATCGTCAGCGGAGGTGTGCCATCCCCTCAGTCAGGGAAACCATTTCTGACGGCAGTCTGGAATGTAAACATTCGCGCTGGGCCAGGCACTGAATATGCAGTGGTGGGCACCTTGAATCAAGGGGCTTCTGCGGAAATTGTAGGGATCAGTGCAGATGGGCTTTGGTGGGCAATCCTATATGATGGAACACAAAATGGGCGCGGTTGGGTGGCAGCAGCCTATGTTCAGGCAAACAATACCGCGAACGTGCCGGTGCTCAAGTGAATATATCGTAATAGAGCAATCTTTTTGTAAATTACGTCCAGAGTAACCAAAACAACTGCGCGATCCCAATTCCCAATAAAGTGCCCGCTAAGGCTTCCAATGGCGTATGCCCAAGCACCTCGCGTAATTCCTCTTGTTTGAGGGGATGACCTGAAGCGAGATCGGTAATCATCTTATTGATGATGCGGGCATGTTTCCCGGCCTGACGTCGGATGCCGGTAGCATCGTAGATCACAATCAGTGCCAGAGCAAAAGCGAGCGCAAATAGCGGCGAGCCAAACCCTTGAGATAAGCCGATTGCATGAGCCACGCCAGCCACCAACGCGGAGTGCGAGCTGGGCATGCCGCCAGCGCGCAACAATAATGACCAGTTCCAATGACGGGTCTTTAGATAGTTCAGTGGTACTTTGATTGTCTGCGCAATTGCCCAACCGACAACAGCGGAAACCAGAGCATAATATGGGTAGGAAGTTGTAGTGGTCTCCATGACGACTTTTTGTTCGCGGCGCAGCAATGGGATAATCTATGAGGGGGTGAAATCAATCAGATCTTCACCGGCTAACTGTTTTACGCGCAATTCGGCTTTGTCTAGCAGCGTGGCGCAGCGCTGAGCCAACGCCTGACCGCGTTCGAAAGCCGCCAGCGCAGTTTCTAAAGGCAAGGCGTTGGATTCAAGCAGGGAGGCAATGTTTTCCAATTCTTGGAGCGCTTCTTCAAAGGACAATTGATCCACGGGCGTCGCAGGGATTTCATAAGAGGTATTTTCGGTCATAATGGTTCACCATCTGGAGGAGGATTATCAGGATGTTGGGGTAGAAATGCAGCTAGCATTGCAGTAGGAGGTAAGATTTGACGCGCGGCAGCTTCGAACTCTTCGGATGTGTAACCCTGGCGGCGCAAGGTGAGTTCGATTTCAGGGAGAATTTCGCGGAAGTATTTTTGGCGCATGGTATTACGGCGGGTGATCATGGCAGCAAGATTGGCGAAGGCAATTAGCCCGATGAATGCCAATACGATGGCAATCGCTGCGCTTATTACACTAAAGCCTACAACGATAAACGTGATCGAGGCAAAGATAGCCGCCGGAGCGAGACCGACGAAACAACCTAGATTGAAGGCTCGATGTGTGGCTTCAATAACCGCTGCCTCCAATTTTTCATTGGCGCTTTCTGCCAGATTGGTAAGAGTAATGGGGGCTTTCTCGATTGGGGGTTGCATTTCAAACTAATTCTTCATCATCATATTGTGAATGTGTTTACACCCATGCACAACGTTTGAGTGTTTGGGTGTCATTGCGATTTGCTCTCTTCATTCTGAATTTCTATCCATGTGTTCCCAATGACTTTTGGTCGGGCGAGAATCGGTACACTTCCATCGGATAGCTGGGCGTTTAATAACGTGTTGGTTTCTATTTGCTGGACGCTCTTGATGACCTCGCCATCGGGTCGAGATAGGATGGCATAGCCTCGTTGAAGCACCGCCAGCGGATTTAGTGAATAAAGCTGTTTCATCAAGCTTTGTAAGCTCAAGCGACGCATCTGTAAGAGGTGCTCGAATTGGGTCCCAATTTGACGGTTTAACTCATCAATGCGTTGGCGCAGAGATCGAATTTGGCTAAAGGGAGAACGCGCCTTGAGGCGGTTGTTTTCCCTTTGGAGGCGCATCCGAAAACTGAAAAGCCGCTCTGCAACGGCTTGTTTTATGCGTTTGTTTTGGTTGTCAATAGCGGCGAGCAATTCCTGGCGACTGGGAGTGGCCAGTTCGGCAGCCGCAGTGGGCGTTGGGGCGCGCAGGTCGCTAACGAAGTCGGCGATGGTGAAATCTGTCTCGTGACCAACGCCGCTGATCACCGGCGCAGTGGATGCAGCGATGGCGCGGGCAACTCGTTCATCGTTAAACGCCCAGAGGTCTTCAATTGAGCCGCCGCCGCGCACCACTAAAATCACATCGGGGTGGACATATTCATTGAGCGATTGCAATGCAGAGATAATGCCGGCTGGCGCTTCTTCTCCCTGTACCGCTGTGGGTGAAAGGACAACCTCTGCGATAGGAAAACGGCGACGTAGGATGTTAAGCACATCCTGTAATGCTGCCCCAGTCGGAGAAGTAACAACGCCGATGCGCTTTGGCCAGGTGGGAATTGGTCGCTTGCGCTCTTCGTCGAATAACCCTTCGGCTTCGAGGCGCGCTTTTAAGCGCATGAATTGCTGATATAGAGCACCTTCACCAGCCGGTCGGATCAAATCTACATAGAGCTGATATTGTCCGGCGGTTTCATAAACCCCAATACCGCCATGAACCTCCACTGCTTGACCTTCGCGCAAGGCATTAGAGAGGCGAGGTGCCGAGTTTCGCCAAATGACACAGCGCAGAGCGCTGCGGCTATCTTTGATGGTGAAATAGATATGGCCGGAGGTGGGTCGAGAGAGATTGGAAACCTCGCCTAAGACCCAAACGTCCTGTAAAAGTTCGTCGCTTTCCAGGATCTCGCGCAGATAACGGGTAATTTCGCTAACCGTCCAAACTGGGATAGAAAAAATGGGTAGCTGGGTCATGGCTGTTATCCAGATGCACAGGATACTCTTGATTGGAAAGGCTGTCAACATCGTATTTCATGCTGTTAGTCTGTAGTTTATTCGAACCATTCCATTCAAGATGTTTTTTTGCTACAATACAACCGGCGTGGGTTTGAACAATCATTTTATCAGCACATCTATGGAGTTCAAGTTGGATCACATCTGGTCCCCGTGGCGTATGGAGTACATCCTCAGCGATAAAAAACAAGAATGCATTTTTTGTCAGGAACTGAGCCGCCCTGACGGGCCGCAGAATTTGATCGTTCATCGTGGTCAGCGAGCGTTTGTTATCCTTAACAGATACCCTTACACCAGCGGTCATTTAATGGTCGTTCCGAAGGATCATAAGCCATCCTTGGAGGATCTGGATGCGGAGACGCGCAGCGAGATCATGGAACTGACCGTCAAAGCGATGACAGTATTGCGTGAAGAATACCGACCGCATGGGTTTAACGTCGGGGTCAATATCGGCGAAGCTGCAGGAGCAGGCGTATTGGATCATGTTCATGTACATATTGTGCCGCGCTGGAGCGGCGACACCAATTTCATGGCTTCTTTGGCAGGGGCGCGTGTTCTCCCGGAAAGCTTGGAGGATACATATACACGTATCCTGAAAGCCTGGACAGGCGATTCTCCACCCAAGTAACAAAATAATCGTTCTTTATGAGCCAGGAGGAAGAAAAATGGATGTTGATGGCAAAACTCCAGTTATTTTAAGTGCCGCCCGCACCCCTAGCGGACGCTTTCAGGGGAGCTTGAGCGGAATTCCAGCACCCAAACTGGGCGCGATTGTGCTTCAAGCCGCTCTAGCTCGCGCCGGCCTGGAAGACTTGAGCGAGATAGACGAAGTGATCATGGGGAATGTCGTTTCGGCTGGATTAGGCCATGCGCCAGCACGACAGGCAGCGATCTATGCCGGCATCCCGCCAAGCGTGGGCGCAACCACCATCAATAAGGTGTGCGGTTCGGGTTTAAAGACAATCATGCTTGCTGCGCAAGCCATACGCGCTGGCGATGGCGAGTTGTTCGCTTGCGGCGGAATGGAAAATATGAGTCGCGCCCCCTATCTGGTAGATGGGCGTACAGGGGCTTTACGTTTCGGGCACGTTCAATTGACCGACGCTCTCCTCCACGATGGTTTATGGGACTCGCTCGTAAATTGGGGGATGGGAGATGCAGCGGAATTTATTGCCAGAGAATTTTGCGTCACGCGCGAAGCCATGGACGAATTCGCCTACCAAAGCCATCGTAAGGCTATCGAAGCCAGCGACGCTGGCAGGTTTAAAGCCGAGATCGTGCCTGTAGAATTGCCTGGGAAAAAGGGTACAACCATTTTTGAAATAGACGAAACGCCGCGTCGAGACACAACGCTAGAAGCCCTGGCAGGTTTAAAGCCGGCCTTTCAGAAAGACGGCAGGGTGACCGCTGGAAATGCGCCTGGCCTCAATGACGGCGCAGCAGCGGTTGTCGTTGCCAGCGCACGGAAGGCGCAGGAGTTGGGGATTGCCCCTATGGCGCGGATTGTTGGCTATGCCTAGGCGGCCACAGAACCGAAATATTTGTTCGACGCCCCCCGATTGGCGATCCCCAAATTACTTAAAAAAGTTGGCTGGGAGCTAAAAAATGTAGATCTGATCGAACTCAATGAAGCCTTTGCAGCTCAAGTGTTGGCAAATGGTTATGGGTTGCAGGAAATGGGTTGGAATTGGGAGAGGGTGAACGTCAATGGCGGCGCGATAGCGCTAGGTCATCCTATTGGCGCAAGTGGGGCGCGCATCTTGACCACGCTGATCCATGCCTTACACCAGCGCGGATTGAAGCGGGGCATTGCTTGCCTGTGCCTGGGTGGCGCAGAAGCAGTGGCGATGGCAGTCGAGGCTGAGCAATAAACAGGAGGCGGGCATGAATATTCAACATATTTTTGTGGTTGGCGCAGGTACAATGGGCAGCGGTATTGCTCAAGTGGCTGCAACTTCTGGCTATCAAGTGACGCTTATGGATGTTGTGACCGAGCAACTGGAGAAAGCGAAGTTAAACATTGCCCGCTCCGTAGATAAACTACTGGAAAAAGAAAAAATCACCCCAGAACAACGCCAAGCGGCTCTTGAGATCCGAATGACGGATAACCTGGAGATGGCTTCAGAAGCCGATTTGCTCATCGAAGCTGCTACAGAAAACCCACAAGTGAAATTCAAAATATTTGCCGAGCTGGATCAAAGAGCCAAGCCGGAAGCGTTGTTAGCTTCGAACACTTCTTCGATCAGCATCACCCGGATTGCCAGCGTCACTCGACGAGCAGAGCAGGTTGTAGGAATGCATTTCATGAATCCGGTACCGTTGATGCGTTTGGTAGAGATCATTCGCGGGCTTGCTACCAGCGACGCGGTGACTCAACAAATAATGGATGTTTGTCGCCGCATGGGAAAAGAACCGGTGGAAGCGAAGGATTCTCCCGGTTTTATTTCAAACCGCATCCTTTGCCCGATGATAAATGAAGCCATCTTTGCCTTGCAGGAAGGGATTGGCACGCCAGAAGCCATAGATACGGTCATGAAGCTGGGCATGAACCATCCCATGGGCCCTCTGGCACTGGCCGATCTCATCGGCTTGGACGTGGTGTTGAACGTGATGGAGGTATTGCAGCGAGATTTGGGTGAAGATAAATATCGTCCAGCGTACCTTTTGCGCAAGATGGTAGACGCCGGACATTTGGGGAGAAAGTCGGGGCGAGGATTTTATGTGTATGAATAGGGGCTATTTTACGAAAAAACCGACGCCTAAAATACCAGGACCTCCGTGGGTGACAATCGCCGGTGGGACGTGAACGACTGGGATTTCAGCCTGACCAACCAGTTCGCGAAAATCTGAAGCCAGGGCAAGCCCCTGGCTTTTATCGCCGGAGTACATTACGGTGAGGTACCCTGTACCGTCGCGTGGGATTTGTTCCAAGACGATTTCTTTCAATCGAGCAACAGCACGTTTATGTGTGCGTTCACGCTCATATTGATCTACTTTACCGTCGTTTAATCGCAAGATGGGCTTGATCTGTAAAACGCCACCTAAAAGGGCAGCAGCATTGCCAATCCGTCCGCCGCGGGCAAGATATTCCAGGGTATCCACCATAAAATATACCCGGCATCGGCGGCTCATTTCCATCACGCGCGCCACGATTTCGTCGGCGCTCACCCCAGATTTTGCCCACTGATGCGCCAGTTGAACTAGCGTCCCTAATGGGCTGGCGATTAAACGGGTGTCGAGGACGCGGATATCCGCGTCGGGAAATTCCATGGCGGCGATGGTTGCCGAGCGAACAGTGCCACTGACTTCTGCAGAAGGATGTATGCAAATTATGGGTTCTCCTAAAGACACCAACCGCTTGAACTCCTCGATGAATAATTCCGGAGGCGGAGCAGCAGTTTTGGGTAATTCCGATGAGGTTTTGAGACGTTGCATAAATGCCTCAATATCCAGATCAATCCCTTCATAGTAACTTTCGCTGCCGAAGTTGATAACCTGGGGAATGACCGGCACACCGGTCTGCTTTGCGAACTCCTGATCCAGGCAAGCGGTGGTGTCTGTGACAATTTTGACCATTGGTTAAAATCCTTCTCTGTTCGATAATTGAGAGTGATAAGCGCGAAAAAACTAACGAACAATCATGGGTTAGCACGGAAAATAAGGCGCGTCTGCAATTGGATCCAGCCCATTTTGGCGGATTACTTGGGAATACCATCGCCCACTTTCCTTGACTGTTCGTTGTAAGGTCTTGAAATCAACATAAACCAGCCCAAAGCGCATATCATAACCCCACGCCCATTCGAAATTATCCATCATAGACCAGGCGAAGTAGCCATGCAAAGGAACGCCGGCTTGTATTGCGCGATGACATTTGGAGATATGATCGCGTATAAATCGGATGCGGCGATAATCACGAATGCGGCCATCTGCATCCAACCCATCCGGGATGGCGGTTCCATTTTCGGTGATGTAAATTTTCGGTGGATGATATTCATTCCACACCCGGATCAAAACTTCGTAGATTCCTTCTGGATAAATCTCCCACATTTGCGAGTATTCCCGGCCCTCTAAATGAGTTTCTTGCAAATTTACCAGGGGGATGTCTGGATCATGGTGGATTACCGTGCGGTTATAGTAATTCACGCCTAAGAAATCTAGCGGCGCATGAATGATTTCCAGATCTTCCGATTGAACGTGGGGGAAAAGGGTGCCAAACAAGTTCACCATATCTTCAGGATAACTTCCTCGCAGTACAGGATCGAGAAAGAGGCGATTCTGAATTCCATCATAGCGGATAGCGGCGGCGCGATCAGCCTGGCTATCTGACGCTGGGTGGACGGTTGTTAAGTTGAGTGTGATACCTACATTGATTGGGTGCTGAACCTCGCTTCGAACTGCCTGTACGGAGAGGCCGTGCGAAAGCAGTAGATGATGCATTGCTTGCAACGCAGCTGCAAGATCGCGTGTCCCCGGGGCGTGCTCACCATAATAATGACCTACTAGCGCGGCGACAAATGGCTCGTTATGGGTGAT
>DYGV01000018.1:36969-40066 GCA_020724505.1 Anaerolinea thermophila
GCGACAGTTTGAGCGTATTCTGCAAATCGCAGCGCAGTTGTACGGTTGATCCAACCACCTTCATCTTGCAATGCTTGAGGCAGATCCCAATGATATAGTGTGATAAAAGGCCGGATATTTTGCGCCAGCAGGCTGTCAACCAGACGGTCGTAAAAATCCAGACCGGGTGGATTAATCGCTCCTTTACCAGCAGGTTGAACCCGCGGCCAGGCGATGGAAAACCGATAAGCTGGAATATTCAAATCACCAAGCAGTTGTACATCTTGCGGCATCCGATGGTAATGATCGGTAGCTATGTCTCCGGTATCGCCATTGCGAATCTTTCCCGGCTGACGGCAGAACGTATCCCAAATGGATAATCCTCGTCCATCTTCGTTCCAGGCGCCTTCAATTTGATAGGCGGAGGTGGCAACCCCCCAGACGAAATCTGGGGGAAAGGTGAGATGGTTGTGCGTCATAGATCAAGGCTCCCTTTGTATAAACTAGGTTTTGTTCCAGGAAAGCAATAAACCTGTCAGGGCGATTGCTGCTGCTGTGAAGAAGCTGATTTGGAGCGCCACAAACAGGTTGGAGTCGCCACTATTCGAATGTTGTCCAAGAACAGTGGTCAAAATGGCGCCAGATAATCCCACCCCCAAGACCATACCGACATTGCGAGATGTGGCAAGAATACCGGCGGCGATACCTTGTCGGGTGCGCGGCGCAGCGCCCATTAAAGCGCTGGTGTTTGGAGAGATAAAGATGCCGGTGCCCAGCCCGGCGATTGCTAATCGTACACTGATCTGAGTCAGAGAGGATTGCGCGCTAAGCTGAGAAAGTAGAAGCAGACCAATCGAAAGAATTAACATGCCGATCACAGTTGGCCAGCGGGCGCCGATTCGGTCGGAAATCGCTCCGCTGATAGGAGCAATAATTGCCATCGTAATTGGCATGGAGGTCAAGAGCATTCCGGCTTGAGTAGGGCTGAATTGACGCCCTTGAATCAAGTAGAAAGGCATCAGAAAGGTGATGGTATAAACACAGACGTAATTAAGTATAGCGCTTAGAACAGAGCCTGAGAATGTCCACTGGCGAAAGAGGCTGAGATCTAGCATGGGCGCGTTGATTCTTCGCTCGATGAGGATAAATATGAGCAGCAGGATCGCTGCCGCAGCAAGCGATGACAGAATCCAGGGCGAAAGCCAGCCCAGCGCATGCCCCTGGTTGAGGCCAAACAATAGAGCGACCAAACCAGCCATGAATATCCCGGCGCCCAAATAGTCAAACCCCTCTTCACGTTTTGTGGGGTGATCTGCGGCGATGTAGCGGGCGCTTAGCCAAATCGCCAGAATGCTCACCGGCGCATTGATATAAAAGACCGCCCGCCAGGAAAAGTGATCTGCCAACCATCCGCCAAGCGAAGGTCCGACAGTGAGACCTAGATAAGTCATCGTGGCTTGCAATCCCAGGGCTTGGCCGCGTTGGTTCGCAGGAAAACTTTTGGTCAAAATGGCAGGCGAATTGGACGAGAGCATGGCTGCGCCGATAGCCTGAATAGCGCGAAATAGAACCAGCATCCCCACGTTGGTCGCCAGGCCGCATAGCATAGAACTTATCATGAAAACCGCGAATCCAGCAATATAAACGCGCTTATGCCCTTGAAGATCCCCTAGCCGGCCCAAACTTAGCAGAAGACCGCTCAGGATTAATAAATAAATTGTGACTACCCATTCTACCGCGGCGATGGAGCTATGAAGCGATTGGGTAATAACCGGTAGGATTGTGTTGACTACACTGCCATCTAGGGCGGACATGAATGTGCCGACGCCAATGGCTGTTAATACCCACCATTTTGAAGACTGAAGATGAGCGTCGTCTAGGGATTGGGAGGTGGAAGAAGAATGTTCACTCGCTTGTGTTTTGTAGCCCATGAGTATCTATGTTATGCGAGGATCAGTTTTTCTGAGATGCTGACGCCTTTATGGATGCGGCTGATGATGTCAGCCAACATAGATGCCACCGAAAGCACTTCGATCTTGGGGTGCCGCTTCTCCGGCGGCAAGGCGATGGTGTTGGTTGTGATCAGTTTTTCGATGCGCGAGTCACTATCCAAAATCTCCAACGCGCTGGGCAGTAAAACTGGATGGGTTATCGCCAGATAGGTGGTTCCTTCAGCGCCCTTTTCGTAAAGGGCGTCAATTTGTTTGAGGACGCTACCGCCGGCTATCAGGTCATCAATAATGATCGGGCGATGACCGGCAATATCGCCAACGACGTGGGTGGTTTCTGTCATTGTGAAGCTGGTGCGGCGCTTTTGCATGATTACCAAAGGCAAGTTGAGCCGTTCCGCGTAACGCCCGGCCATGCCAGCGCGGCCAACGTCTGGGCTTACAATGGCAGCGTTTGAAAACTGCGGCTTGCGAAAGTATTCCGCCAATAGAGGAATAGCGGTCAGCGGATCAACAGGTATTTTGAAGAAGCCTTGCGTCGCGCGGTTATGAATGTCAATATAGATAACCCGCGCCGCTCCTTGCGATTCTAACAAATCTGCTACCACGCGGGCGCTGATGGCTTCACGGCCGCGCGCCATGCGGTCTTGTCGCGCGTAAGGGAAATAAGGGATCACCGCGCTCACCGAGTGGGCGCTGGCGCGGCGGAAAGCGTCCAAATATAGCAAAAGCTCAACCAGGTTATCGTTGACGGGATAAGAACAGGGTTGGATAAAGAAGATATCCTGATCGCGCACCACTTCATCTATCATAACGTGAATTTCACTATCCGGAAGGCGACGAGTGGTCGCTTTACCCACGGGGGTGCCCAAGATGCCTGCGACCTCAGCGGCCAGATCGGGGTGAGCGGAGCCGGAAAAAATGCGTAAGGGGTGAATTGACATTCCAGAAATTCCTAAAGTAGTTCAAGAGTAACAAAGCCGAGTAGGGATTATACTCCTAATTAAAGGCCGACGATTTGGGTTCTAATATAAGCTGATGTTGTTTCGCTCTTACAACCTGTTCTCGGGAATATAACATAGGGTGATATTCGGCGTTAAACCAGGCTTTTACCTGATCGCGATAATGCGGATGGGAAAGGCTTCCCGATTGCCCAGGCGCGAGAAGGC
>DYGV01000019.1:0-12575 GCA_020724505.1 Anaerolinea thermophila
CGTCTTTTTTGTCCATAGTTCAGCACCCTGTCCTAACTCATGTCTGAACTTCAGCGACTCTGAAAAAATGAAGGAAAATGTTCGAAATCTGCCCTTCTCACCCATCTCCCCTTCCCATCGGAAGGAGGGATTTCCGAACGCCTCCTGAAGAACTGAGCAGCGAGCGTCGCCCCAAAATAGGCGCAGCGCTCGCCGTTCAGTTTAATCGCCGGCTTCAATATCTCTCCGGGCGCGGGCAAGAAAAGCCTCGATGGACATGGGACCCGGATTTTCACCCGAACGCAGCCTTAATGCCACCTGGCCGTTGGCCATTTCCTGGTCACCGACCACCAGCATATAGGGGATTTTCTGGCGCTGGGCGTCGCGGATTTTTGCGTTCATGCGTTCGCCGCGGTCATCCACCTCCACCCGCAGGCCAGCCTCCCGAAGTTTTTGCGCCACCTCCCGTAGATACGGCAGATGCCGATCGGCGATTGGGATGAGCACCGCCTGCACCGGCGCCAGCCACACCGGAAATGCGCCGGCGAAATGCTCGATGATCACGCCCATGAAACGCTCGGTGGTGCCCGTAACCGCGCGGTGCAAAACCACCGGCGTGTGTTCCTGACCATCTTCGCCGATGTAGGTCAACCCCAGGCGCGCCGGCTGGATGAAATCCACCTGAATGGTTGAGAGTTGCCACTCCCGTCCCAGCACATCCCGCGCCAGGAAATCCGCCTTCGGGCCATAAAAGGCTGCCTCGCCGGTAGCTTCGAAGTAATCCACGCCGTTTTCGTCCAGCGACTTGCGCAGCGCTGCCTCAGCCTTGGACCATTTTTCATCATCTTCGACGTATTTGCCGCCTTCGCCGCGCAGGGAGAGGCGCACCTTGTAATCCGTGAAGCGATAGCGCCCCAGCACCTCGCGGATCAGGTTCAACGACAGGGTGAACTCTTCGCCAATCTGCTCTTCGGTGCAAAACGTGTGACAATCGTCCTGCGTCAAGGCGCGCACACGCGTCAAACCGGTCAGTTCGCCCGTCTTTTCATAGCGGTAAAGCGTGGCAAATTCGGCGAAACGCAGCGGAAGTTCGCGGTAGGAGTGACGCCCCATTTCCTTAAACAGCGTCATGTGGCTGGGGCAGTTCATGGGCTTCAGACGATAGACGATGTTCTCGTCCACCATTGGGGGGAACATCGAATCTTTGTAGTTGTCGTAATGCCCGGAGCGGCGGTATAGGTCTTCCTTGACCAGATGACCCGTCCACACATGTTCATATCCATAGCGCGTTTGCGTCTCGCGCACGTAATTTTCCATCAGGTGGCGCAACATCTCGCCCTTGGGGGTGAACAGCGGCAGGCCAGGGCCCACATCTTCTGAAAAGTAGAACAGACCCAGCTCTTTGCCCAGTTTGCGATGATCGCGTTTCTTGGCTTCCTCCAGCCGCCAGAGATATTCTTCCAGCTCGCTGGGCGTGCGCCAGGCCGTGCCATAGATGCGTTGCAACATGGGGTTCTTTTCGTCCCCTCGCCAATAGGCGCCGGCGACGTTCATGAGCTTCACCGCCGCCGGATTGATCTGGCGCGTGGATTCGACATGCGGGCCGCGGCAAAGATCCACAAACTGGTCGTGTTGGTAGATCGAGATCTCGACTTTCTCTTTGAGTGGGTTGCCGTATTCGTCGAACCCGCCTTTTTCGAGTCCCTCAATCAGTTCCAGTTTGTAGGGTTGGTCTTTGAAAATTTGCCGTGCTTCCTCCGCAGAGACCACCTTTCGCTCAAAGCGATGGTTGCCGGCGATGATCTGCCGCATCCGCTTCTCGATCTTTTCCAGGTCTTCTGGGGTGAGGGGGCGCGGCAAGTCGAAGTCGTAGTAAAACCCATCTTCGATCGGCGGGCCGATGGTGTATTTTGCTTCGGGAAACATCTCTAACACCGCCTGCGCCATCACATGGGCGGCGGAGTGACGGATCCGGTATAAGTCGCTATCTTCATAACGCGTACGTTGTTGTTCTGCCATCCTTCACACTCCTTGAAAATCCATTAACCAAAACTCCCGCCCAAACTGGGGCGGGAGTGAACATGCTCACGCGGTTCCACCCAGATTCGCTCCTGGCGGAGCATCTTGGGGCGACGGATAACGGGGTCAACCGTTCACCATACTGGGGGCAATGCGCCCTGTTCCGGTTCACGCTCGCAGGGGGTTTTCGCCAGCTTGCCCTGCTGGAGACTCTCAGTCAACGATCTCCACTCCCTGTCGGGGCTCATTCTGGTTACTCGTCCCGGTCAACGCGGTTCACGAGTATTTTTTTGAGTGGGCGGAATAGGGCTCGAACCTACGACCTCTGCGATGTCAACGCAGTGCTCTAACCAACTGAGCTATCCGCCCGGACGAATGTGATTATACCTAACCCGGCGCGAATCGGCAAGAGAGGCCTGAATAAATTTGATAAATTGGGCGCGCCCAAACCTGAGATAGCAGAAGGCGATCAGAGTTCATCTAGCGGTTTGCGCACCGCTTTTGGCGCAGCGCGGTGTAGCAGTGTGTTGGGGAGAATTTATGTATCAGTGTATTGCATCGCGAGGAATGGGATGCTATACTAATTATGGGTAATTCTGGCGCAAAACCGTGTAATATCCCATCTCCAAGCAGGGGGTTATACGGCGGCGGTCTACTGCATAGTTGAGCAGGTCATCCCTAAGTTGAGTTTGCAATGATTACCGGAAAGCAATATGCAGAGCATCCTGTTTTTGAAAAGTTGGAAAAATATTCGGCTTTTTCCTACCAATTCCCCGCCCGCCGCTAAACCTAAAACCAGCAGTTAGGCGCACTACACAAAAAAAGCCATGTGGAAATCTCTATTGCGCCTTTTCATAGCGATTGTCATTATCCTCTCGGTGATGATAATCCTAGTGGGTTTCCTGTCTACCACGCTCTTCATTAGATTGCTGGATTTTGAAAATTATCTCTCCGCCACTCGGATATTGTGGCATGGACAGAATCCTTATGGAACTGTCGAGTTTTTTTCGCCGCCTTGGTTTGCCATCCTCATATTGCCTCTGACACAGTTGCCAATTGAAATTTCGACTTCTGTATGGCTACTGCTCCTAGTCCTCTGTACCGTAGGTTCTGTCGGTCTATCATTACGGTGGTTAGGAAATGTCCCCAAAGCGGAGGCCTTACTCTTCATAATTCTTGTTCCTACACTAATGCCCGGCGCTCTGTACAGCTACATCACCGGGCAGATCAGTCCCGTGGTCAATATGATGGCTTTGTTAGTAGCCTATAATATAGCTTCTTTTTCAACATCTCTCTGGATTCCTATTCTCGCTATTCTAGTGGTTACACTTAAACCTCATATTGTGGCTCTTCCAATAGGGCTGTGTATGATGGAATTGGTCCGCCAACGACATTGGCGCGCCATCGTGGGCATCATTGGCAGTCTGGTGATTTTGTTTGTCTTGGCATTTGCAATATTGCCAGATTGGCTATCATCTATGCTCAATGCCTTGGTGCAGGGAAAGTATCGGGGGGGACCTGGCCTTATATCTCCAGGCTATGTGGGTCTCAGAGAACTCGGAACTCCCTCTTGGGCATTCCTACCACAGATTGCATATGTTTTGTTTAGGTGGTGGCGTGATGGTCTCAATGCCCACCTCTTTGCTCTGGCGCTTGTCACAAACCTTTTAGTGCTGCCCTATAGTCGGAGTTATGATTTTGTAGTATTTATTCTCCCCTTGTTGGTATTGGCAAAATTTGAGAGTTGGCGGAATTGGCCTGGTTTCGCTTTGGCAATCACATGTGTTTTTGTCTTGCCTTGGACATCTTTATCAGTGATAACGCCCGTTCTGCTGGCAATTGCCTTATTATTAAAGTGCGACTGACACCGCGTTGCATTTAGCGCTCCGCGCGCGGCTGAAGCGCAGGCCGTTAGGCGGCCTCTTTAACGCAGGAACGACGACAATGGCATTGGAAGCCTGGGATTCGGGCCACGCCTATGAACAATATGTGGGACGCTGGAGCCGCAAGGTCGCGCTGGACTTTCTTCGCTGGCTGGCGCTTCCCCGCGGCCTCACTTGGGCGGATATCGGTTGCGGCACAGGCGCATTGGCTTCCTTCATTCTGGCACTCTGTGAGCCTTCGGTTGTTCGTGGCATCGATTCGTCAGACGACTTTGTGGCTCTAGCTCGGCGGCACATCCAAGATCCTCGGGTGAGTTTCGATATAGGCGATGCGACCCGCTTGCCCTGGAGATCGGAATCATTTGATGTGACGGTATCAGGTCTGGTGCTGAATTTTGTGCCGGATCACGAAACAATGGTGCGTGAGATGATGCGGGTCACAAAACCAGGCGGTTGTGTGGCCGCTTACGTGTGGGATTACGCTGGCGGGATGCAAATGATGCGCCTCTTCTGGGATGCGGCTATAACAGCAAGCCCGAACGACGCCAGTCTTGATCAAGCCGAACGTTTTCCGCTCTGCCAACCCAAGCCACTTCAGACCTTGTTCGAGAAGATGGGGGTGAAATCGGTCGAGGTTCGCGCCATCGACGTCCTAACTGTCTTCCAAAACTTCGACGATTACTGGGACCCGTTTCTCGGCCGCGTTGGCGCTGCGCCAGCATATTTGGCCTCAGTTAGTGATGAGGTGCTCGAACGAATCCGACTCTATCTCCAAAGCCGCCTGGTCACAGCGCCGGACGGGCAGATCAAGTTGTCAGCTCGCGCATGGGCAGTCAAGGGCGTAGTTTGAAACAGGCTGCTTAACAACACATCCAACCGATGCTGCTTCGTAGCGGGTGATTCCATAGTCAGCCTACCAACCCCGCCCGCAGTGGAATTGCAAAGGCTTTTCACTTACCTGACCCGCATCGCAGACACCGCGCTTGCCGCCCCCGGACCGCTATCCCATTTCTACATTTCCCACAAGCGGGACAGCTATGGACGATATGGAACAAAACTATCGCGGAATCTCCCATGACGAGTATGCCTAAATTTTGCAGGAACTTGTGGAACGCGGTTGGATTGGAGAAAATGTGGGCGAATACTGGTTGAACGCTGACAGTAAACGCACCCGCGTAGAAGCTGCTTATTTTTGAGTGTCTTGATTTTCTAGCCCTTGTGTGCATTCCAGCAGTTATAATTAGAAATATCTACACCGGGCAAGTCAATTTATGGCAGACAATCTTGATTTGGTAACAATTGAAGAAGCGGCGCGAGCTGTCGGCAAAACACCTCACAACATTCGCGATTACATTCAACGCGGGCGTATTAGCAAATACAATGAACGCGGTGAGATAATTGAACGCGCCCAAAATGGCCATCTGCGCGTTTCGCTCAAAGAAATAAGAATCTTCTTGTCTCTTGTAGAACAAGGACTGGAGAAGCACCACCACGCTGGACTGCACCCAGAACTTGGCTTCCATAATGTTCCAGAATATCAACGGACAAAACACGTCCATCGCCTGCACCCCTATTTAGGCAAATTCATTCCTCAACTCGTGGAATGGTTTCTTGCTCGTTACTTTCAACCCGATGATATTATTCTCGATCCATTCATGGGTTCTGGAACGACGTTGATACAAGGGAATGAGATGAGAATGCACACAATTGGCATTGACATCTCACCCTTTAACTGTCTCATTGCACGGGTCAAGGCCGCAAAATATGATGTTGCGAAAGCGCGCTCCGAGATATTGGAAACTGAACAACGGGTCACAAGATTCTCTAAATATCTTACTCGCTCTGGAGCAGTTAATTTATCTTTATTTCCAGAAGAGAGAATGGACACCCTAAAGGCAAGTTTGCTTGAGGAGTGTACCAGCGATTATTTGAAAACATGGTTTGCCCCACGCGCCTTGCTTGAAATGCTTTATTACCGACGTCTGATTCCACACTATCATTATCAAGATTTGTTGCGCGTGGTGCTTAGTCGGGCAGTTCGTTCTTCGCGCCTTGTTCCTCACTACGATTTAGCGACCCCGAAAGCCCCTCTGCCGGTTGGAGAAAAATATTGGTGCAAAAAACATAATCGCTACTGCGTGCCAATTGACAACTGTATAACAAAAATTCACGCTTATAGCAGGGATACAGCACGACGGATAGCCGAATTTGACCAGTTACGCTCCGATAAAACCATCACGATTATCCAAGCCGACTCCAGAACAGTAGATTTACGTGCCGAGTTATCTCATACAACTATCGCTAACCGACTAATTGATGGTATCTTCACCTCGCCGCCCTATGTTGGGCAGATTGATTATCATGACCAACACGTTTACGCTTATGAATTGTTTGGATTTCCGCGTCAAGATGAACTTGAAATCGGCCCGAAAAAGAGGGGTAAATCCAAACAGGCGCAACGAGAATATGTTGATGGTATCGTTGCGGTGTTTCTAAACATTCTGCCATCTGTAAAACCTGATGGAAAAATCTTTATTGTAGCTAATGATCGTTTTGATCTATATCCAGAGATTGCCAATCTCAGTGGGTTGAGAATCGTGGATAAATTCCATCGTGCTGTAACAAAACGTACCGAGCAAGGCGATGACCCCTACCAGGAAACGATCTTCTTCATGATGAAAGATTAGCATGAGCCTATCCAATCAGCAGCGAGAACAAATTGCCGATCTACTCAAAGGGACGATCAGGCGCAAGTTATCTGCTTACTCACCCGAGTCAAACAACATGCCTTTCCATGTGCGCTTGCTTGGACAGGATCGGATGGCCTTGTTTTCGTTTATCCAGTCTATCAACACAACGCTGGGCACGTCAATATTCGAGCAAGTTGCCGCCATAATTGCTGTTCCTCATTTCAGGCGTGCCATTAATCAATACAAGGACTTTAGCAATACAATTAGCGACAAAGCTCAGGTTGTGATTCAACGCATCGTAGATGATCTGCGAGCCGCGAGAACCAGACCCAACAAGCCTGCTGAAATAGCAGAGATTCTTCAAGTTGCAAAAACGGGCACTCTCAAGAAAGTAAAGCGACCCCGAATTGATTTATTTTTGGAATCGAGAGATGGCACGGAATACTATTTTGACCTCAAGACTGCCAAGCCAAATATTGATGAAATCGTCGGTTTCAAACGAAAAATGCTTGAGTGGGTTGCGATACGTGGCGCTGTGAGCCCCAAGCCCAAGATATACACAGGGCTTGCAATTCCCTATAACCCATATGAGCCACAACCCTATGACCGTTGGACATTTCAAGGTATGTTCGATTTGCCTAACGAAATAAAGGTTGCTGAAGAATTTTGGGATTTTCTGGGTGGAAAGAATACCTATGAGGAATTGTTGCAGATTTTTGAAGACGTTGGCATTGAGTTGCGATCCGAAATCGACGCCAAATTTGCCTCATTTGCTCCCAAACACTAGAGAATTGTGGCAAATGTAACCTGGTGGAAAGCCTGTGCCGCCCGGTTATGGTTCTTGAGCGTGTGGCACGATAGCAGCCAATGTGGACATTTTTTGTCTTGACTGAACAGAATAAACGTTCTAAAATATAAGCGCGTCTCTCCGCCGCTAACGCAAACCTTAGACGGCGAGGTTTCCAACCCACATTAGGAGGTTTTTTATGAGCCCAAAGAAGGACGCAGGATTCTCGGACGAAGAACGCGCCGCGATGAAGGAGCGTGCCAAAGAGTTGAAGGCAGAAGCGCGGGCGAACAAAAGCAAGGCAGAAGGAGAAAGGGACGTGCTCGCGAAAATTGCCGAGATGCCAGAACCGGATCGCGCTATGGCGATGCGGATCCATGAGCTCATCAAAGCCAGCGCGCCGAGCCTTTCGCCGAAAACCTGGTATGGGATGCCGGCTTATGCCAATAAGGACGGCAAGGTCATCTGCTATTTCACAGCTGCATCGAAGTTCAACTCGAGGTACGCGACGTTCGGCTTCAACGATGATGCACACCTCGATGAAGGCGCCATGTGGCCGACTTCTTTCGCACTGAAGGAGTTGACCGCTGCCGAAGAGGCAAAGATTAGCGCCCTCGTGAAGAAAGCGGTGAGCTGACCACCGATCTGGGATTGCCAAAGTGTCTCTCCGTTTGGAACACACAAGGTTGCCCAAGTCAAGCGCACCACTTTCTAACTCAAAGTCGCCCATGATAAGGATGCTCTAATAACAAAACAGGATGATTGTGTCGCTGATGCCACAATCATCCTGTAAGCAACAAAAGCTCCTCTCAGGCAGCCACTGCTTCGGGTTGTTTGACGAGTTCCAGCTCCAGGTCAATCCGGATCTCATCGCTGACCAGCCAGCCGCCTGTCTCCAGGGCGACATTCCAGGTCAGATTCCAATCTTTGCGGTTGATTTTAGCGTTGGCGGTGAAACCAGCGCTCATAGCACCCCACGGGCTTTTCGACATGCCAGAGTATTGCACTTCTAGGACTACTTCGCGGGTGATGTCGCGGATGGTCAGGTCGCCGATCAGACGGGCGCGGTGGTTGTCAATCTTCTCCACCCGTTTGCTCCTGAAAGTAAGATAGGGATAATTCTCTACATCCAGGAAGTCGGGCGAGCGCAGGTGAGCGTCGCGTTGCGGTTCACGGGTGTTGATGCTGGCGGCGTCAATCTTTACTTCTACTGTTGTATTCTCTGGGTTGTTCTCATCAAAATCAACGACGCCTTCGAATTTCTCAAAGCGACCGCGCACATTGCTGATCATCATGTGGCGGGCGGTAAAGTAGATTTCTGAATGAGCTGGGTCAATTTTCCAGGACATTGTTTCCTCCAAATCGTGGTTTTATATTCTGCTCTCAGTTTATCGCAACACCGTTACAGCTCAGTAAACGGCTGCGTCAACAAGCGCGTAAACAAAACGCTGATAACAGACGCTTTTCGTCATTTGCTGACGGGTTCGGCTGGTATTTATGCTGGATTGACGTTATACTTTCGGTATGCTTACGATCACTCTCTTTGGTCAGCCGCAGATTTATCTGGAAGATCAGGAACTGACTATTGCTCGTCGTAAGAGTCGGGCGCTTGTTTACTTTCTGGCAGCCCAGGATCAGCCTGTTTTGCGCCAACTACTGTTGTCCATCTTTTGGGCAGACTTGCCGCGGCCGGCGGCACAACAGACATTGCGCACCACTTTACATGGGCTGCGCCGCGCCCTCGGCGACTGGATTTTAGTGCAGGAAGATCGGTTAGGGCTTTCCGATCGTGTTTGGGTTGATGCGCGCCAATTTGAGAAGCAATTGAGTGAAGCGTCCGACGATAGCGCCGCGTTAGAGCAGGCGTTGGCTTTGTATCAAGGCGAATTTTTAGAGGGATTTTCTTTGGCCACGGAGCAGCCGTTTGAAGACTGGTTGACCGTGACTCGCGAACACTATCGGCGCATGGCAATTCGCGGCTGGTCCACCCTGGCCAGCCTATATGAAACGCGTGGCGATTACCAAAGGGCGTTGGAGACGTTGGAGCGAGCTTTGGCGATCAATCCGTTGCAGGAAGACCTGCAACGCGATGCTATTCGCCTGCTGTATCTATCCGGCGACCGCCCAGGGGCGATCTTACGTTACGATAAACTGCGCCGCTTGCTCGACGAAGAAATGGGTGTACCGCCCATGGTCGAAACACGCGCCTTATATGACGATATCCTGCATGACCGCTTACGCCCTAAGTCGCTCCAGCCTATAAAGGCGATCCGCAGCGCGCCGCCTCAAACTTTTGGACAGGTCGTCGCGGGACAAGACAACGATATGCTGCCTTTCGCCGGCCGTTATCTGGAATTGCAGGCGCTGCAAGGGCTTGCCTTGCTGCCAGTGCTGGTTCTTATCGAGGGCGAAGCCGGCGTCGGTAAGACGCGCCTGGCGCAACAATTCCTCGCTCAATCCGATCAGGTTGTCCTTATCGGCCGCTGCCGCGAACTGGAGCAATCGCTGCCTTATTATCCTGTCATCGAAGCCTTGCGCAGCTTATGGTCTCATCCTGCCTGGCTGGATTTATCCACCCAATTGCTACGAGAGGTACCAGCCGTTTGGTTGGCGGAAGTAGCCAGACTGCTGCCCGAATTGGGGGAGATTGCCACGCCTCCAGGAACCCCTCGCCCGGCAGAAGAGGCCCGTCTATGGGAGGGCGTTCGTCAATTCCTGAACAGCCTGGCCCATCTTCGCCCTGTCACCTTATTCATTGACGACCTGCACTGGGCGGACTCAGCCACTTTGGGATTATTAGGGTATCTCTTGCGTAATACAGGCGAGACGCCGCTGCGTTACCTGGCGACCATGCGCCCGCTGGCGTTGCGTTCCCCGGTTGCGCCATTTATTCAAACGCTGACGCGAGATAATCGCCTGGCGCGGCTGCCGCTGGCTCGTTTGTCCGAGGCAGATGTACTTGCTATCGCGCGGGCGCTCCGGGTGCAAAACAGCGAATTACTGGCGGATTGGTTGTTCAAGACCTCAGAAGGAAATGCATATATCCTGGCTGAACTGGTTCGCCATGCCCGCCAAGTTGGTTTGCTAAGTCGAGAAGGCGTTTTTCATGCCGACCAATTGCCAGCTGAGCCGGTCGTCCCGCAGACGGTATTCAGTCTGATCCAAGCTCGCCTGAGGAGGCTTTCAGACGCCGCGCGGCGTGTGTTAGATGCCGCCGTCGCGCAAGGGCGCGAATTTGAATTTCAGGTGGTTTCTCAGGCTGCCGGCCTCTCTGAAAGCGCCGCTCTGGACGCGCTGGATGAGCTGCAGATGGCTGGTTTGATTGCGCCGCGGCAAGATTTGCCGCGGTATGGCTCTTGGTTCCAGTTCGATCATTCTCTGACGATGGAGGTGGCGTATCAGGAAATCGGAGATTTGCGCCACCGCCGAATGCACCGCCGCGTGGCCGAAGCAATGGAACATCTCTACGCCGAACGCCTGGATCAGATCGCCGGCCAGCTTGCCTGGCATTTTTCTGAAGGCGAGCTTCCGGAACGCGGCGCTCGCTACGCCTTTCTGGCCGGCGCGCAAGCCGAGCGTCTGGCGGCGTGGAATGAAGCGATCAAATTCTATGAACTTGCTGCGGGCGGCGCAGCAGGCGCCGATCGCCTGCCGGCTCTAACCGCTTTAGCCAGGGCGCATTCCAAAGCAGGACATTTTCCCCATGCCAGCGAGACGCTACGGGAAGCGCTGGCGTTGGCAGAAGCGAGCCATGCCGACCGCGCGCAAATAGATCAAATCCGTCTGGATCTGGCACGCACCTTCTTTCCGCAGGGGCGTTACAGCGAGGCAATTGCGCTGGCGCAACAGGTCTGTCGCTCCGCTAACCCTGAAAGCGCCATCATCGCCGAGACGACCTGGGGCACAGCACTTTCAATCGAAGGCGCCGATTTACAGGCAGCCTGGGAGCGCCTGGAAGCTGCGCAATCGCTTTGGTTTGGTTTGCCTGGCGCGCCCTTGACGCTGCTGGCGCATATTCAATTCGAGTTGGGCAATGTGGCGGCGCAACAAGGAGATTTAGAACGGGCGATTTCTTACTACAGGCAGTCTTTTGCTACCGCTGCCCGAATCGGCGGCGATGAAGCCGCAGAACAGTTGGCGCTGGCATATAACAATCTGGCTTATCATTTACATCTCTTGGGGGATCCCTCGGCGGTCGAATATGCCCGACAAGGGCTGGCGCTCACCGAGCAAAAAGGATTACTGGGAATGCAACCATTCCTTTATTCCACACTGGGAGAAATTGCGCTATCCGCCGGCGAACTGGAGGAGGCAGAGCAATATTTCAACCAGGGGTTGGCGTTGGCTGAGCGTTTTTCTGTTCAGGAGAGGATTGCAGGTCTAAACGCCAATCTAGGACGACTGGCAGCAGCGCGCGGCCAAAAAAACCGGGCAATCTATCGCCTGTCCATTGCATTAGCTCAGGCAGACTCGCTGGGGGTGCATCACCTGGCGGCGCAAATTCGGATATGGCTGGCGCCGCTGTTGCCTCCTGAAGAGAGACATCAACGACTGGTGGAGGCGCGGGCGTTTGCCCAAAGTTCGGGGCGTAAACGCTTGTTGCAAGAAATCGAGCGGTTAGAAAAATAGCCGTTTCGCACCGCCGTCCTGCTGGGCGCTTCCTGCACGCTCACACAAAAAGACAAAGTAAGGAACCATTTACCCCTCAAGGTGTTATCGGTAGGGTGATGATAGTTTTTGTCAGCTTACGATAGATAAAATTATTCCAATCCTGTTGGTTGGGAAATGCATTCCCCCGACAAAGAAAAATCGGCGAGGTTTGGTATGGCGCAGAGTATGGAGTCGTTCATTGCAGATCTGAGGAAACGCAAGGAAATCTCACGCGGAACGCCGCAGGAAGTCGAGGCGCAACATAGCAAGGGGCGTCTCACCGCTCGCGAGCGCATCCATACATTGCTCGACCCTGGTACATTTGAAGAGATAGACACCCTGGCTCTGCCGCGCCAGGAGACCTATCTGGGCGGCAAGCGCTCGCGCTACGGCGACGGCGTGATCACCGGCTTCGGTCATATTCATGGCCGACATGTGATGGTCGCCTCGCAGGATGCAGCGGTGATGGGCGGTTCGCTGGGCGAAATGCACGCGGCTAAAATTGTCAAAGCTATGCGCATGGCTTTACAGTATGGCTGTCCTTTCATTGCCATCAACGACTCGGGC
>DYGV01000019.1:12585-29503 GCA_020724505.1 Anaerolinea thermophila
AAGGGGTGGACAGCCTGGCCGGCTACGCTCGCATCTTCGACGCCAACTGCGAGGCTTCGGGTGTCATCCCCCAAATTTCGATCATCATGGGACCTTGCGCTGGTGGAGCGGTCTATTCGCCCGCTCTGACCGATTTCATCTTCATGACCGAGAACAGTTATATGTTCATTACCGGGCCGGATGTAGTCAAAGCCGTGATGCAGGAGGAAGTGAGCCAAGAAGAGCTGGGTGGTGGAGTGGTGCATAGCGTGCGTAGCGGCGTGTGCCATTACCTGGCTCCAGACGACCGCTCCTGCCTGAACAGCGTGCGGGAGCTGTTGAGTTATTTGCCCTCCAATAACCAGGACGACCCGCCGTATGTGCAGCCCACCGACGATCCACAACGCCGCTGCCCGGAGTTGGAGCGCATCGTGCCGGTCGCCCGTCACAAACCTTATGATGTACGCCAGGTAATCGCCAGCCTGGTGGACGATGGTCGCTTTTTCGAAATCCATGCCTTGTGGGCGGAAAACATCGTCGTTGGCTTTGCTCGTTTGAACGGTTGGGTGGTGGGAATCGTCGCCAACCAGCCCATGGTATTGGCAGGTTGCATTGACATCAACGCCTCGGTGAAAGCTTCTCACTTTATCCGCGTCTGCGATGCCTATAACATCCCCTTGATTACTTTACAGGACGTGCCGGGTTTCCTGCCTGGCAAGGATCAAGAATACGGTGGAATCATCCGCAATGGGGCACGCATGATCTACGCCTACAGCGAAGCTACCGTGCCAAAGTTGATGGTGATCCTGCGCAAAAGCTACGGCGGCGCGTATTGCGTGATGAGCAGCAAAGGTTTGCGTGGCGATTTGCTCTACGCCTGGCCAAACGCCGAAATCGCTGTCATGGGCGCGGAGGGGGCAGTGAACATCCTGTTCCGCTCCGAGTTGAAAAACGCCACGGACCCGGCGCAACGCCGCAAAGAACTGGTAGAGGATTACGAGGCGCGCTTCAACAACCCTTATGTGGCTGCCGCCAGAGGATTGATTGATGATGTGATCGAGCCACGCGACACACGGCGGGTGTTGATCCGCGCTTTAGAGCTGAGCCTGTCTAAACGTGAGCGCCACGCCCCTAAAAAACACGGCATTTCCCCCATGTAACTGGAAGCGGAGGTGGCATGTTTCGTAAAGTATTGATTGCAAACCGCGGAGAGATTGCTGTGCGCATCTTGCGCGCTTGCCGCACGCTTGGCCTGGAGACCGTGGTGCTTTATCAATCTGCCGACCGCGGCTCGCTGCACGTCCGCCTGGCAGATGAATGCGTGCAGATTGATGACCTGGCCGGCTTCACCGATCAACAGGCTGTGTTGCGCGTGGCTCTGGAAAAAGGCGTAGACGCCATCCACACCGGTTATGGCTTTCTGGCCGAACGCGAAGATTTTATCCGCGCCTGCGCACAGGCTGGCGTGACATTTATCGGTCCGCCGGCGGAAGTGGTAGGCGCGGCGCGGCAAAAGCTGGAGGCTTTACAACGCGCCGAGGCGGCTGGCTTTCCCACGCCGCCGCGTTCGCGCATCTCCTTTATCAACGGTGCGATGGATGCGATCTCCGCCGAAGCCGAACGCCTGGGCTACCCGGTGGTGGTCAAGTCATCCCGCGGCGGACGCGGGCGCGGCGAGCGCATCGTCTGGTCCCCAGAGCGCCTGGAGCGGGCGACGCAGGCGGCTCAGGCGGAAGCGCAGGCGATCTATGGCGACCGAAGCATCTACCTGGAAAAGCTGATCCTGCCCGCCCATCAGATCGGGGTACAAATCGTTGGCGACCAGGATGGAAGGGTGATCCATCTGGGCGAGCGCGAAGGATCGCTGCGCTATGGCAACCAAAAATTGGTGGAGGAGGCGCCGGCGCCCTGCCTGACGTCGAAGCAGCGGAGCGAGCTGTGGCAAACTGCGTTGGATGTGGCGCGCCTCTTCGAGTTACAAAATGTAGCGACGGTTGAATTTCTAGTAGATGAACAGGGGCAATTCTATTTCACCGAAATCAAGCCGCGCATTCAAATCGAACATCCGTTGACCGAGATGCTCAGCGGCGTGGATCTGGTGATGTGGCAAATGCGCCTGGCGGCCGGAGAAAAGTTGGAGCTGACTCAAGAGGCGCTGCGCCTGGATGGCTGGGCGATGCAATGCCGTATCAGCGCCGAAGACCCCTGGCGGCAATTTATGCCGCGGCCCGGCCATTTGCAAATGGTGCGTCTGCCGGGCGGCCCGGGCGTGCGTGTGGATACTTACGTGTACTGTGGCTGTTACATCCCTGCCGAATATGACCCTTTGATTGCCAAATTGGTGGTGTGGGGCGCCAGCCGCCAGGATTGCCTGAGCCGAATGCGCCAGGCGCTGCGCGAGTGTCAATTGACCGGTACACCCACCAACTTGCCGCTGGTGCAGCGCATCGTCGAGCATCCAGATTTCGTGGATGGCGTGTACACCACCGATTTTTTGCCCAGTCCGTTTGAGGATGAGCCAGCCGCGGGAGAGGCAGCCTACCGCGATCTGGCGGCTATCGCCGCCCTGACCTACCTGCGCAAGAAACGAGCTTTTCTGCCAGCGCGCCCGGAGCGTCTGATGAGCGGCTGGCATCGAGATAGCCGTCGGCTACCGCAGTAAGTTGAGGTACGTAACATGAGCAGACTTTCTGTTACGGTGGACGGATATACCTATGAAGTTGAGCTGGACCTGCTCGCCAACGGCCAAACGCGGATCACCGTCTATGTGGATGGCGAAGCGCTGACGGTGGACGCCCCCGACCTGCTCCGTCCGGCGCAAGAGATGGAATGGTTCATCGTCAATGAACGCCCCTACGAAGTGATGGTGGACCCCGACCTGGAATGGGTGCGTTCGCCATGGGGCATCCACTCCCTGGAAATAGAAGACCAGGAAACGCCCCTACCCCGACCGCCGATCAGCGATGGGCGCATCAAAGCGCCCATTCCGGGTCAAATCACTCAGGTGCTGGCGGCGCAAGGGGATGAAGTAGAATTAGGACAGCCTTTGCTGGTGCTGGAAGCCATGAAGATGGAAAACGAAATTCGCGCCCCGCGCGCCGGCCGAATCAAAGAATTGTGCGTCGCTGCGGGGCAACGAGTTACACTGGGTCAAGTGCTGATCGAAATCGAGTGAAGCCATTTCAGGATTACAATTGTCGGGAAGAATGCCCCGCAGGTTATTGCAGGGAGGGCATCTGCAGGACGTCCATAATTCATTGGAGAGGCTGTACATGGACTTACGTTTGCAAGCAGCGCAACGCGCCATCGAAGAGGTCGAGAATGGGATGACGCTTGGTTTGGGTACGGGAACAACCGCAGCTTACTTCATTGATCTGCTTGGTGAGCGCCTGAAATCCGGCGAACTACGCGGGGTGCGCGGCGTTCCTACCTCCGAAGCCAGCGCAGAGCGGGCGCGTCGTTGGGGCATTCCATTGACCTCGCTCAGTGAAGTCAATGAGTTAGACCTGGCAGTGGATGGCGCAGATGAAGTGGATGTTCAATTGAACCTGATCAAAGGGCTGGGGCGCGCTCTGCTGCGTGAAAAGATTGTAGAGATCCACGCCCGGCGCTTCGTAGTCATTGTGGACGAAAGCAAATGGACGCCGCGGCTGGGCTGTAAGGCCCCTTTGCCGATTGAGATCCTGCCTTTTGAAGCCCAGGCGCATGTACGCTGGCTCAACAGCCTGGGTTGCCGCGCCGAGCTTTGGTTGGAGGCGGATGGTTCGCCGGCGCGCACCGACAACGGAAATTACCTGGCGCGCTGCTGGTTCGAAGGGGGCATACCCGATCCCTACACTCTGGCGCGCCGGCTGGCAGATCGCCCAGGTGTTATCGAACATGGCCTTTTTTTGGATATGGCGCAACAGGTGATTGTCGCCGGGCAGGACGGCGTCCGTATGCTGGAGCGTAGCAGATGATGGTTAAAATTGCGCCTTCGATCCTCTCTGCGGATTTTTCACGTTTGGGCGATCAGGTGAGCCAGGCTATCGCCGCCGGAGCTGAGTACATTCACATAGATGTGATGGATGGGCATTTTGTGCCTAACCTGACCGTTGGTCCTCTGGTGGTGGAAGCCATCAAGCCGCTCACCGCGGCAGCCGGGGTTGTCTTAGATGTGCATTTGATGATCGAAAAGCCGGAAAGGCTGATCCCCGATTTTGCCCGCGCTGGCGCCGACTCGATTACGGTGCATGTCGAGACCTGTCCGCACCTGAACCGCTCTGTGCAGCAGATAAAAGCCCTCGGAGTGCAGGCAGGAGTCACGCTCAATCCAGCCACGCCGTTGGTTACGCTGGAGGAGATCCTGGACGAGGTGGATATGGCGCTAATCATGTCAGTTAATCCGGGGTTTGGCGGGCAGGAATATATCCCGGCGAGCAGCCGGCGCATCTCCCGCCTGCGGGAGATGCTCACCGAACGCGGCTTGCAGCATGTAGAAATCGAAGTGGATGGCGGCGTGGGCGTTCATAACGCTGCCCAAATCGTCGCCGCCGGCGCCACCATATTGGTCGCCGGGACGGCTGTCTTCAATAAACAGGCAAGCATCGCGGCGAATATCGCCGCCTTGCGCGCCGCCGCTCTGGGGTAAAGGTTGGCATCTGACTTGTTATTGTTTAAATCCGAATAGCACCCCAGTTACGACATTTGTCGCTTGTTCGAAGCCGCCCAATCGGTATAATTACCATGTTTCCTGATAGATCATGGGCATGAAAACCGTTTCGACCATGGCTTCACAATCGTTTGTTCACCCCTAAGATGGAGTATAAGACACTACAAATGGCGCATCACAACGCTTCTCGAACTATTCGTATCCTTGTCACCCTCAAACTGACCTTACTTTTCTTCCTCGCCGCCTGCTCTGGCGGGAATATATCTTCGAACAACCCAAACCTCAAAGACGCTGCTCTCGACCTGCGACAACTGCAGGGCGGTTCCGCTCAGGAATTGCCGAAAGCCGCCGCAAAAGCGAGCGACCCGACCGAGGTGGCAAATCCAAATCCGGCTGCATCCGAGTTACCCGCCCAGGCGTCAGCGCCTCAGGAAAGCCTTGCTTTGCCTGCCCTCGCAGATGATGCTCAAGGAGGCGCCGAGGCTGTTGATCCAGCCGCCGCTGCCGCGGCTTTAGCGTTGCCAACTCAACCCCGAGTGGGCGCGCGAGCGCCTGAGTTCACGCTGCAAACCCTGGATGGGCAAGCAGTCCGCCTGAGTGAATTGATTGGCCGGCCGATCGTGATTAGCTATTGGGCTACCTGGTGCATCCCATGCCAGAACGAGCTGCCCATTCTGGAACAGCTTTACCGCGAGTATCAATCGCAGGGATTGCTGGTGCTCACGGTGAACGCCATTGGACAGGACAGCCTGGACAAAGTTCATACGATGGTCAGCGAAAAAGCGATGACTTTGCCGGTATTGTTGGATAACGGGGATCAATTCGCCAATGCGTATGAAGCTCTGTTTCTCCCCACCACTTATTATATAGACATCTACGGCGTCATCCGTTTTATCAAAATGGGCGATTCGAGTCAAGAAGACATTCGCGCCCACGTCGAAGGCTTATTGTCGGGCGATCTTTAGATTTATTAAGGTTCTCCAGATGATGGACGGCGCAACATCCATTCTAATCGTCGCCAGCCCTGGGCGAGATCGCCAAAGCCTGGCAGCCTTGCTTAAAACGCTGCGCTGTTCGGAATTGTTCCTGTCGGATGGAATTGCCCCAGGACAAAATAACCTCCCCACGCCGGAATTGGTGCTGGTGGATTTAGCCGCCCTGGGAAAGACCGGAGAAGAGTCGCTTGCCCATGCTGCGCGCCAGTGGCCGGCCGCGCGTCGCCTGGCACTGGTGGATGATTTCCGCTTGGTCGAGAGGTCCCAATCTATGGGGGCGCACTATGCGTTAGCGAGGAACGCCCCGGCCGGCGAACTACTGCGTGTGGTGCAGCGAATGTGCATGAGTGTAGTCTAATCCTCCCGCAGATTTCCAACCTGCGGGAGGATGAATGGAGCGTCTATCGGCGATAGGCGGGTACGTAGAAGGGGCGCTTGACAACCCGCGCTTTGACCGGCTTGTTGCGGATCAAAATATCAATCTCGCTGCCAATGGCGGCAAATTCAACCGGGACATACGCCATGCCCAGGTAACGATCCAGCGTGGGGGCGAACATACCGCTGGTCACATGGCCAATTTGCTGACCATCTTTGAAGACGGGGTAATGCTCACGGGCGACGCCGCGTTCGACCATCTCGAAGCCCACCAAGACCTTTGACGGACCCTCCAACTTCTGTTTGAGCAGCGCATCGCGCCCGCAGAAATCCTTGTCCAGGTTCAAGGCAAAACCCAGGCGGGCTTCGACAGGCGAGGTTTGGGCGTCAATCTCATGTCCATAGAGGGGCATACAGGCTTCAAAGCGCAGGCTGTCGCGCGCAGCCAGACCAATGGGTTTACCCCCTTCTGCCTCACCGGCTTTCAGAATGCCCTCCCAGGCTTTGAGCGCTTTTTCGGCCGGCAGGAACAACTCGAAGCCGTCTTCGCCAGTGTAGCCGGTGCGCCCCAGCAACACTGGGATGTCGCCTAACAGAGTGGTTTGCACGGCAGTGAAACGCGCCGCCTGATTCAAGTCAGCTTCCACCAGCCGATTGAGGATGGCTGGCGCTTGCGGTCCCTGAAAGGCGAGCATGTAAGTCTCATCCGAGATGTCTTTGACAGTTACATCATATGCGCCGGCGTGCGCCTTTAGCCAGGCGACGTCTTTTTGGCGATTGGAGGCGTTGATCGCCAGGAAATAATAGACGCCATAATTGGGATCTGGGAGCTTGTAAATGAAGAGGTCATCCACACAGCCGCCGTCTGCGTAGCAGAAGATCGCATAATGGGCTTCCAGCATCTTCATTTGGGTCACATCCCAGGTGACCATTTGGTTAACAAAGGCTTCAGCCTGCGGGCCGCGCACTTCGACCTGCCCCATGTGGTCAATATCGAACAAGCCGGCAATCTGGCGCGTGGTGTGATGCTCCTGGATTGGGCCGCTAGGATATTGCACCGGCATCTCCCAGCCGGCAAAGGGCACCATCCGCCCGCCATGATCCACATGCCATTGGTACAAATGAGTTCGTTTCAAGTTTTCGGTCATTGGTTTCTCCTTGCCAGATTGATTACGCGCTATTAGAAAGTGAAATGAATTTACAACCTTCGTCCTTTACGAAGTTGAAATTTCTGTTTGGTCAACGGCTTGCTCGCCCAGCGTGAAAAAGATGGTCGCCCCTTTTTCCACCTCGCCTTGCGCCCAAATGCGCCCGCCGAGCCGCTCCACAATCCGCCTGGCTACCGCCAGACCCATACCAGCGCCTTCAAACTCATAGGCGTTGTGCAGTCGCTGAAAGGGCTGGAATAATTTATCCTGATAAGCCATGTTAAAACCGGCGCCGTCGTCGCGCACAAAATACACCGTCTCGCCTGCCTGTTCAAACTTGCCCACTTCGAGGCGCGCCTCAGGATGTTTGGCGGTAAACTTCCAGGCGTTTTCCAACAAATATTCGAGCAAAACGCGAACCTGGCTGAAATCCGTTTGCGCCATCATACCCGGCATAATGACCCATGTTGCCGAACGATTGGGTTGGGCGTTTTGCAGGCGCTCCATTAATTCTTGGGCTAAATCGCTGAGGTTCACCACTTCGATCTTCAAAACCGCGCGCGGGGCACGGATGTAATGGATTAATTTCTCCAATACGGCGGATGCCAGTTTACCCGACTCGTAGATGTAGGCCAGGTACGCCTGCCCCACAGCATCCAGTTTATCCCCATATTCCTCTAGCAGCGCCTGGCTGTAACCATCTATGCCGCGTAACGGTGCACGTAGATCGTGAGACAGGAAGCGCGCCACTTCATCCAGCTCGTGCAGCGCGGCATCAAGCGAGGTTTCAGAGACGCTCAACGCCTTTTCAAGTTCAAGGATACGTTGAACGTGATCGGCGCGAAAATCGTCGCCTTCAACGGCCTTCATAACATGGCACCAGTTTCTGCCTCTCGGCGCAGGTTTTCTTGCTTGAGTGGTTATGAACGTCCAGCAGACTTATGATCGCCCACAGGCTCATAGTAGGGCGCTGGCGGGACGTCTTGCGTAGAGAGCTAATCAAATTCGGTGAACATCAATAGTATACTGACAAACATGCTTTCTCTGCAATAGATGATTGACATTCTCGCCAGAGGACGAACATCCCAAATTTGATCCAACCCAGGCACCAGTCCCGTTTTACGCGACTTATTTCTGTGTGCGGGGCTAATCCATGGTTATTCATAGGCCAGCACTTCGCGAATCGTCAGACGCGTCGCATTGCGCGCTGGTAGGATGCTGGCTAACGCCGAAAGAATCAAAACTGCACCCAGCCACAGCAGAAATCCTGTGGGCGTGTAAGCCAGGGTGGATGGGTTGCCGAACAGCGCCAAGCTAATGCTATCCGAAAGTAGTTTGCTGATGGGAATCGCGGCCAGGGTGGCAATGATCCAACTCAGAAAACCGATCAACATTCCCTCTGTCAAAACCAGCCGCATTAGGATACGGTTGGTGGCGCCAATGGCGCGCAGAACGCCAATCTCGCGCGTGCGCTCCATGACGTTCAAACTCATTGCCCCGGTTAACCCAATGCTCCCCACCAAGGCCGTCAGCGAAGCCAGGAAAAGCAAAAAGCCCGTCAGGGCGGCAAACCCTTGCGCGGCGCTGTTGGACAGATAACTGCCAGTGGTCACATCCAGAACGCGGATGCCGCGCGCTGCCATGCGCGCTTCGATCGCTCTCCCTAGCGCCTCCTGTTCTTCTTTCGACAAATCTTCGCCTTCCGCCACAATGCGGTATGTCATAGCTTTATCTGGCTGGTTGAGAACCCGCAACAGGCTCTCGCGGCTGGTGTATGCCAGTAGTCCACTGCTGCGCCCCGCAAGCTGAAAATACCCCACAATCACCCAATCCGTCTCTTTGCCGTTCAGGCGCAAACGCAAGGTATCGCCCACACGCAGGTAGGGAAAATCGCTCATGAAACGCTCATTAAGGACAATTGCATTTTGATCGCCGGGTTTCACCCAGCGACCCTCGATCAACACCGGGTCAACCAGACGGCTGTTCGCAGGCGGAGCCAGCAATTGAACGTTTTCGCCTGTTGAGCCGTCGGGGAGGATCATCTCGCTACGCGCCGTCCCCCAGGCTTCGATATAGGCGACGCCTGGCAGATCGGAAAGCATCTGGATGATTTCCAGGGTGCGTTCGGGGCGGGTAAGGGTGAGGTTGACATCTGCCAGAAAATAGCGGCTCACCATGTCCACGTACCGATCCATCGAAACTTGCACGTTGAAAGTGGCGATGAAAATCGCCCCGCCCAGAGAGAGGGTGACAAGCGTCAGGATCAGGCGTCCCTTGCGGCGAAAAGTGTTGCGGATGGAGATCAACGTGGGGCGCGAGAAACCACGCAAACGCAAGATCATGCGGTCGAACCAGCTGCGCCTTGCCTGCTGGCTTTCGCGTATCCCGCTGAGCGCCTCGCGCACGCTGATGCGCGAGCCTTGCAGGATGGGCGCCAGGGCAGCCAATTGAGGCGCGAGCAAACCCATGCCCACCTGGAGCAAGATGACGCCCGGCAAAAATCGAGGTCCGCGATAGGCCATGTTGATCGTTTGCGCCAGCGGAACCACCCTTTGAAATGCCACCTGATAGGCCAGCGGCGCGGCCGCCAGGGCAGCCACAGCGCCAAAGATCAGGATGAGCCCCATGTACAAGAGGATGATCTGGTAACGGCGCGAACCAAGCGTTTTCAGAATACCGATTTGTTGCATCTGCTGTTGAATGATTGCCTGCATGGTGTTGGTGATTAAGAAGCCGCTCAGAAATACGATCAAAAAGCCCAATAGCACCAACACGATGGCGAGCGCTTCGAGATAACGCCGGTTGGGGTGATCGTAAGAGCCGCGTACGGCGATGTTGATCACCGCGCCGCCGGCGCGCTCCAGTTCATCTCGAACCCGGTTGGCGACCTCCCACAAGTGCTCTTCGTTATTTGCGTCGCCGTCCACGGTTAGATAGAGCATGTTATAGGTGTATGGCAGGTCTTGTTGCAGCCATTCGACGGTCTCCTGGTTGATATATCCCTGCACCGGCGCCAGAAAGAACCCCGGCCCGCTGGCAAAGGCACCCACCGTCTGGTCGCTTACCACGCCCACCACCTTGAGCGGCCTCCGCTCTCCCGATGGCAGTTCGATGGTGATCCATTCCCCTAGCTGCGCATGGATATCGGCGAATTTGTATTGTTCGATGACCACTTCACGATCGCCTGGCGGCCATTTGCCTTTGACCAGGCGAACCTGAGCGATCTGGCGCACCTCATCCTGCGGAACAGCCTTGAATTCGATGCCGATCCATTCCCCCGGTTCGGATTCGAGGCGAGCGTCGAAACCGCGCAGACCTTCCGCTTGGCGCACCCCTTCAACTTTCCGCAAGTGATCTACCATCCCCTGGTCAAACGGTGCAGCGACAATGCGGATATTCGGCGGGTTCGCAGCAGCATATCCCAGGCGTAAATCTTCTGTCATCACCTGGTGCAGCGTGGCGATGACGCCAATGGCAAACAAGCCAACGGTGATCGAAGCGATCACCAGCAGCGACCGCAAGCGATTACCCCATAAATCGGCCAGGATTTTGCGAACACGGGGTCGCATCATACCGCGCCTGCCTCCCTGGAAGATGGATGGGGAGCTTCGCCGTTCAAACTGTCGGAGATCAACACACCGTCGGCGATCTCCAGCATACGCCCGGCGCGCTGCGCCAGGCTGCGGTCATGGGTAACCATGATGATGGTTTTTCCTTGCTCCCTCAATCCGAGGAAGATATTGAATACTGCCTCCGCTGTACGCGAATCTAGGTTGCCGGTGGGTTCATCGGCGATCAGGATGGGTGGATCGTTGGCCAGAGCGCGGGCGATAGCCGCGCTTTGTTGTTGACCGCCGGAAACTTCCGCTGGCAATTGGTCGGCGTAGTCTTCCAGCCCCACCAAGCGCAGCAACGCCCGGGCGCGCGCTTCGCGTTCCGCGGGCGGAAAGCGCTCGCATAGATCCATGGGCAACATTACATTTTCGATGAGCGAAAGCATGGGCAGCAACTGATAAAACTGGAACACAATGCCCAGGTTGCGCCCGCGCCAGGCAGACATGGCGCTTTCTCCAAGCTCTTGGATGCAGACCCCATCCACATACACGCTGCCAGAGGTGGGACGATCAATTCCGGTAATCATGTTCACCAGCGTGGATTTGCCGCTGCCGGACTTACCCACCACGCTGACGAACTCGCCACGGTAAAAACAGGCGTTAATGTTCCTCAAGGCAATAAACTCCCCAGCCGCCGATTTGAACGTTTTATAAATCTGACGCATTTCAACCAGCGGCTGCCGGAGAGAAGTTTTCTCGCTAGGGCCGTTCAAAGGCGCGTTTTGCGGTGTGAATGAATTGGACATGGAGATGCACCTGTTAACGGTTATTGATCTACCCCTCTGTTTTGCCAGCGGCTTCCGACTTCAGCCTATGTGCGGCGTCATCGGCGATTATTTCGCCGTCTGAAAGGATCAGGCGACGCGAGGCGCGGCTTGCCAGCCCTTCATCATGGGTCACCATCAGCACTGTTTTGCCGCCCTCCACCAGCGATTGAAAGATTTGGAAGATGTTTTCGGCGTTGACCGAGTCCAACCGGCCAGTAGGTTCATCAGCAATGATCAACGGCGGGTCATTCGCCAGGGCGCGAGCAATCGCCACACGTTGTTGTTGCCCGCCGGAAATCTGCGAAGGCAGTTTATGGGCGTGTTCTTCCAGCCCTACCTGACGCAGTAACTCCAGGGCCCGCTCTCGGCTGCGCCGCGGGTGATAATCACCGCACAGGTCAATGGGCAGCACAACGTTATCCAGGATTGACAGGGTGGGCATCAGATAGAATGATTGAAAGATGACGCCCACGTTGCGCCCCCGCCAGAAAGCAAGTTGGTTTTCGTTAAAGCGGTGCAGCGCTGCGCCATCCACCCATATCTCACCCTCGGTCAGGTGATCCACCCCGGTGAGAAGATTGACCAGGGTGGTCTTGCCGGCGCCAGACCTGCCCTGGATAGCGACAAACTCGCCAGGGTACACATCTAAACTCACGCCTTTCAAAGCCTGTACCGGCCTGCCGCCGGCAGGATACACTTTCACCACCTGGCAGGCGCGAATGAGAGGGGAGGAGTGAGACGGCGCAGGTGTGTTCATTGCGATCATTCATGAGCAAAGATCTAAATTTTATAGTAAAATAGCAATAATAGACATCGAACAATTATATACAGTGTCTATGAATTTGGCTTTTATTATATCTTTCGAAACGAAATTGTCAAGTTGGTGAACAGATGGAGTCGAAACGGGCGGATCGCCGCACGATGCGCACGCGAAAAGGGTTGCGCAAAGCCTTGATTGACCTGGTCGGCGAGAAGGAAGATGACGCCATCACCGTCGAAGAGATTACCGCTCGCGCCGACCTGGGACGAGCGACCTTTTATTTGCATTATAAAGATAAAGACGATTTATTGTTGGATTACTTCAGTGAAATCATCGCCGACCGGGTGCAACAATTTGCGCAAGTTCCGCTCTCTATACTGCGTCTTCACCCGGCGGTCATCGAGCAAGCCGAAATCGCCGATGCAGTACCAACTCGCCCTCTGTTGAGCGTCTTTCAGCACGCGGCAGAAAACGCCGCGTTGTACCGGTTGGTGCTGCGTGGCGGCGGCGCGGAGAAGATCGCCATTCAGCTACAGCGTAGCGTCACGCAGGCAATTAACGACTTGCTTCAGATAAAGCTAAAAGAAGACGGTTTAGAACCGGCGTTGCGCACTTCGTTGGAAGTGTTGGCGCATACTTTTGTGGGCGCGTTTCTGGCTTGCCTGACCTGGTGGCTGGAACAGGACATGCCCATACCGCCGGCAGAAATGGCGCGTCAATTCCGCCTCTTAATCTTCCCAGGTCTGCGCGTTGCGCTGGGCATCACGGATAATTATTGATCTTCCGATAATTGGGTCATGGACATCCCGCAGGTTTCTCTTTGGGGAAACCTGCGGGATGTTTTGCACCAACGATAAACCAATTTCGATGAATATCAGTAGTTGTCGCGCATGGGTGCTTATCTCACTTCAAGCGCCTCAATGCGCTTTTGAATAGCGTCAAGCTTGCTTTTTAGCCGCTCGGCCTGAGCCTTCAGAAGAGTGCATTCCTGCTCTGGCGTGAGCGTTGCCCGCTCCGGCGCGTCAAGGCTATACCAGCGATGTCGCCAGCCGTGTCCAATTCCTGCGCGTCTGAAGGCAAGTCCGCTTTTCAATCCAAACGTCGGGCGGGCGTACTCTCGCCAATCATATTCGCAGCAATAACCCAAGCCGCGCCCGCTCCCTGGCCCAGCGCCCAGCGGACCTGTACGATCTCTACCTGGCATAATTTTCACCTCCGTTCCGTGCAATTTCTACGGCCAGCCCGAAAGCGACGGCGACGAAGATGCTTGCGCCTGCCTCCGCCTTGGGCTTTATACCTCTGTGATGAGAATGAATCTGAATCAAGATAAACCATCTTCGGCTGAACCAAGCGATGCTCCAGCGCAGCGATCAGCGCCTCAGCCAGGCGCGAGATCATCTCCCGCCCCACAAACGACAGCGCCGCGGCTGTGCTTAGAGCAACGCGACTGTGATCCGCAGCCGCCGTTTGCAGCGGCGTGGTTGACTTCCGATGTAAGACGGGGCGGGTTTCGGTATCAGGCAGCGCCATGAGCGAAGTGTTATAGACTGCTTCGGGGGCAACCGTGATGGCTCCATTCGGGCAGGCGTCAATGCATTCTTTACATTGTGTACACAATGCATTGTCTATCACAGCCCGTTGATCCACTAAATGAAGCGCCCCGACAGAACATTCATCTACACATGCGCCGCAACCAGCGCATAATTCCTGATCCACTTGAATAACCATAACCGCCTCCCGAAATTTATCGTCTGACGGGCAGCTTGTTCAATGCAGCCGATCTACCTGATCAATAATCCTGCCTTCTACATAAGCCATCACTGCCTCGTCTATGATGGCGATGTCGGTGAGTACTGGGCGGATGCCACGCGATCGAATGCTTTCATAAGCGCCCCTGCCCATTCCGCGGCATAGCAGCGCCTCGCAATCCGCGATGGTTTCAGACATCTGCAAATGTTTGTGGTGCGAAGCCGGGTCCATGCCATGCTGAGAGCCCTGCTGACCTTCTCCATGGGGTTGATGCGCAAATTGCCCATGACCCAGCTTGGGGCGCAATTCGCGGTTCACAATCTGCCCCTTCTCTACCGTGGCGACCAGATAATAAGCCGCCCGTCCAAAATGTTGACTGATCGTCTCTCCGTCATCCGTAATAGCAGCAATTTTGATGTGTGCATTTGGTTCCATGTAAGCTTATCTCTCCTACTTTGATGTTTCGTCGTTTTGTGTGGTAGGTGCGAGGCGCAATTCCGATTTGAAAATGCGCTACACCTGATTAGTTTATATATGACAGCGGTTACTTTGTTTGAAGTCGCGCCAGGCAGTCAGCTTTCCAACAGTGATAGCCAAATATCACAATGCCCACCAGCGCGACCGCCAAAAAGCCCAGGCCAATCAGCCGCCAGGGATCAAGTTGACCAAGGCGCAGAAGCATCGGGGCAGGTTGTTCCCCAATCGCGGCTGCGGACGAAAGCGGGGTAGCAGTTACGAGGGCGCGCGGGGTCGAACTGATGCCAGCCACCGAAGCAAAAGTCACCACGCGAGACAGATAATCTTCACGATGACAGCTTTGGCAGCGGGCGGCATGATCCTGGGTGGGGTAAAGCACTAATCCTTCATGGGCTACCTCTTTGATCGCTGAATCCGTCCGTCCGCCATGACAATAGACGCAATGCATCGGGGCGTCGCACAGGCAGAACCATTTACCGCGGTCGTACAGATAATATTGATGTTCATGACAGGCGACGCAGTTAGCGTCATTCTCAGGTTCGGGGGATGCTTCCTGAGCGCGCGCCGGTGAGGCTCTCGTTAGCAGCAAAACAACGAATAAATTGGCTATGATCCAGATGACAACCCTTCGGCTAGACATGACGCACCTCCGCTCTTTCATTTTTGCTCAAATTATCGCCTGCCAGTTCACCGAGACGCCAGGGCATCCCACTACTTTGCGACCGCGTTGACCGATTCCGGCGTGAAATGTCGTTCGGTTGGGCGATCCTTTTCATCGGAAGGGCAAAGCACCAACAACGACCGGCTTGGGACTGCGCCCAGGTTCTGCCAGCGGTGCGGCAAATGAGCTTCGAAAAGTAGGCTGTCGCCTGGCTCGAGGAGATACTGCTGATCTTCGATGGTGTAAACGAGTTGCCCTTCCAGGCAAAAGACAAATTCACGCCCGGTGTGGATAATCGGATCTGGGCCGCTTTCAGCTTGCGGTTCGAGCGTCACCAGGAACGGTTCTGCTCCGCGGCTGAGCATGCCGGCCCCTAGGTCCTCTAATGTCCCATGAGCAAAAGCAACTTTAGGACGCTGGCCGCTTTTCTGGTGAGAGATCTTGTTTTTTTCCTCGCCGGTCTCAAAGAAGGAAGTGATGGGCGTTTCCAGTGCGAAGGCCAATAACTGCAAAGTGGCCACACTGGGCGAGGTTTTCCCGTTCTCGATCATACTGAGCGTGTTGACGTTCAATTGGCTCTTCTCAGCCAGGGCGCGGATCGAGAGGCCGCGCTCGGCGCGCAATTCGCGCAGCCGCTGACCGACATCTACTAACGGAATGCCACTGGCTGTTGAGCTTTGCTGCAGCGCCTCGAGGAAACTGCGCCGTCGTCGGCGGCGTTTACGTGGGTAAATAGACTGGTCTGTCCCATTCATAAGGACCTCGCAATATGTTTGTATCAACTATTATTATAGTATATTATATTTATCAAGTCAATAAAAACAACCAATAAATTAGTACGAAAGTAAAGTTTAATAAGACAATAGAGCTGGAGGGTTATTCCAGCTCTATTGATGTTCACTAAAAGATTGGCTATCTCGTCAGTGCAAGACGCCCCGCCGGTTACCCTGAAAGCAAGCCTGTGGGATCGGAAATCCGCAAGACGTTCATAATCTACGGGATCAGCAAACCATCCAACTCGCCATATATGCCGGGCAGCACATATGCCTGGCAGGATTCCACCTGCATCAAGATGATTTCGCCCTGCGGGTTCTCCGGCGTCGTCATGCTGACCCCCAGCAAACCCCCATCTGGCCCCCAAACGATCCCGCTGATGGCATACCCTGGCGAAGGCTGCTCAATTATCAGACGTCTATCCGCGCCATTTATGCGGATCAGATATAGGCTGCCATTATCTACGCCTCGATAGGCAACCCATTTACCGTCCGGCGATACAGTCGGCATGGGCGCTTTGAGCGATGAGTTTTCCAACACAAACAGATCGCGCCCTTCGCCAGTCGCCAGGTCAACCTCTCGAAGCATCCAGCCTTTTCCGCCAGAATCGGGAATGGCATAATAGAGCAGCTTCCCGTCCGGCGACCAGCCGGCGATGGCTTCATAACCCAGGTCGGAAAGCTGACGGCTCCGGTCGTCGTCCAGCGAAGCGACGAATATGCCGTATGCATCTCCGGCGGTCACATAGGCGATTTGCTTCCCATCCGGCGACCAATGTAAATCGCGCCCGGATGCGTTGGACAGAACGTTCAAGTTGCCGCTTGCCAGATCCAGGATGACGATCCCTTCGGCGCCTTCATAAGCCAAAGCTTGCCCATTTGGCGACAAGGCGCCCCGCCAATTGTTTGAGGCGAGTATCTGTTTCTGGCCGCCGTCAAAATTAACCAGAGCAATAGCTGGGTCAGGGT
>DYGV01000019.1:29522-39547 GCA_020724505.1 Anaerolinea thermophila
AGTCCATTTCAGTGACCAGGGCCCACCCATCGAGGCCAGCGGGCAGCGGCTGCAAATTGGCAATAGAATCCGCACCCAGGCAGAGCGGATATGCTGCCGGGGTGGGCAAAGGGAAGTCGGTTCTAGGCGCGGCGGGTTGCCATATACCCCGCCAGGTTTGAGCGCCGCTTGCCACGGTGAGATTTGAGAGGACGATCTTCAATTTGCCGGTGGGCATTTGCGCATAACTGAGGCTGAGGTGAATGACGCCCAGACCTGGAGCGCCTCCCCCGCCGCCACCAACGGCTGTATGCCCTTCGATTTGAACGCTCACGCCATTAATTTCAGGGTCTGTTGCGAATTCGAATGCATAGCCATCGGAGAGGGCGGTGACAGAAACCAGCTTCAGGGTATGACCAGCCAGTTGTATTTCTCGATCGAGAGCCCAAACCTGTCCGGCTTGCGGAGTGGGCCCGACATCGAGGGTCAACTCGGCAGTCGCCTGCGGACCGGCTTCGGAGATGAGCGTTCCCGGAAACTCGATCGTCAGGGGAAAGCTCAAACCAGCGCCCTTAATCTGGAAGGCAAACGGGAAGCCGCCGTTCTTTTCCATGTCTTCGTCGTAGGGCAGCTCGATATCCTGTGGATGTGTATATGGAACTTGTTTTCCATTTGCATCCCGGATTTGGGGGACGCCGGTGATTAGCGCCCAACTCCCCTGCGGCGTTTGCGGACGGAAAGCGCCGATGAGGATATAGCCGTCCTCGGTCTCGATCATTCGCTCGATGACCACAGCCGGGGTTTGCTCCATGGACGGCTGAGCCGTTTCATCTGCCGTCGAAACCGCTGCGCTCGGCGAAAGGCTTGGCTGAATGGTGGGCGTAAGTTCGATGACCGGTATGATGGTCAGGTCCGGCGGGGCGGGGACGAATCGCAAGGATAGTTCCCAATCGGTAGGCGTCGTCCCGGGCAGGGTGTTGAAAATGCACGGCAAGACGAAGGTCGCCTCATTCACATGAGGGGGAACTGGTGCATCAATCTCTAACCTGGTTCCATCCGGCAGGCGAAGATATTCATGCTCGATGCACCCAGAGACCGCCTCGTCGCGTGGATAAGCAGACAGGGGTACGCCGCTCACACCGAAAACCAGGCGGGTCCAGTCCGAAGTTAGAACTGCACTGTTCACCGAGACGGTCACGCCGTCTCGGGTCAGGCTGACCGGCTCAGCCAGGACGCGGATAGGCGCGCTCTGCTCCACAATTCCCACGCCCGGAACATAACCCAATAAACGACGAAAAGCCGCCGACACGCGCTGCGGTCCGATGATCATCAGAGCGCCTGCCAGGGCGAGAAGAACCAGGGCAAACATCGCCCACCTCACGCGCAGCGAGGCGACGACGGGTCGCCAGGCAGGGGCAGCCAAGGGCGGCTGTTGCAACAGACGAGCGCGCAACGATTCCAGAAACTCTGGCCTGGGTTGAGGGGCGCGCATGGCGACGCGGAGCTTCTCTTCGAAGGGGTTCGACTGGATTGGTTCAGCCATGGATTTCCTCCATCATTCGTTGCAGGCGAGCCTGTAAGCGGTAGAGAGCCTTTTTAACAGCATCTTCGCGCTTGTTCAGGATTGTCGCCATGTCGGCAAAACTGAGATCCGCCACATAGCGCAGGCGGATCAATTCCTGCTCTTCCTCCGGTAAGGTTTGGATCAGGCGGATGAGGCGTTCGATTTCATCCGCTTCATGATCCCGCCCAGCGGAATCCTCCGCGGTGTGCAGATGCAGCCCGGCTTCTAAGGGCGTTTCGCGCTGATCTTTGCGGTAATATGTCCGATATATGTTGCGGGCAATGGTGAACAACCAGGCAGCAAAACGACCGCGGTGTTGATAGCGCGGCAGCGCCTGATAAACGGAAAGAAAGAGCTGCGAGGTCAGGTCTTCGGCGCGGCTGGTTTCTCTGGTGCGATGGTAAAAATATTGATAAACGGGGATCACCCAGCGGTTGTAGAGAGCCTCAAATGAAGCAGGATCTTTTTGCGCTGCGAGAACCAGCCCGGCGTCATCCTCTGTTTGAGCTTTGGGTGAATGTGATGAAACGCGCATGAATTCTCCTGGTCAGGCGACATGCCGGTTTTAGGTAAATCTCTATGAGTTTAAACCAGGATAACAGGTAAAAGGGACAACTCTTATTAACCCAGCGTACGCGCTGTGCATCTTTCCGTGAAACCCAACAGGCGCGGCATATTTTTTGATCAAAACGTAAAGACGCCAGGCTGCTGCGACCTAATGCTTTGCAGCCTGGCGTCTTTGTGTCTTTGCGTTCCCGTTTTAATCCTTTATGCGCCCGGCGTTGTTCACGGAATGGGTGTAGGCGTGGGGGTGAGCGTGATCGGAGCCGGGATGAGAGCCGCTGTGATGGCGATCTCCGCCGGCAATTCCTCCATCATCAATTGCCAGGCGCCTTCCATGCGATTGGCGGCGGCAGTTGGAAAGCGGGGCAGCAATTCCAGCGCCTCGTCTAAATAGGCGATGATTTCGCTCAGCGTCTCTTCCTGGCGAGGTGTCGCGCCCATTTGCAAACCCACCATACGCTCACGCGCCGCCTGGATATCCGCCTCGGCCAGCCCCAAGTTGCCCTGCGTCAGTGCATCGCGCGCCCGATTCAACGACTCCATACCGATCAACAGTTGGAGATTCTGCTCCAGGCTTTGCCGGCCGGCGTCTGCAGCGCTTGCTGCCTGCAAGGCGGTTTCGACTTGAATGCGCAGCTCCTCCAAGTCGGCCCGGATTGCACTTTGCTCGGATCGCAGCTCCTCCAGATCAGTTTTGAGTTGATCGTTGGTATCTTGCGCGCTGGCCTGAATCGCGGCCTGCGCCACCTGGAAGCGGTCCAATGCATCTTGAATGTCTTTCAGGCTTTGGCGCATCTCTGATAGGTTGGTTTGCAATTCTTGCACGCGGGTCGCCTGCGCTTGTTGCGCGTTTTGCGCGGCTTCCAGCGCCTCCAGGCGGGCAGTCCATTCCGCCAGGCTTTGTTTATTCTGGTCATTTTGCATTTCCAACGCCTCCAGGCGAGACTGAAGATCGGATAATCGCTGCAAGGTATGCTGATCAGCCTGATCTTGTCGCGCTTCCAGGGCATCCAGGCGCAGGCTGTGCTCTTGCACCGGCAAGATGAACTGCCGGTAGAGCGCGGGAACCGTCCAATAAACGACGACGCCCAGGGCCGCGCCCAGAACCACGGTCAGCAGCAAGCGGAACACGACTCGCCAAAAGCGGCGCCAAAACGAGGGATGGCTCTCAGCGCTCATGGGTTGTCCTCCTGCGGGAAGAGGTTATCCAGCAGCTCGCGCAGGTCTTTGAAAAATTTGGCAAAGCGGTCGGTTTGCGCCTGCAACTCGTCGAATTGCTCGCCCAACTCAACAATTTGCTTTGATACCTCGTCCACGTGCCCGGACAATTGCTTCAATTCCGAATTGGCGGCGTCCATTTCGGCGCGCAACAACCGGCTCTCCTTTTCCAGGGCGCTCACCCGTCCGGAGAGCGCCTCCAGGTTATCCACACGGGCGCGCAAGCCGTCCTGTTCTAGCTGTAAGTCGCTGATGCGCTGCTCAACCGCTTCCACCCGCAACGCCAACGCGTTGAGCTGAGCGGGCGTGGCGTAGCGCAGCCGTCCCTCATTGATGCTCGCCAGAAAAGCCAGGGTTACGATCAAGGAGAGGAACAGCGCCACAAGGACGCCCAGGGCGACCGCCCAGGTCGCCTGAGAGCGGGTGATATACATTGCTTCAGGCTTGGCGACTGGCGCAACCGCGGGCGTGGCCGCGGGAGGAGTTTCCGGCGGGGTTGGTGCGGCGGTTTCGCCGGAAGGCGCTACTTCGGGAGGAGTCGCCGCGGCTTCCACCTCTGCCGCAGGTTGTTCGCTTGCGGGCGGTTCAGCTTCAGCCGGCGGAGGCGCGGCCGCTTTTGCCCGGGCGATTAATTCGCTGTCTTCGTCCAGCAATGCGGTCGCCGGAGCGCCCTCCACCCGCGTTTCGGCGACCGCGGCCTCCGCTTCGGCCGCGCCACTCTCAACGATGCTGTATTCTTCAGGTTCAAGTGCGGAGAGATGAGCTGTCTCGTCTGATTGCCGCGGTTGCAAGGTTACATAAGGTTGGATGCGCTCCAACAGGTGCGGGCCAACGCCACTCACTCGCTGTAAGTCTTCTAGATCGGCGAAGGGGCGATTGGCGATGATCTGTTGCGCCAGGGCGGGACCAACGCCAGGGATCTTCATTAGCGTTTGGGCGTCTGCGGTGTTGGGGTCAATCAAAAGTGGGCTATCTTGGCTCATATCTACATTTCCCTTTCTGCCAGAATGGCAATATAACCCATGTTTGAAATAATTTTACGGGAGGATGGAGGGTGACGGCGGCTTTTAAGATGCAGTGTATGATTATTCGGCTCGCGGATCCGCTCTCCTCATCTTACTAACCTTCATAGGATTTGGTTATCAACGTCCGCCGGTTTCTGATCACACAGGCTTGCTTTTAAGGGAAACCTGTGGGATGTTTTGCAATAAATGGATTATACCAGCCCACAATATTTGTACATTTTCGTTATAATGTGTGCGTTTGGTTGTCAAGGCTTGACCTATGGAGGCAAAACATGGCGCTGTTTAGCGATGATATTTTAACCGTTGACGTCGGCGCGCGGTTGCGCCAGTTGCGCACCGAGCGTGGGCAGTCCATGCGGTCGTTGGCGCGCGCCAGCGGGCTTTCCACCAACGCGCTGAGCATGATCGAGCGCGGCCGCACCTCCCCTTCCGTAAGCACACTCTATAAGCTGGCCGAGGCGTTAGATGTGCCGATCACCGCCTTTTTCCGTTTGGAGCCGCCTCGCCAGGATATCGTCTTTTGCCGCAAGAATGATCGCAAGCGCGTCTCCATCCACAATGGGGTGTGGGAAGGTCTGGGCGGGGAAGAATTCACCGGCAGGGTGGAACCGTTTATGTTGACTCTGGAGCCTGGGGCAGGCAGTGGGCCGTTTGGCATGTTGCATACCGGCAGCGAGTTCGCCCTTTGCATCAGCGGACAGGTGGAATACGAAGTTGAAGGACAGAAGTTCACGCTCGAGGCGGGCGATAGTTTAATGTTCGTTGCGCAATTACGCCATCGCTGGCGCAACCCAGGTCAAACGCCGGCGCAACTGGTGATCGTCTTGGCGGGTTTTCAGCAGAGCGAGCGTCCCAGCGAATTCCACATTTCCTCCGGCAAAAGGGGCGACGCCCTGGGGGCGGAGGATGCGCTAATCGAGCAGGCGGAAGAGATGGACCTGGATGACCAAATCGAAGCCATCTAAATCTTCCCCGATTCTTGCCGGACGTGCTATAATGCGGCATTCGTTTCTGTACGAGATTGTTGAAAGCGAATGACGCCGATAATAACGGTAATAATCGCCCGCGTTGGGCGATGTGCGACGGGCTGCCGGATCTTCGTTAGTCCCAGGTCTCGCCGATCTATCGCCCCACGCAACCCGCGTAGGGCGATTTTTTTACGGAGGTCATTATGTATAAATCACACACTTGCGGCGAGTTGCGCAGGGAGCATATCGGTCAGGTCGTCCAACTGGCTGGCTGGGTGCACCGGCGACGCGATCATGGCGGGGGGGCTTTCCTGGATCTGCGCGACCGCTTCGGTCTGGTGCAGGTAGTTGCCGACGCTTCCACGCCAGCTGATGCGCGCCAGACGATAGAGGCGACGCGCATGGAATGGGTCATTCAAGTGGAAGGGGTGGTGCGCCCTCGACTGCCCGGCGCTGAGAACCCCAATTTGCCCACCGGTGAGATCGAAGTGCTGGCGCAGAAAGTCAGGGTGCTCAACCCGGCGCGCACGCCGCCTTTCCTCATCAACAAAGAAGAGGAAACCGATGAATACATGCGTTTGCGCTATCGCTATTTGGATTTGCGCCGTGAGCGTATGCGCCGCAACCTGGAGCTGCGCCATAAAGTGGTGAAATTCATCCGCGATTACCTGAGCGAACGCGGTTTCATCGAGGTGGAGACGCCCATCCTTTTCAAGACCACGCCGGAAGGAGCGCGCGACTATCTGGTGCCTTCGCGCGTCCATCCCGGGCAGTTCTACGCTCTGCCGCAATCGCCGCAGCAACTCAAGCAGTTGCTGATGGTGGCCGGCGTGGAGCGTTATTTTCAAATTGCGCGCTGCTTCCGCGACGAAGATCAGCGCGGCGACCGCCAGCCGGAATTCACCCAGCTCGATCTGGAGATGTCGTTCGTGGAACGCGAGGATGTGATGCGCCTGGCTGAGGATTTGTTCACCCAATTGGTGGCGGAGGTCACGCCGCACAAGCGCCTGCTGGCAAGCCCTTGGCCGCGGTTGACCTACCAGGAAGCGATGACGCGTTTTGGCAAAGATAACCCCGACCTGCGTTACGGCATGGAGCTGAAAGACCTGACCGACCTGGCGGAGGGCAGCGGTTTCAAGGTTTTCGAGAGCGTTTTGGCTGAAGGCGGGCACGTGCGCGGCATCAACGCCAAAGGCTGCGCCGATTACAGCCGCAAGCAACTCGACGAGCTGACCGAATATGTCAAGAAGTTCGGCGCTAAAGGGTTGGCTTATCACGCCTTGCCGAAGGAAGGCGGCGAGGCGCGTTCGTCTTTTGCGCGCTTCCTTGCGCCGGAACGAGTGAGCGCCATCGAACAGCGCCTGGAAGCCGAACCCGGCGACCTGCTGCTGGTGGTGGCTGATCAACCCGCAGTAGTGTTCGAGTCTCTTGCTCGTTTGCGCGTGCTGCTCGCCGAACGGCTGAAGCTGGCCGATCCCAACGTGTTGGCTTTCTGCTGGGTGATTGACTTTCCCTTCGTCAACTGGAATGAAGAGGAGAAGCGCTGGGATCCCAGCCACCATCTGTTCACCGCGCCCATGCCGGAGGACATTCCCCTGCTGGATGTGGATCCAGGGCGAGCGCGCGGCCAGCAATACGACATGGTGCTGAACAACTATGAAGTGGGCGGTGGTTCAATCCGCATCCACGACCGCCAGCTTCAAGAGAAGGTTTTCAGCCTGATCGGTTTGCAACCGGAAGTGGCACGCGAGCGTTTCGGTCACATGCTGGAGGCTTTCGAATATGGCACGCCGCCGCACGGCGGCATCGCCCCCGGCATTGACCGCATCTGTATGATCCTGGCTGATGAGCCAAACATCCGCGAAGTGATCGCTTTCCCCAAGAACCAGGTCGCCCGCGACGTGATGGCAGACGCGCCCTCGCCCGTCGAAGAACAGCAATTGAGGGAATTGCATATTAAAATAGTGAACGATTAACTTACAAAGGAGAGACGTATGCCTCCCGTGATCCGCATTTCCGATATCGCCCAATATGTTGGGCAAGAAGTCACCTTGCAGGGTTGGGTCTATAACCGCACCGATAAGGGCAAGCTGGTCTTTCTGCTGGTGCGCGATGGGTACGGCTTCGCTCAGTGTGTGGCTTTCAAGGGCGATCTGCCGGTGGAGTTATTCGATCAGATTATGCGCCTGCCGCAAGAATCGTCGGTGGTCATCACCGGCAGCGTGCGCGCCGATCAGCGCGCCCCTGGCATCCCCGGCGGTTACGAAGTAGGCGTGAAAGACTTGCAAATCATCCAGGCGGCAGCCGAGGATTATCCTATGGCGCTCAAAGAACACGGCGTGGACTTTGCCCTGGATCATCGCCACCTGTGGATCCGCATGCCCAGCCAGTGGGCGATCCTGCGCGTGCGCAGGGTGGTGATCCGCGCCATCCGCGATTGGCTGGACGCCAACGGCTTTACTCACATGGATACGCCCATCCTCACGCCGGCGGCGTGTGAGGGCACTACCACGCTCTTCGAAACGCCCTACTTCGACGAGGGTATGGCATACTTGGCGCAGAGCGGTCAACTCTATAATGAGGCCAACATCTTTGCCTTTGGCAAAGTATATTGCTTTGGGCCAACCTTCCGCGCCGAAAAGTCCAAGACTCGTCGCCACCTGACCGAATTCTGGATGGTAGAGCCGGAGGCGGCTTTCTGCGACCTGGATCAGTTGATGGAGATCGAGGAGCAATTCGTCTCCCACATTGTGCAAACCGCTCTGCGCGAGTGCCAGGCGGAGCTTAAGTCGCTGGGCCGAGACACCAGCCTGTTGGAGCAGGTCGCTCCGCCTTTCCCGCGTATTTCCTATGATGAGGCGTTGAAAATGCTGGAAGATATTCGCGCCGAGACGGAGGACCCAGAACAGAAGGAGCTGTTGGCGATCGAGTGGGGCATGGATTTTGGCTCGCCGCACGAGACGGCGCTGACGCAGCGCTTCAGCAAGCCGGTGTTCGTGTATGGCTACCCCACTCAGGTGAAGGCGTTCTACATGGAACCCTGGCCTGGCCGCCCGGAAGTGTGCAAGAGCGTGGACCTGCTCGCCCCAGAAGGCTACGGTGAGATCATCGGCGGCAGCGAGCGCATCTCCAGCTACGAACTGCTCTTGCAGCGCCTGCATGAGCATAATCTGCCGGTGGAGGCCTTCCAATGGTACCTCGATCTACGCAAATATGGCAGCGTGCCGCATTCCGGCTTTGGTCTGGGCGTGGAGCGCACCGTTTCCTGGATTACCGGCATCCAGCACATCCGTGAGACCATCCCTTACCCGCGCACCATTAAGCGTGTCTATCCGTGAGCGGCTGGTTCATCAGTTTAGCCGCCTGTGGTGAAAAGGACTCAGGTTTGCACAGATTTGATTTGCCAGAATTCTAATCTTGTGAGCCTACTCACTGCATTGCTTTTATGGTATAAAAATAAATGCCCTGCTGTGAGCGTGATGCGGCAAACCCGGTTTTGAGCCAACACTCTCTTATAAGGTCTCAATCTTCGGCAGGTGACGCGATAGGCTTCGGCCAAGGCGGATCCCATGAGGCGAGACCTGACCTGCGAAGGCAGGTTCAAAACTCAGCAGCACACGCCATAGTGGGGTCTTTCAAGCCGATGAGGCCCCTGAAAGGAAAGCGCGGCGCCCCTGCCTTTTGGGAGGGGCGCCGAGTGGTTTCGGAGGGGTTTCGCGCGCCAGAGGGTTTCTGCCCATTGGCGCCGGCAGAGTAGAATGAAGCGACATCTTATCTGAAGCAATATCTCTCAATCAGATTTAGTGCGGCAATTCGGAAACGTAGCGCTCCTGGCGCAGAATATGGGCTGGGGTGGCAAGTTAGCAACCTTTGAGTGTTTGCCCTTGCCTACATGGGTTGGAGATTATGGTAAAATATACCCCGCTTCCAGAAAAGTCATCCGCGCGGGCGTCGCCAAGGGGTAAGGCATCAGCCTTCCAAGCTGACATTCGTGGGTTCGAATCCCATCGCCCGCTTTTGCGCTCAGATCAACGCGCCACTCACTCCACCCTCTGCGCCGCATCTTAGAACGGGCCCGTAGCTCAGCGGCAGAGCGCGCGGCTCATAACCGCTTGGTCGCAGGTTCGAATCCTGCCGGGCCCATATTGGGGTAGTTGTCTGATGTGAGGGGAATCTGAACGAGCTGCGTACAACAAGGTCTAATATCATGGTAGGGAACGTTAGCCTTGTCGGCAAGCAGTTGCATTGTCAAACGTCAGGAGTAAGTGTCTTGATTTTGTCCTCCAACGCGCGCACTCGCTTTGCGAGGTCTGCGCTGGAAGTGACAAGGCGGCCAGCGGCGAATAGCAATACTGCGATGGTAAGCAGGAGGACAAACAAGACGACGCCGGTATTGATCAACGCCGCTTGCAAAGGGCGTAAGACGAGCGGCGCGAGCTGCTGAAGGCCGCCAAGTTGAAAGAATAGGTCGCTATTGGCCACCGAGCGGGATGCGCCCAGCAATAGCAGGAAAAGCAGAGCCCCTGAAGCTAAAGCCAGCGCTGAGAAGATGTACAACAGAAGGCTGAAAACGTTCATTGTTGTGGTTCTTTTGGCCGAATCGTTCATATCTCTGCTCCCTACCTCTCAAAGGAACCTCCACACAGCCACCCAACGGCTGGCGCTTCACCTGCGCCGCGAGCGCAACGGCAAGCTGCGTCCGCTGCA
>DYGV01000217.1:0-1099 GCA_020724505.1 Anaerolinea thermophila
CATATCCTGCTGGCTTACGATGGCTCGGAGCACGCCCAGGCAGCACTTGACCTGGCGATAGATTTGTTTAGCGCCTGCGCCGCTGGCGAACAGTGCCGTCTGACCGCCATTACCGTGCTGCCAACCCAGTACATCGGCGGGCACGAAGCCCTGCAACGCTCGTTGGATCAAGCCAAGCAGAAGCTGGAGCTGGCAAACCTCCCCGCGGATGCCATCCTCAAGGCCGGCAACCCAGCCGTCTCGATCAACGCTTACGCCGAAGAAATAAACGCCGACCTGATTTTGATGGGCGCGCAAGGATTGCGTGCCACGTTGGGCATCCTGCTGGGCGGGGTTGTACAGCAGGTGGTCGAATATTCGCAACGCCCAGTCTTGGTGGTGCGCGCTCCATATCGCGGCCTTCGCCGCGTGCTGGTCGCGGTGGATGGCTCCTGGCACAGCCAAAGACTGGTGGATTATCTGGCGCCGCGCTGCGAAGAGCAGAAAGAACTCCCCATGCCGCGCTTCCACGCCGCTGAGCGCCCTGCAGCGCAGACCGAGAAGCAACCACCTGCTCCGCCGCGCCGGCGTTGCTCCTGGCTGCCACCCGATGTCCAGGCGACCTTGATGTTCGTGCTCCCGCCGCCCATTTCGGAAATCACCTCGCCCCCCTGGATGCTGACGCCGGAAGCGCTCTATCCCGCGCCGCCATTAGATCTAGCCGCCATGCAGGCAGAAGAAGAGGAGCAGGCGCGGCGCACCCTGAACGAGGCACTGGAAGCTTTTCAATCCGCCGGGCTGGCGGCAGAAACAACCCTGCGGCACGGCGACGCAGCCACGGAAATTTTGCAGTTCGCCAAAGAACGCGACGTGGATTTGATCGCCTGCGGCTCGCGCGGGCTAAACCCGGTGAGCGGCTGGCTACTGGGTAGTGTTTCGCGCAAACTAGTGCATTACGCCCCTTGCTCAGTGCTGATTGCCAAGTAACTGCGTTTACTTGTTTTTTGAAAGGAGGTGAAAGATGACGCGCGTCGAAGGCTCTGTATTCTGTGATAACTGCGGTGTGGAGATCACCTGGACGCCAGTGTTCAAGCGCGCCCCCGGCGGGAGAGCCGGATGG
>DYGV01000217.1:1109-5588 GCA_020724505.1 Anaerolinea thermophila
CGCGGCGAATTTTGTTGCCAGATTTGCGCCCGCGGCCTGCCCTGCACTTGCAGCGAGCGGATGTTATTGGATGAGGAGCGCCGCCGCAGCGGCAATTTATCGGTTGAAACCAATATTTACTCGTAACGCGGCATTCACGCCGCAACCATTTCGTAACGCGGCATTCATGCCGCAACCATTCATGCCGCAGCCATTTCGTAACGCGGCATTTATGCCGCAACCATTCACGCCGCAGCCATTCATGCCGCAGCCATTCACGCCGCTACCGTTTCGTAACGCGGCATTTATGCCGCAGGCATTTATGCCGCAACCATTTATGCCGCAACCATTCACGCCGCAGCCGTTTCGTAACGCGGCATTTATGCCGCAGCCATTCACGCCGCTACCGTTTCGTATGCCACTGCCCGTAGCGACATAAATGTCGCGATACGTTTTAGATTACATACATGACCACAGGAGACCCTCCATGCAATTCCTCTTCCCCGTACCCGCAAGTTCCATCGTTACCCAATCCTTCGCCGAGCACGTCCATCGCGCTAAAGTAAACAATTGGACGAACTATAACGGCGGCATTGACTGGGCAGTGTCCAGCGGCTCGCCCATCGCCGCCGCACAGGATGGCACGGTCAGCGCCGTGCGCAACGACGCCACCGGTTATGGCACACATGTGCGCATCCAACACGCCGAAGGCTACCTGACGATCTACGCCCACCTGATGGATTTCAACGTCCGCGTGGGCGACAAGGTCAAAGCCGGGCAGGTGATCGGTCGCTCGGATAACACCGGCAACTCCACCGGGCCGCACCTACACTTCGAGCTGCGCAAAAATAACGTGGCGGTGGATCCGGCGCCCTTGCTGACCACTTTTCTCCCCGCTGGGGGCGAACCAGGCGGCGGCATGCCTGGCGGAGGGCAACCTGGAGGAGGGATGCCCGGCGGCGGTATGCCGGGTGGCGGGCAGCCGGGGCCAGGCGGAGAAACACCCGGCGGAGAAATACCCATCGGCGAAGAACCACAAAGCTTCCCCAGTCTGCCGCGAGCGCGGGTGATCTCGAACATCGGGTTGAACGTACGCATGGGGCCAGGGGTGAGCCATCCAATCGTTGGTTGGTTGCCGCCGGAGACACTAGTAGAGGTGCTGCGCAAAGCGGACGCCGAATCCGTCGTTGGCAGTGGCGGCGCGGCCAGCGACTTGTGGTTACAAATCGGTCATCAGCAGTTCATCGCCCAACGGGTAGGCGGCGATGTTCTGGCGGTCTGGCTTGCGCTCCCACCCGCCGCCCCCAAACCGAAGCGGCGACGCAAAAAGACGGTCTAAAGCATCTCGACACAGCCCATGAATCATCGCACCCAGGGCGAGTGAACGCTCTCAAAATTACGCCCGCTCCAGGAAAACACTCCAGGGAGCGGGCGTTTTTGATATTTGCCCAAGTCGGGTAGCGCAGGATTAATCCTGCGCCACACTCCATCGTGTTTACACCTCAAATGCCCACTCGCCGCGGCGCAGGATTGGCTCCAGCGTTCCGTCGCGGCGCACACCGTCCACGTCTAACTCGTTGCTGCCGATCATGAAATCCAGGTGGAGGTTGCTGACATTGCCGCCGGCGGCGAGGAATTGCTCTTTGCTCATATCCACTCCGCCTTCCAGGCTGTCGCGATAGGCGTCGCCCAGGGCAAAGTGACAGGCGGCGTTCTCATCGAACAGGATGTTGTAGAAAACCAAACCAGATTGTGAGACGGGGGCGCTGTGCGGCGTGAGTGCCGCTTCTCCCAGATAGCGCGCCCCGTCGTCGGTCTCGAACAGGTTGCGCAGCGCCTCCACGCCGCGCCGCGCCGTGAAATCTACCACCTTCCCTTCGGCAAAGGTGAAGCGCGCCTCTTCGATCAGGTTGCCACCGTAACTGAATGGACGTGTGGCGCGTACCACGCCGTCCACCTGGGCGCGGTGCGGCAGGGTATAGACTTCATCGGTGGGCATGTTAGCGGCGAACTGCACACCAGCGCGATTTTTCCCCAGTCCGCCCTGCCAGATGTGCCCGGTTGGCAAGCCGACGGTCAGGTCGGTGCCGGGTGCGCGATATTTCAGAGCAACGTACTGCCGCTGGTTCAGGTAGCGGCTGCGCTCGGCGAGCTGACGCAAGTGTTCGTGCCATGCCTGCGTCGGATGCGGTTGATTCACGCGGCAAACCTCGAAGATTGCTTGCCACAGCCGCTCCGTCGCCTCTTCAAGGGGAAGATCGGGGAACACGCGCCTCGCCCAACCCGGCGTGGGCACGGCGATCACCAACCAGTTGGTGGCAAAGGCAGGGTTTAGTTCCTCGATGGGAGCGTAGCGCTGCACCATCGCCCGTTGCAGACGGCCGATCCGCTGCGCCTCCTGCCCGCGGAACAGATCGGGGTTCCTGCCGAGGATAATCAGGCGGGCGTCGCCGCGCTGCACCGCTTCCGTCAACGCCTGAAATTGCCACTCCACCACCTCGTCCAACGTGTCCTCGGCGGCATGTTGCATTCGGATCAGGCTGAGCTGCTCATCATCCCAGATCACTTGCACCAGGCGGGCACCCATCGTATAGGCTTTGGCGGCAACGCGGCGCACCAGCGGGGCGGCTTCGAAGGGGGTGGGAGCAAACGGCGTCCCAATGAGCAGACGTTGACCAGGTTGCAAATTCAAGCCAATGTTCAACGCCAGGTCGGCATAAGCATCTAAGTTGCGTTCAAATTCTGCGCTCATAAGGCTCCTTGTGTGCGATCAATGCGGACTTCGTAGTGCTGCGAACGCTCGTCGAAGCGTTGCAGAATGGCGCGCGCCTTGGGCGGCACGACGGCGATTTCGTAATCCTCACCGGCAAACGCCTTCACCGCCTCCAGCGAGTCGAACCACATCACAGTGATAAACTCTACCTCCTCGCCCAGCGGGCGGCGGAAGAGCTGGATGCCGCGGAAGCCGGCGATATTCCGGTTTTCGATACCGACGAAGATTTCTTCGCGCAGCAGGTTTTCATAGGCGTCTGCCTTTTCGGGGGCGGTGTAGCCATGCCAGATGCGGCTGATCATCTTATGCATCTCCTTTACTTGTAAGGGTTATCGCGAGCCGTCGGCGGCGCAGCTCAATTGTAACTCACATTCAGCCGCCTTTGTGAAATCTTGAGAGCCTCACAATTTCATGCAACTCTTCTTTAACCAAGCCAATTCTTTTTAGGAGGCACCTTTAATACAAGTCGTCGAGCAAACCGAGTTCACACGTGACTGAAATCTAGCACGCTGGACGTTGTTTCATCACCGAAGCTGGCTTTCACCCTGGCCTGCCCGCTGCGCTGGCGCGCTTCGCAGCCCTGCACTTCAACCGCATGGACAGAGCGCTCATCGCCGGCTACCTGAACATGAGCCAGTATAGGCATGAAAATCGCCCCGCGCCTTGCTAAACGCCCCATGGGGAAACCGGTTTAGATCATTTTCGTGTAAAATGGTGTTGATATGCTACAGGTGAAACGCATCTACGAACCGCCGGATGAATCGGATGGTTATCGAGTTCTGGTAGAAAGATTGTGGCCGCGCGGCGTCTCAAAGGAACGAGCGCAATTGCACCTGTGGTTGAAGGAGGTCGCTCCCAGTCCGCAACTGCGCCAATGGTACGCGCATGATCCGGCCAAATGGGATGAATTCCAAAAACAATATTGGGCAGAATTGGAACAGGCGACCGCAGCAGTCGCGCAGCTTCGACAGTTGCTCAAGCAAGGGACGCTCACCCTGGTTTATGCAGCGCGTGATGAGCAGCGCAACAGCGCGATTGTCCTTAAGGCCTTTCTGGAACAAGCGCCGTAAAAGCCGTCAATCCGCATCAGATGAATCCAGCCTGCGAAAGCTGGCTTCGCGCACTTTATAGCTGCGAATTCATTCGCTAGGCTCGGAACGAATTCATAAAATCCTGTGCCAAGATATACTTGCCATGTCTGACAACCCCATCCACGTCGTCACCGGCGCCTTCGGTTATTCGGGCAAATACATTGCCCATCGGCTGCTGGAAAAAGGCCATCCCGTCCAAACGCTGACCAACTCGGTCAACCGCGCCAACGATTTCGCTGGGCAGGTGACTGCCCAGCCCTATAACTTCGACCGACCCGATGAGCTGGCGCGCTCTCTGCAGAACGTGGAGGTTCTTTATAATACCTATTGGGTGCGATTCAACCATAAACTTTTCAAACACGCCGACGCGGTGAAAAACACGCTCATCCTATTTGACGCCGCCAAAAGAGCCGGGGTCAAACGCGTGGTTCACATCAGCATCACCAATCCCGATGAAACCTCCCCGCTAGAGTATTTCAGAGGCAAAGCCATCCTCGAAAGAGCATTGATCGAATCCGGAATGTCTTATGCGATCCTGCGGCCAACGGTATTGTTTGGCAAGGAGGACATCTTGATCAATAATATCGCCTGGGCGCTGCGCCATCTTCCGGTGTTTGGCGTCTTCGGCGACGGAGA
>DYGV01000218.1 GCA_020724505.1 Anaerolinea thermophila
GCTCCAACTTATACCCCGACTGTTACCCCATCTTCCACCCCAACCCCATCTTCCACCCCAACCATGAGCATGACCCCTTCACCCACGCCAACCCACACACCTGAACCGGGTGCCGTCTCGACGCCTCGTGAAGCGGATGGTATGGTGATGGTGTATGTTCCGGCTGGAACCTTTCTGATGGGTTCAGATGGTAGTAGCAATGAACAGCCTATACATCCTGTGACGCTAGATGCTTTCTGGATGGACGAACACGAAGTCACCAATTCCATGTTCCTTAAGTGCTCGAATGATGATAGTTGCATCCCGCTATCAGTATTACCCACCGACAACAGTGATTCAAATTATCCTGTGGTCTATGTAGATTGGAGCGATGCTAAAGCCTATTGTGAATGGGCGGGCGGCCGTTTACCAACCGAAGCCGAATGGGAGTATGCTGCGCGCGGCGGGTTGGAGGGGAAGTTGTACCCGTGGGGCGATGACGCCCCGGTTTGTACAATTGGCGCTAGAAATGGCGTGCAATTTGACCTCTGCCCCCCAAATGTGTTAGATGTCAAAAGTTTTCAACCAAATAGTTATGGCTTGTACGACATGGCTGGTAATGTCTGGGAGTGGGTCAATGACTGGTATGGCGATTATCCGAGTGATGCGCTCGAAAACCCAATTGGACCGGTAAGTGGCGATAGAAAAGTTCTGCGGGGAGGTTCATATGGCGTCAAATCTTTTGACTTGCGAGTTTCAAGTCGACTTATGGTCAGTCCGGATAGATTCTACGCTGACCTTGGTTTTCGATGCGTCCGCTCGCCTTAATTCTAATTATCTGTTACCGAAGGGTGTTCTGCACTATCTTCATCAAATCTGTTAAGCGGTGAATATCATAACGCCAGACATCGGTTTATCTCCCTCCTGGTATTCAATGCCTTCCTAAAAATGGAGCAACCCATGCAAACCAATCCCTTCATATCTACTCAAAGTTTTAGAGGGCGTGCTAAGGAACTCAGGCGCATCATTAACCGTGTATCGAACGGGGGGCAATCGGTCGCTATTACTGGTGAGCCACGCATGGGCAAAACCACTTTGCTGCGCTACCTTCATGACCCTGACCGACGATCTGAACTTTTTAGTGATATGGCTCCACTCTTGTTTACACAATATATTGACGCTCAAACTCTTGGCATGTCCTTCGACCAACCCCAATTCTGGAAGATTGCCTTGCAACCCTTGGCTGAAAAACTCAAAGAGTCGTCCCAGCCAGATTTATCAGCTGCTTTCGCTACCTGTAAAAACGAAGGCTTTGGTGTTTTTGGACTGGAGCGTGTGCTGGCTCAGATGCAGGCACTTGGGTGGAGGCTGGTCATCCTGCTCGATGAATTTGACAACCTGCTCAATCATCCCGTCCTGCACCAGGCGGAGTTCTACGGCGGCTTACGCTCGCTAGCCAGCCGATACGAATCGCTGGCGTTGGTCACCGCCAGCCGTCAGCCGCTCGAAGCGCTCAACGAAACGACTCGCGAATACAGCAAACTCGGATCGCCCTATTTCAACTTCATGACGCCGATCGTGCTTGGCGCACTCGAAAAGAAGGATGCTTTGCAATTGTTAGATACGGGTAATCGCCATTTCACTTTAGAAGACTACGAATTCTTGTATTACATTGCAGGTGGACATCCTTTTTTCCTTCAGTCAGCTGCAAGCGCTTTGTGGGATGCCTACGAAGACGGCGAGGTGAAATCGTTGACGCGTTGGGAAAATGCTGCCCGCGATTTGCATGAAGCCGCTCGCCAGATTATTCATGATATTTGGAAAAATTGGACGCCACCGACACGTAAAGCCGTGACCGTTATTGCATTGGACACGTTACCAAAATTGGTTACCGGAAAGGAATTTGACCTAGATCATCTTCTTGAGTCTTTTTCCAATTACAACCCTGAGGTAGAAGAATTATGCAAGCGCGGAATCCTGATCAGAGAAGCGAAGACTCGAACGGGTTTCCGTCTACAATCTCAGGTAATGCTTTGGTGGTTGGCTTCCGAACTTATTCGGGTTACACGTCCGCAGGATAATGACGACCTTGGTGGCTGGCTTCGTCAGCAGGAATGGGATGGCATCATTAAGGGCGAGGAGAAAACTCAGCTCAAGAAGGCGCTTACTTCCCTAGGTAGTATGCTAAAAACAGGTATCGAGTCTTTCATCAAATCCAGTGCGGAGGGGTTTGCAAAAGGATTAATGGGAGGATAAGATCAATTTCGATGTTACTGAACTCAGGGTTTCGATTTATCCTGTATGAAAGAAAGGTTATCGTATTGTGACAAAATTCATTCGACAGAATCCATTCTCTCGCCTAAAATAAAGCAACGAAGCCCCGCGGCTGGAACCCGCAAGGCTTCAATACTCTACGCGATTCGGGCGCGTAGCGGATAGGGAAAATATAGCATACCACCTACCGCCTGCGCAAGCTGATTGCGTAGGCGGTTGTTTTTATTCCGGCATCACAGGATCTGTGCCAATGCTCACCGAATTATTTGTCAACGTCGCGGCGGAAGTCATCTCCTACACGATCGAAAAACTGGGAGTGGCGGACCAGATCAAGACTTGGCTCAGGAAAGACCTCGCCCGCCTGGGGTTTCAGAATGCGTTGGCACGCACCTATGCTGCCTTTGCACGGCATTACCCTGAATACACAAACTCGCTCTTCGATGAACCATTCCTGCGCAAGGAAGCAACACCAGAACTTGCCAAATTATTGATCCGCAACCAGCATCCCGACCCGGCATTACTGGCGCATGCCTGGGCACGGTCCATCGGCGCAAAACCCAACTTTGCCATACGGGCTGCCCGACCCATCTCCCAATTCCTCGAATGGCTGGAAGCAGAACTGAAAGTAGAAGCGGTCTTTCAGCCGTTGTTCGATTCGCGTGCCTTGGACAGTTTGCCAAATATCGAAACGGATCTGTCACGGTTGAACAATGAACTGGCTGCTGCCATGAAGGCAGCTAGTAACTATGAGCAGCCCCTTTTGAAAGTGCAAGGCGATCTCCAGGACGCAAATGTCATCCTTGGGGATGGGAGCCAGATCAACGTCTCAAATATCTACAATACCTATTACACAGGTATCTATGATCGACTGAGCGACTATTATGTCTCACCGGACAGCGTCTTCCAAAGGGTGCGCGTGGATGAATTCGTCGGGCGAGACTGGCTGACCGCCAAAGTAGACGCCTTCCTGAGTGATCCGAACCGCAAGTCAGGCGCGTTTCTGCTGGTAGGGGATGCAGGTGTGGGCAAGACCTCTTTTATGGCGCACCTGGTGAAGGAAAGAAGATACCTGCATCTATTTGCCGAACAGGTCACAGGAGATGCGAATGTGCAACGAGCCTTGCAATCCCTGGGCTCGCAGCTCGTTACCCGCTATCAGATCGCCCCCTACAAAGATCGTGACACCTTGACACAACTGACTGCCTTTCCAGATTTTCTGGAACGATTATTACGACTAGCCGCCAACACATTGACCCACGGCGAGAAGATTGTCATCGTGTGCGACGCCCTTGACGAAGCTGGGACCTTCCCCGATGGCAATGTCTTTGGCTTGCCAAATGTCCTGCCGGATGGCGTGTATTTCATCCTGTCGCAACGACCTGTACACACTAAACTACCAAACTTTGAACCCGTCAGGTTTGATCTTGAAGCCCAGGGCGTGGACAATCTTCAGGACATGCAAACCTATTTGAGCGCCGTAGCGAAGCGTCCCGAAGTGGCAGGGCAGATCCGAGCCAGGGAATATTCCGAAGCTTTCTTTATCCAGACCTTGCAAGAGAAAAGCCTCGGGGTCTGGATGTACCTGCACTACATCATCAAGGAGATCGAAAGTGGGTCGCGCGCACCACTCGACTTGGAAGACCTGCCGACCGGCTTGACCGGCTATTATGCCGATTACTGGGATGACTGGCGCTACGGTCGCAGAGGACGTGGCAAGGGAGAAGATGCCTGGAATAGCCTGTACTCGCCCTTGCTGACCACACTTGCTGCTGCGCAGGAGGCCATCACGGTCAATCAACTCATCGAATTGGCGGATGTAAAGGTCATTTCGCGCGACGTGGCACATTTATTGTCACAAGCTTGGCGCTCCTTCATTACAGAAAAAGAAAATGGCAAAAGCAAGGTCTTTGCACCCTATCACCTCAGTTTTCGAGACTTCATCACCGGCAGAGTAGATCTCTCCAAACTGGATCCCAAACGGGAAAGCTTGGTGCAAGATCTTGCTGAACAAACCGTTGAGGCGCACGTACGCATCGTGAAAGCCTTTGAGGAAAAATGCAATGGGGAATGGGAAAAACTCGTTGAGCAGGAGTACCCACGCTTGCACCTGAGCGCGCACCTTGCTGGGGCAGGGCAATATCCAACGTTGATCAACCTACTTACCGAGGGGGATCGAAACGTCAAGTGGGCAGAAGCGCGTTATCAAAAAGAGGAAACCTACGTAAATTACATAAGCGATCTTGCCTATGTATGGAGATATGCGGAGCAGGAAAATGACTACGCTCTCATGATCCGCTGCATGTTGATCGAGAACAGCATTCACTCCCTGGCTGCCAATATCCCACCGGATCTACTGGCGCAACTGGCAAAAAATGGGTTGTGGAGTTATCCCCGCTGCCTTTCTACCATTCGGGAAAATTCAAATTCCACTACTCAGGCAGAGGCACTGAAGTTGATAGCCCCTGACTTTCCTTCAGAGTTGTTGGCTGAGGCGCTTGCGACGGCACGTAAAATCAAAGATGATTCCGCTCGCGCTAAGGCCTTGTTGGCTCTAGCCCCCCGTTTGACCGATGAACTGAAAGTACAAGCGCTGGTGGAGGGTCTTACCGCCGCGCGCGAAATTAAAGGCGAATTAGCCCGCGCCCGAGCCTTCTCAGACCTTGCCCCATACCTGTCCGATGAACTGAAAGCACAGGTGCTGGCTGAGGGGTTGACCTCTGCACGCGAAAACCGGGAAGAGGGCACCCGCGCCAGCGCCTTGTCTGCTCTTGCCCCACACCTGACTGACGACCTGAAAACACAAGCGCTGGCGATTGCACGCGAAATCAATGCTGAAGGTTTACGCGCCTATGCCTTCTCATCTCTCGCCCCACACCTGACCGATAAACTCAAAGTACAGGCGCTGACTGCTGCTCGTAAAATTAAAGATGAATACGCCCGCGCCAGCACCTTGTCTGCTCTTGTGCCTCACCTGAGAGACGAATTGAAAGCCCAGGCGCAGGAGGAAGGGCTTAAATCTGCTCGCAAAATCAAAGACGAAGATGACCGTGCCCATGCCTTGTCGGCTATCGCCCCACATCTGACCCATGAATTGAAAGTACAGGTGCTGGCGGAGGGCTTGGCTGCTGCCCGCGAAATCATGGAAGAAGACGACCGTGCCCATGCTTTGTCGGCTCTCGCCCCACACCTGACCAATGAACTTAAAGCACAGGCGCTGGCAATTGCAAGCGAAATCAAATCTGAAGATGACCGCGTCAGTGTATTGTCGGGTCTCGTGCCCCACCTGAGCGACGAATT
>DYGV01000219.1 GCA_020724505.1 Anaerolinea thermophila
TCATCTTGCAGGTCTGCCAGCAGATTGACCACTTGCGCCTGTATCGAAACATCCAACGCCGAGATCGGTTCATCGCATACGATAAACGCGGGATTGGAAGCCAGGGCGCGCGCGATACCAATGCGCTGCCGTTGACCACCGGAAAACTCATGCGGAAAGCGATTGATCAACTGAGGGCTGAGGCCGACGCGCAGCATCAACTCTTTGACGCGTTCGGCACGCTCCTGGGGGTCGGGCAAAATGTGATGCACTCGCAGCGGTTCGCCGATGATGCCGGCGACTGTCCAACGCGGGTTCAGAGAAGCGTAAGGGTCTTGGAAGATCATTTGTGCCTTACGCCGGAGAGTTTTGATCGCCTCTCGGCTGGAATGATGCACGTCAATCCCGTCAATCAGAGCCTGGCCGCCGGTAGCCGGATATAAACCCAGGATGGTGCGCCCGGCGGTGGTCTTGCCGCAGCCGCTCTCTCCAACCAATCCCAGGGTTTCCCCTCGAGCGATGTCGAAGCTGATGCCATCCACCGCCTTGACCGAGCCAATCTGACGCTCGATGATCAACCCGCGCCGCACCGGGAAATGCTTGCGAAGGTCGCGCACTTTGACCAACGGTTGAGAGGTTTGTATCGCCTCATCTGTGGATTGTGCCTGAACAGAGATCATGGGCGCATTCTCCAGCGGGGTCTCATTCAAACGGTCTGCCATTGACGACATCATACCAGCAGCGCGCCCGATGTTCGATGGCAACCGGCAGCAGTGGCGGAGTTTCTATACGGCATCGGTCGAACGCGAATTCACAGCGCGGCGCAAATGGACAACCATGTGGGGCGACCAGCAGGTTAGGCGGCGCGCCGGGGATGGATTTTAGGCGACGATCGCGCCGGCGGTCAATGCGTGGCAAGGCGGCAAGCAAAGACAGCGTATAAGGATGACGCGGATCATCGTATAAATCGTCAACGTTGGCTTCTTCCACCACCATCCCGGCGTACATGACGATGACGCGCTCGGCCAGCCCGGCAACCACCCCCAGATCGTGGGTGATCCAGATCACCGCCATACACAACGCGTCTCGCAGACGGGTCACCAATTCAACGATTTGCGCTTGAATAGTGACATCCAGGGCGGTGGTCGGTTCGTCGGCGATTAGGACGCTGGGCGCGCACGCCAGTGCCATTGCCAGCATGGCGCGCTGACGCATACCGCCGGAGAATTGGTGTGGATAATCATTCATCCGGTTTTTAGGGTCTGGAATGCCTACCTGCTCAAGCAGTTCGATAACGCGTTGCTGAGCGGCGGCGCGATCCATGTTTAGATGGACGCGCAGCGGTTCGGAAATCTGCCGCCCAATGGTCAGAACTGGATTGAGAGCGGTCATGGGATCCTGGAACACCATGGCAATTTCCTTGCCGCGGATGTGTTCCATCTCCGCCTCGCTCAAAGCTAGTAAATCTCTGTTGCGGTAGAACGCTTGCCCGCTGACGATTTCTCCAGGCGGAACGGGGATCAACCCCATGACCGAGAGCATGGTGACGGACTTGCCGCAGCCGCTTTCGCCCACGATGGCAATTGTTTCGCATTCGTGCAAGGTGAGTGAGACGCCATTGACTGCATACACCGTGCCTTCAGCGATGTGGAAACGAGTGCGTAGATCTTTCAGATCCAGGATCACTTGTCTGCGATTCATTTTGTTGCGCTCACTCGTGATTTATATCATATCGCCCGGCTGTGTGGATCCAGAGCGTCTCTCAACCCGTCGCCCAAGAAGTTAATGCTTAGGACGATCAGGGCGATCAACGCACCGGGGAAGAACCACAACCACCAGGCGGTTTCGATGTAGTTGTATGCGCCTTCGAGCATGTTGCCCCAGGTAGCAGTTGGCGGTCGAACACCTAAACCGAGGAAGCTGATATAGGCTTCCAGGGTGATGGCGGAGGCCACGCTCAACGTACCGGAAACAATGATCGGGGCAATGCTATTGGGCAAAATGTGTCGAAAAATGATCTCGCCGGTGGAGGTTCCGGTGGCACGGGCAGCCAGGATGAAGTCGTTTTCTTTGATTGAAAGGAATTGCGAGCGTACAATGCGCGCCAGATAGGGCCAGGTGGTGACGCCAATAACTAGGATGATAACCACCACACTGCCGCTGAATGTTCTTCCAAGGATCGTCAGGTTGGGGATCGAGGCGGCGAAGTATTTCGCCATCACCAACAATAGAAAAATCTGTGGAATGACGATCACTGCCTCGGTGAGACGCATCAACAAGCTGTCTATTAGGCCGCCAAAGAAACCCGATATTGCGCCAACAGTGACGCCGATCACCAGTTCCACCAGCATCGCCGTCAGGCCGATCAAGATTGAAATTTGCCCGCCGTAGATGGTGCGCGCCAGAATATCCCGCCCTACGGTATCGGTGCCAAAGGGATGCTCGCGCGAAGGGGCTTGCAGGCGGGCGCTGGTATCCGTTTTATTGGCGTAGGCTTCGCTGAAAACAAGCGCCCCGCCGAACGCATAGAGCACTAACAAGATGAGCATGATGGCGCCAAAATTAGCCATCTTATGGCGGCGAAAGCGTCTCCAGGTGAGTTGACCGAGCGAGAGAGGCGGGGTCTCCAGCACATCTGGCGTCAGGTTGGCAATGCTGCCTTTAGAAGGGGGGGCGATTGATTCCATGCGCTGCTCTTGAGTCTTTGGCAATTTTGAAGCGAGATTCCTGTGGGGCTATGTGTAGCGAATGCGCGGATCTAGCCAGGCGTACAGGATGTCGGCGATAAGCTGGAAGATAACCGCAGCCACGGCGATCATCATCAAAATACCCATGACCACCGGCGTGTCGCCGCGAGAGACGTGATCCAGGAACAGACGCCCCATGCCGGGCCAGCCAAAAATGCGTTCGGTGACTATGGCGCCGCCCAACAGAAAGGGTAAATCCAGGGCGATGATGGTGACGATGGGCAAGGCGGCGTTCTTCAGAGCATGGATATACACGATCTCTGGCCTGGGGAGTCCCTTGGCTTTTGCGGTTCGCACGTAGTCTTGTCCCAGGGCTTCTAACATGGCGCTGCGGATATAGCGACTGTAGCCGGCGATGAAGCCAAAAGAAAGCGTCGCGGTGGGCAAAACCATGTGCCAGGCGACTTGCAGGGGAGTCTTGCCCGCCGTCGGTTCAAACATCCCCACCGTGGGCAGATACGGCAGCCCCCATTTCTTGAAATTGACAGCGAAGATATACATCGCCACCAGGGCAAAGAAGAACACCGGCATTGAATAAAACAAGAACGTAACTGTAGTGATGATGTTATCGAATGTGGAATATTGTCTGAGGGCGGAGTAGATGCCAATCAATAATGCAAAGATCAAGATGAATGCTTCGGCGGTGAGCATCAACAACAGGGTGTTGGGCAGACGTTCCCCAATCACCTGAGTGACCGGTTTTTTGTTCACCAATGAAAGGCCGAAATCGCCGCGCAAAACCCCGCGGCGGACGCCGGGCGTTTCGGCGACGCCATCGCCGTCCAGGTCTGTCTTGGTCCAATCGTTGCCCACCAGCCAGTAGAGGTATTGCACGATAATGGGCTTATCCAATCCCAACTGGCGTTTTAGCCTTTCCCGGTCGGCGCTGCGCGTGACGTTGCGCCCGCCCATGGTAGCGATTGGATCGCCCATATTTTGCATCAGCACGAACAAAACCAGGCTGATGACAAAAAGGAGCGGAATGGCTTGCAACAAACGGCGGAAGATGTAACGCGTCATCTTAGTTGGCTGAGGAGAAGCGCGAGGCGTTGAATGCCTGCGCTTCTCCTCGATCTGAATCAGGTTATTGGGCTATATCCCATTCCATGATATTGAAGAAGGGCGTCACGCCGGAGATCTTGACGTTCAGCAGGCGGCTGCTGATGCCGAATAGGTCTGGATCTTGCCACAAGCCCAGCCAATACACATTCTCGAAGATCCTCTTGGTGATCTTGTTGAATGTTTTCAGGCGTTCGTTGTAATCCACCTGAGTGGCCTGGAGTTTGAACAGCGCATCCAGTTCCTCGTCGCACAAACCCGAAGTATTCACGCCGCTTGGGTTCTCGTCGGAGGGGATTTCGGCGCACAACCAGGCGGAGGTATCCGGATCTGGGAAGTTGGGTGAATCGGAGTATTCGATCAGATCCAGCGAAAAATTGGCGGAGGCGCCGTTTTCTGCGTAGCTGGCGAAGAAGATGTCTGGGTCAAAGCTTTGCAGATCCAGCTTGATCCCCACTTCGGCCAATTGCTGCTGCGCCACAGCCTGGGTGTCTTGGCGGATTTCGCGCGTGGTGGTGCCATGGATCAGCACCAGTTCGACGCCGTCTTTATCGCGCACGCCATCCCCATTGCTATCCACCCAACCGGCTTCATCTAGCAAGGCTTTCGCCCTTTCAGGGTCGAATGGCCAGGGGCTGATGCTGGGGTCGTTGTAAGGGGTATTATCCCAGTCGGTGGCGGCAACTTTAGTTCTGCCTAACAGCAGGTCGTCCACCAGTTTTTGGCGATCGAAGGCGAGGGCAATCGCCTGGCGCACTCTCACATCTTTGAGCGCCGGATGCCCCTTTTCGGCGTGCATGTTGAAGTAGATGCCTTCATTGTAGCCGGAGAACGAGTTGATGATTTTAATCCCGGCAGCTTCCAATTCGGGCAGGTCGGAATAGGCAAAGAACGTGCCCAAATCGCCGTCGCCAGCTTTGAGCGCTGCGATTTGAGAGGCATCATCTGGCACGAAGCGGAAGAAGATTTCATCCAACTTGGGTCGCCCTAACCAGTACTTTTCATTGGCTACAAAGCGAGTGAAGCTGCCCGATTCCCATTGATCGAAGACGAATGGGCCACAACCCACCGTTGGCGCTTTGTTCCATTCAGCGGTGTCAATAGTGCCTTCTTTTTCGAAAATGGGTTTGAGGACATGCGCCGGCAGCAAACCGCGCCACAGGTTAGCGATCCAGGGGGCGTAAGGCTCTTTGAAGGTGATAACCACTGTGCGGGCGTCTGGACCTTCCACTTTTTCCATGAGATCGTAAGGATTGCGGGAGGCCACAGTATTGCGATCGGCCATAATCATCTGGTAGGTGAACACAAAGTCCTCAGATGTGATCGGCGTACCATCCGACCAGACGATGTCATCGCGTAGTTTCATGGTGATGACCTTGCCATCTGCCGAGAGCCCACCGTTTTCTTCGCTGGGTAATTCGGTCACCAGCCGGGGTTGAGGCTGATTGGAGTCATCAAAATCCCATGCCCAGCAGTTATAGAGTTGCTGGGTAACGCTGGAAAACCACATGTTCGTGTAATAGGGATTGAGGGTGTCGAACTCCTGGGTCCAAATGAAAGTTGCAACTTTTCGTGCAGCGGGGGCTTCAGTTACAGCGGGCGCTTCAGTAACAGCGGGGGCTTCTGTAACGGCAGGCGCTTCAGTAACGGCGGGGGCTTCAGTTACAGCAGGCGCTTCGGTGGCTGCGGGGGTGGCAGGTTGAGCGCAGCGCGCCAGAATCATGCTGGTGATGACAATCATGAACAGGAAC
>DYGV01000220.1 GCA_020724505.1 Anaerolinea thermophila
GTCGCGATATTCCTGAGTGCCCAGGCGCAGGGTTTGATACCGTCGCCCACTGAAACCTGTGCGGTCGCCGTGTTCGCTCTGTTTGGTTTTGATCTGGGTGCGCTTTTGGCTTTTCCCGGTGTTGAAGGGTGGATCAATATAGATCAAATCTACCCATCCATCGGGAAAGGTTTTTAAGATCGGCAAGTTATCCCCAAAGTAGATAAGATTTTTCATGCGCTCTATTCCTGGCGCGGACTTTTGGGGGGCTGCTCCAGTTGACTGGCATGGGAGAGACGGGGACGGATGGGTTGGAGCGCTTCTTTCAGAATGCGCCAGTAAAATAATGGAATATCTCTAATATATCGCCAGGCGTAGCGCCTGGGGGAGATGATCATCCGCGCCAGCCACTCCATGTAGTTTTGCGTCATCCAGGCCGGCCCGCGGCGCAGATCTCCTGCCACATATTCAAACAGCGCGCCGCAGGTGATGGCTGTCTTTACCTTGAGGAGATGCCAGTGATCCATCAGCCATCGTTCCTGAACGGGCATACCGAAGCCCACCAGCAGAATGTCTGTATCGGCGGCGTTGATGCATTCTATAACGTGCATACTCTCGGGGCAGCCAGGTGTTTTATCGAAAAAACCGTGTTGTACTCCCGCGACGCGCAGAGTTGGATAGGATTCTTGCAGCCGATTGGCAGCCCTTTGCGCTGCCCCGGGCGGGTTGCCTAAGAGGTACAGGCTATGACCACGCCGGGAAGCCATCTCCGACAGCGGCCAAACCCAGTCTGCCAGCGTATAGCGATGTTGGATAGAGCAGCCGAGCAAACGGGCGCCAACCATAACACCCATGCCATCGCAATAAACTCGATCTGCCTGGTTATAAAACTGACGCAACCAGGGTCGTTTATAAGCCAGGTTGAGCGCAGTGATGTTGACATGAGCAATCAACATGCGCCTGTTATTGGATGCTGCCTGATCAATCTCTTCTAGGAGCGCGCGGAGTGGCAGCGAATCAATGCTCACTCCTAGGATCTCAGTTTTGCACATCCAAGGTTGCGTCTGCATCAAAAAATGTGTAATGTTGCGTCGGTGCGGTTTGCAGACCTTTGGCGTTCATCGTTTCGATCCACAGGACGGCGAATCATACATCCAGACGGTAGCCAACGCCGCGTATGGTTTTTAAGAACTGGGGATTGCGAGGGTCCTCCTCGATGGCCTGTCGCAGCCAGCTGATATGCACATCTAATGTGCGAGTGTCGCCGGTATATTCGGTCTTCCAAACTTCACGAAAGAGTTGTTCGCGCTCCAATGCTTCGCCAGAATGATCCATGAATAATTTAAGCAGTTGCGTCAATCGCGGGGTGAGCGTCTCCTCCCGTCCCTGGCAGCGCACGCGCTTGTGTTCCAGATCCAGGCGGATTGGTCCTTTATGCAGCATTTTACTGCCCATGGCCGGCAGCAAGGGTTTGATGCGATTGAGCAGTTTGCGCGCTGTAAAAGGCAAGGTCAGCACCACGTCGGCATGCACATCTTCAGGAGCAGGACGTTCTGGGTCTACGATCACTAAGATCGGCACGTGGTTGGCGCGGGCATGCAAGGCGCGACAGATGCGTTTCCCGGATGTACGCATCGAGGCGGCGTTGACCACCATGAGATCGGGGTCGAGGCGGGGGATCAGGCGGATTGCCTCTTCGCCAGTGGCTGCTGTTTCAACGATGTAACCCTTTTTTCGTAGACCAGGGATGAAAGACGGGCTGTTCGCCCGCTTACCCTCGATCCAAAGAATTTTACCTTTCGTCAACGGTTCCCTTCCCTGTCATCTAGGATATCTGGTTCCCCCGATGGTCGCAAGTCCGAGAGGTGAGTGCGATTATAATCATGATCTTAAAAAATTGCAATAAATAAGGAGTAAAATATCTTTAACATTTTAACATCCGCGGCGATGATAAAAAACCGAAAAAAGCCGTTGCATCTCACCCAGCCCATGATAGAATACAATATGCAATTCAAAGCGGTTTTCCGCCGCCAGTGGAGGCCTTCATGTCGTCTGATATGGTCGAGGTTGTGATTGACAGCATCCGCGTCAGCTTGATGTCGCAGCAACGCATTGTCATCCTGCGGGAACAAGATGCGGACCGATATTTACCCATCTGGATCGGAGTTTACGAAGCTGAGTCAATCACTATTGCTCTTCAAGAGGTCGAGGTCGCTCGCCCTCTAACTCATGATTTGATGAATAACATCTTTCGTCAGCTTGATGCTCGCATCCTGCGCGTGGAAGTGGTGGCGCTGCGGGATGATACGTTTTATGGCAATATCGTTGTAGAGAAAGACGGGCATACGTTGAACATTGACGCTCGCCCCTCCGACGCGCTGGCGGTTGCGGTGCGCGCCCATGTTCCGATCCTCGTCGCCCGCTCTGTGATGGACGCCGCCGGTATTGTCCCGGAGGAGGATATCCAGGATAAGCTGGAAGCGACCGAAACGCCGCGCCCCGAAGCACCTGCAGAGGAAGGGGATGAACGCCTTTCCGTCTTTTCGGATTTCCTCGAAAAGTTGGATCTAGACCAAGGCGAGGATGACGAGGAAGACGAAAGTAAGGATAAGTAATTTGGGATAAAACTGGCGCACGCCGGGGAATGCTGCGTTGCAGCCAGTTTCCCCGGTTTTTCATCTCTTGACGATGGACGCACAATTTTCTGCAACTGCACCTGAATCTTCAACTGCCACTCAGATGATTCCTCACAGCCGTGAGGCTGAAGAGGCCGTTTTGGGCGCGGTGCTGATTAATCCCGAAGCCTATTACGAGGTTGCCAGCTTTTTGCGGGCGGAAGATTTTTACATCCACCGCCACGGCTGGATTTGGGAGGCGTTCGCGCGTTTGCATGAACGACGCGTGCCGATAGACCTGCTCACAGTCTCCGAAGAACTGGATCAGTTGGGCCGCCTGGCTGAGGTAGGTGGACCGGCTTACCTGACGCAACTGATCAACAACGTGCCCACTTCGCTCCACGCCGAGGCGTATGGGCGCATTGTCGAAGCCAACGCCATTCGCCGGCGGATGTTGAACGCCGCAAACGAAATCGCCAAGCTGGCTTATCAACAAGAAGCGTCCATTGACACGGTGATGGACGAAGCGGAAAAAACGGTGTTCGGCGTCAGCGAGCGCCGCACCACGCGCGACCTGCGCAAAATCCAAGAGGTGCTCAGCGAGTATTATGATCGCGTGGATCAGCTCTCCACGCGCGGCGCAGACGCCTTTGGCGTCCCCACCGGTTTTACGGATCTAGATCGCCTGTTGAGCGGTATGCAGCCCTCGGATTTATTGATTGTAGCCGGGCGTCCCGGCACCGGTAAGACGGCTTTCATGCTCTCTGCGGCGAAAAACGCGGCGCAAAAGTACAAAAAGCATGTGGCCATCTTTTCGCTGGAAATGTCCAGCGAGCAGCTTGTTCAACGCATGATCGCCCAAGAGACGGGTATCGATTCGCAGCGCTTGCGCACCGGTCGCCTGGAAGGCGACGAATGGGCCTTATTTGCTCATGCCGTGGAAGTGTTGAGCGATACGGTGATCTTCCTGGATGATACGCCGGCGCTGACCCCGCTGCAACTGCGCACCAAATGCCGCCGGCTGCACGCCGAATATAACTTGGATCTGATCCTGGTGGACTATTTGCAGTTGATGAGCAGCGGGACGCGCTCCGAGAATCGCGTTCAGGAAGTTTCTTATATCTCCCGTAACCTGAAGGTGCTTGCCCGCGAGTTGAATGTGCCGGTGCTGGCCGCGGCGCAACTCTCCCGCGCCATTGAACAGCGCGCCGATAAAGAGCCGCAGCTTTCCGATCTGCGTGAAAGCGGCAGCCTGGAGCAGGACGCGGATATCGTGATGTTCATCAATCGCCCCGAGTTGTACGATAAAGATACACTGCTGAAGAACATCGCCCAAATCAAAGTCGCCAAACACCGCAACGGCCCAATCGGAACTGTAGAGTTAGTATTCCGTAGCCAGATCGCCAAGTTCGAGAACGCCGCCACCTATCAGGTGGATCTGGCGAAAGTACCCTGAGACTTACACCCGCCATGCCGTCATTTAAAGGTTTTCCCGAGGGTAAGCTTCATCTCACGCCGATCCCGGATACTTTCTTCCGGGAGCTTTTGCCGCAGATGGATCAATTGACGGAATTGAAGGTCATCTTGCATATCTTCTGGCGATTGGATCACATGGAGGGAGCTTTTCGCTTCGTGCGCCGCAGCGATTTGGATCAAGATGAGACTCTGCTAGCCGGACTGGCGCAGGAGCCTTCCACGGCGCAGGCGGCGCTAGACGACGCTTTGCAGCGTGCGACGGCGCGGGGCGTGATCCTGCGCGCTGACCTGGACACCGGTTCGGGTGTTGATGCGGTTTATTTCCTCAACTCGCCGAAGGGGCGCGCTGCCTTGCGCGCCATCCAAAACGGTCAGTGGCGCATCAGTGAAGCAGCCGCGCCGACCCCGATCCCGCCTGAAACGCCGAATATCTACCGCTTGTACGAAGAAAATTTCGGTCCATTGACGCCCCTCCTGGCGGAGACGCTGGGCGAGGCGCAAGATACTTATCCGATTGATTGGATCGCCGACGCCATGCGCATCGCGGTCGAACGCAACAAACGCACATGGCGTTATGTGGCGGCGATCCTGGATCGCTGGCAGCGAGAAGGACGCCATGCAAGCAAAGAAAAGCCCCAAGATAGACCAGACTCTGCGGAAGCTCGCCGAAAATATGTGGAGGGCGAGTTCTCCGACTTCGTCGAACACTGAGGCGCAGCTTTCGCCGCTGTATTCGCACGATCTGCCCGGTGACCCGCAATGCCCTAAATGTCATGGGGTGGGCTATCTGCGCGTTGACCTGCCGCTCAATCATCCAGAGTTTGGCAAAGTGCGCGTCTGCGATTGCCGCGCCGGGCAAATTCATCAACAGGTGCGTCAGCGTTTGTTTGCCCTCAGCCATCTGGACGAGCTGAGCCACCTGACCTTTGAGAATTTTCAGCCGCGTGGCCGCGTTGGGCTGTTGCCGCGCCAGGCCGACTCGCTGGAACACGCTTATAACCAGGCGCAGCAATTTGCCCAACGGTTGGAGGGCTGGCTAGTGTTGCAAGGTGATTACGGCTGCGGCAAGACGCATCTGGCGGCGGCGATCGCCAATTTCGCGGTGAGCCTGGGCGTGCCGACGCTGTTTATCACCGTGCCGGACTTGCTGGATACGCTGCGCTTCGCCTATAACGACCCAGAGGCTACCTTTGAAGAGCGCTTTGAGCAAATTCGCCAGGCGCCGCTGCTGGTGATGGATGATTTTGGTACCCAAAACGCCACCCCCTGGGCGCAGGAAAAGCTGTACCAGCTTTTTAACTACCGCTACCATGCCCGGCTGGCAACCGTTATCACCATGGCCAAGGATGTTGACCTGAAACCGCGCCTGAAATCGCTGATCCTGGATGTGGGCCGCTGCACGCCGTTTGAGATTCTGGCCCCCAGTTATCGC
>DYGV01000221.1 GCA_020724505.1 Anaerolinea thermophila
GGCTGTCGGCCACGATCAGCTCGATCTGTCGCCCCAGCACGCCGCCCTTGGCGTTCCATTCCTTCACTGCCAGCTCAACGCCTTCCTTGGTAGATAAACCAAAGGTCGGCACTGCTCCGCTCAACGGCGCCAGCAGACCTACTTTCAGCGGTGCGGTGCTGGCGCCGCCGCCGGTTCCGCCAGTCGCGCAAGCCGAAAGCGCCATACTGGCAACGATCAATACTACGATGAGCAAATTGAGTTTCTTCAGCATCTTCTTCTCTCCTGAATGAATTTCATTTACATTAGCTTGATCCGTTGCTCCAACAGTGACGAACACTCAAAAATGGAATGTGCATAGCTTTTTAATAAAGTTATTATTGCAAAGGCACCTCCTTGATTTCACTTAAAACTTCGGCGGAGAGCCGACTGAGCCACGGTTGTTGTGCATCTCCCTCCTTGCACCGATCCTCTTAATCCTATGATTTTACCGATAAGCAGCAGATCGGTCAAGGAAATTTTTGATGATCTCAGAATATGCTCCTGGCGCATGGTAATAGCGGGGGGTGTGGTAAAATTTATGTTTGAAAAAGGATGGATCAATAACCCGTTGGAGCAGATACGTCCAGCCTGGCGCAAAGACGAAGGCTGGTTTTGGCGCGAGACCGTTTTTCAGACGATATATTGCACGATCGGATGGCTAAAGCCACTCTCGATCCTTGGAGGTAGGTGTGCTGAAAGGTAATCATCAGTCTTCTTATGAGGCTAAAGATATCCAGGTGCTGGAAGGTTTAGAAGCCGTGCGTCGCCGGCCGGGAATGTACGTCGGCGGCACGGACATTAAGGCGCTGCATCATCTGATTTATGAGGTGGTGGACAACTCAATTGATGAAGCGCTGGCTGGAGCTTGTGACCGGATCGAGGTAATTATCCATCCAGATAGCAGCGTAACCGTCTCGGATAATGGACGCGGCATCCCGGTGGATTTGCATCCGCAAATGAAAAAGCCGGCTTTGGAAGTGGTCATGACTACCTTACATGCCGGCGGAAAATTCGGCGGTGGAAGTTATAAGGTTTCCGGCGGGTTGCATGGCGTGGGTGTTTCCGCAGTGAATGCGCTTTCTGAATGGTGTCAGGTCGAGGTGCAGCGAGATGGCAAGGTGCATTTCCAGCGCTATGAGCGAGGCTATCCCACCGGGCCGGTGGAAGTGATCGGCAAAGCGCCGGCGAATGCCACGGGTACCAAGACTACATTCAAATACGACGCGGAAATTTTCAAAGGCGATTTAGATTACCGCTTTGATACACTGACCCAACGATTGCGCGAGATGGCTTTTGTTACCCGCGGTGTAACCATCATCCTGAAAGATGAGCGTTCCGATCGTGAGATGGCCTTCTATTTTGAAGGCGGCATTACCTCCTTTGTGCGTTACTTGAACCGCAATCGCACTGTGTTGCATCCGGTGGTGCATGTTGAGAAAGAAGTAGATGGCATTACGATTGACGCCGCCATTCAGTACACAGATGCTTATGCAGAGTCGGTTTATGCATTTGCCAACACGATCAACACCATTGACGGCGGAACACACCTCACCGGTCTGCGTTCGGCGATCACCCGTACGATTAACGATTACGCCCGTCGGGCTGGGCTATTGAAGGAATCTGACCCCAATTTCACCGGAGATGATACGCGTGAGGGGCTGACTGCAATCATCAGCGTCAAGCACCCCGATCCGCAGTTCGAAAGTCAGACCAAAGTGAAGCTGATGAACCCCGAAGTGCAAACCTACACCCAGCAAGTGGTGGGGGAGGCGTTTAGCACATTTCTGGAGGAGAATCCTTCTGCCGGTAAATTAATTGTGCAAAAGTGCCTCACTTCGGCGCGGGCGCGCGACGCTGCCCGAAAAGCGCGCGATTTGGTGATCCGCAAGTCTGCTTTGGAGAGTTTGACGCTGCCCGGCAAGCTGGCAGATTGTTCAGAGCGCGACCCGCAAAAGACAGAGCTATATATCGTAGAAGGCGATTCGGCTGGCGGATCTGCCAAACAAGGACGCGACCGCCATTTTCAGGCGGTTTTGCCATTACGCGGTAAAATATTAAACACAGAGCGGGCGCGCCTGGATAAAATCCTGGCGAATAATGAAGTTAAAGCGCTAATTTCTGCGCTGGGTACCGGGATCGGCGAGGGTTTTGATCTTTCTGGTCTGCGTTATGGTCGGGTTATTATTATGACGGATGCAGATGTGGACGGAAGTCATATACGAACGCTGTTGCTGACGTTTTTCTTCCGTTATATGGCCCCGCTAATCGAGGATGGACATTTATATATTGCCCAGCCTCCTTTATATCGGTTGGCGTATAAAAATCAGGTGCGCTATCTCTATACGGAGAGCGAAAAAGATCGAGTTCTCCAGGAATTGGGCGTTGACGGCGAGAAAGTCAATTTGCAACGGTATAAAGGTCTGGGGGAAATGAACCCCGATCAACTTTGGGAAACTACCATGGATCCCTCCCAACGTACCCTGTTGTTGGTAACCGTTGAAGATGCTGCTGAGGCTGATCGCACCTTTGATATGTTAATGGGATCTGAAGTGCCGCCGCGCAAACGTTTCATCCAAACTCATGCGCGGGAAGTGCGAAACCTGGACATCTAGCCTTTGGAAGGCCAACCGGACGAAATACCTTCGTCGTAGCAGCGACGAGAAGATGCGCAACACTCGATGATACTAGAACGCGGCGCCCTGCTCAATAATCGTTACCGAATCGTTGAAATCCTCGGCCAGGGGGGAATGGGCTCGGTCTATCGAGCAATTGACGAAAATCTGGGCGTGGAGGTGGCGGTCAAAGACAATCTGTTCACTACAGATGAATACGCCCGCCAATTTCGCCGCGAGGCGATCATCCTGGCAAATTTGAGACACCCCAATTTGCCCCGTGTGACGGATCATTTTATCATCCCAGGCCAGGGACAATATCTGGTTATGGATTACATCGAAGGGGAGGATTTGCGTCAGCGGATGGAGCGGGTAGGGGTGTTGCCGGAGGAAGAAGTGATCGTGATCGGCGCGGCGGTTTGCGACGCTTTGAGTTATCTCGGCTCACGTAAGCCGCCGGTCATTCACCGCGATCTCAAACCTGGGAATGTCAAAATCACGCCACAGGGAGAAATTTTCCTGGTGGATTTTGGCCTGGCAAAGACGCTGCAAGGCTCTCAAGCCACTACCACCGGTGCCCGCGCCATGACCCCCGGTTATTCCCCTCCCGAACAATATGGTACGGCGCGCACCGACCAGCGTTCAGATATATTCTCTCTCGGCGCCACGTTGTATGCGGCGCTCACGGGGGCGACGCCGGAAGATGCTCTGGCGCGCGCCATGGATCAGGCGGAGCTAACGCCGTTGCGCAAACTTAACCCGCGCGTCTCCAGGCGGTTGGCGGCAGTGATCGAAAAGGCTCTGGAAGTGAGGCCAGACGATCGTTACCAGACGGCGGAAGAGTTCAAGCAGGCTTTGCTTGGCGCAAATACCAGTGTGCGCCGCCGCGATGGAGGATATTCCGTTTCCCCACCGCCTGCCGCCGAGGAGGAGAAATTGGCGCTCGTCGAGGCGGGGTCGGCGTCCGTTTCTGCCCAGGCTGAGGAAAAAATCTCCCGCCCCGAGGTCAAGTCGCCGCCCTTACTACCTCTCAGCACACCTTTGACAGATGCACCACCGCTTCCCAAGAGGTCGCGCTCGCGCAAAAAATCCCAGCGCAGAAGTTGCCTGGTGACATTGTTCATGCTGCTGGTCATCATGGGAGCAGTCGGTTTTTTGGTTTATCGCAACGACCCGCAGGTGCTGAATCGAGCATACGCCTACTGGCCGACGATTGCGACCTTTTTGCCGGATGGCGCTCGCAATGTGGGCGCGACGCGATTTACGTTTTCCGAGACGCCCGCTCCAACTACCCTGGTAGGTGCTCCAACCGAAACTCTGCCTCTGGCAATGATAGCCACCGCCTCGCCTACCCCATCGCCTTCTCACACACCGACGGCGACCATTGCGCCAACAGAAACTCCGACCTTGATCCCAACGCCGCTCGGCGGCGGAGCAGGGCAGATAGCTTTTGCCTCGAATGAGCAAGGCATCTCCCAGATTTTTGTGATTAACTCAGACGGCTCCGGGCGTCGTCAAATCACGAATTTACCCGAAGGCGCCTGTCAGCCGGATTGGTCGCCAGATGGGAAGCGCCTGGTTTTCATCTCTCCTTGCACGGGCAATACGGATTACTATCCTGGCTCGGCGATGTATATCATCAACGAAGATGGCAGCGGTCTGCTTCCACTTCCAACTCTATCTGGCGGAGATTATGATCCCAAGTGGTCGCCAGATGGCACACGGATCGTGTTCACCAGTTTGCGCAACAGCGGCCGGCCGCAGATTTATATCCTGAATCTGGAAGATAACTCGGTTAAGGCGCTCTCTGAGAGGTACAACACCGATTTCCAGCCCGAATGGTCGCCGGATATGAAAGAGATTATCTTCGTTACCGAACGGCGCACCGGTAAACAGGTTTGGGTGATGAACGCCGATGGCAGCAACGCACGGCCTTTCACGCGTTCCAATGGGATGTTGAATTCACGGCCCTCCTGGTCGCCAGACGGCAAAACGGTAATTTACACGCAATACGTTGCCGAGAACAGCGTGCCGCGAGTTAATATCGCCCCCTATACTTTTGAGGGTTTCACCGAGTATCGGGTGAGCGATCTTCCCATGCGGGATGCAGTCTATTCGCCGGATGGATATTGGTTGGCCTTCGAAGGTTGGGTAGTTGGTGGAAGCCATAATATCTATATCATGACTTCTACCGGCGTCAGCTTGACGCCAATCACCGATGACGCTGTGTTGGATTTCGATCCGGTATGGAGACCGACCCAATAAGGAACGACCGATAACAAAACCGCTCAGGTGCAGAAATGAGCGGTTTTGCTTATCCTATTCGGGGATTAGGGATCAATAATTCAGTGCTTGCCCTTGCTCTAATCGCCGGTCACCGCACGCCAGACGGCATCCAATACCTGTAGAGCGGTCAGGTTACGCATAGGCCAAGCTTTGCTCATCGCCTGGGGGTCGTCGAAAAGGTTGCGCCCCCAGGTAAGATGAACCTGATCTTCTTGCAGACCATGACCGGGCAGAGGGTAAACAGCCGCCCAGAAATTCCACAGCGGAACTTCGTATTCGAACGCCAGTCGTGCGATGGTGGCGTTGATCGAACCATCTCCTTCCTGATTGTCGGCTTTGGTGGAAAGGATAGGGATAACCCCTAGATCTAATGAATATTCGATGATCTTTCGCATTTGGGGTTCAAATTCTTGTGGATGCCAGACATCGTTCGTCCCAAGCATAATAAAGGCAATTACCGGCCGATGGACGCGATATTCACAGGTCAAGGGCGCTTCCCCGGGTTGGCAGTAGCTGCGGTCAGACCATAGGGGGACAAACAAGGCTGAAGC
>DYGV01000222.1:0-4245 GCA_020724505.1 Anaerolinea thermophila
CGCCTAACCCGTACTCACGTTAAATCATATTCGTAATTGGGATTATGCGGCGGCGTGCACGGCTCAATCAGCATGGGGTTGACAAAACCGTGCAGATCCAAAAAGATCATCGGGTTCCACTCACGCAGTACGCGTACTGTAGCTTGCACCTCTGGCTGAGATTGGGTGATGAAATCCCGGTTCAGGTCAAAACCATTGGCGTTGGCGCGCGTGCCCAGCACACGACCATCTGGATTTTGCACCACGTTGATCAGCAGGATCATATTGTTCAAGATTTCCATGGTCTCCGGGCTGTTATCATAAGCCAGCTTCTCGATCAACCGCATCGCAGCGTCCACCCCGGGATATTCGTTGCCGTGGATACTCCCGTTGATGAAGACCGGAACTTTGAAATCGCCAAATTTTTCGATCATATCCTGCGCTTTTTCAGGATCTTTCAACATCGTCTGGCGAATAGCCTGATACTGGCCCAGACGACCCAACGCCTCTGGCGCCGATAGGGTTACCAGGAAAAGGTTACGACCGCCAGCCGATTGACCGATGACCTCAACCCGCACACGGTTGCTGGTCTGCTCAATTTCACGCAGCTTTGGGGCAATTTGCGAATACAGGTATCCATCATAAGGTAGGGGGACTTCCGATTCTGGAGTGACCACCCACCACGGGCCATTGCCCTGGGACGGGCTTCGGGGGCCAGCCGGGGCAGCCAGAGCACCCAGGAAGACAATCACCAAGAGCAACGCAAAGATTCGCCAGAACTTGTTTTTTCCCATTTGATTACCTCCTATGATTAGTGAATCTGGAAACGGTTTTGAGTGTGATAGAAAAAAAGCCGCCGACCACAGGTCAGCGGCTTCGATGAACGATTAGGCAGGTAAAATTGCCGCCTGCAATGCAACCCCGTAATATTGAACTTCTTAAACCATTATACCAATAATTATTGCTTTATGGAGGTGAGTATGACAAGTCGCGTAGCAATTCGCCACTCTTGAGCAGCTCGGAGAAACGCTTGAGAAATCGCGCTGCCGGTGCACCATCAACAATATCATGGTTGAACGTCACCGTCAGGCAGAGGTGCTGGCGTGTTTCAATCTGACCATCGTTGACGCAAGGTCTCCCCACAATGCCTCCAACGGTGACTACAACGGTTGCCCCGCTGAGCGGTATGAGCCAAAAGGCATCGTTGCCATACATGCCAACCGCTGTGACCCCAATTGCGCCAAACCGTTTCATGATCTGAATGTTGCGAGACGCGGCGCGGATGAAAACCCGCAGAAGAAAACCCGGGATGAATCGAACCCAGCTCATTCCCGAAAGCCCTACAAGTCTGTCTTCGCCGCCTCGCTGCGCTGTACGGATCTCGTCGTGGATCTGGCGATAGGTTTTACTCTGTGCCACCTGAACACCAAAAGGCTCCGGCGTTCTCTCGCCGGATATTTCCCGCTCCACCAACACGCTGATGGTGACGTCATCAAGGAGAATAAGCTTATTGCCTCGACGAAAAGCATTGAGGTTTGGATGCTCGGCGATCGCCCGCGCCAGGCAGGCGACGACAAACGCAGTCAGAGAAAGCCTTTCTCCAGTCCTTTGCCGATGCTCATGCATGATTCGTCGCGGCTCGGTGATGTCCACTTCGATGATGGCATGGATGTTATTCCGCTCGCGACCCACGGAAGCCGAAGCTGCCACCATGCGCCGATTCATTGTGAATGGGACAACCCGATACCCCGGTTTTTCCTTCATCCTTAAACTCCATACTCGCGCAGCAATGTTAGGCTGCTATGATTAGACTTCGGATTCTGTTCCCCTATCAAAACACAAGCACCTTATCTGCTTCTACCGTCCACTGTGTCAGTTGGCTCATCGTGCTGAATTCAACCCCCTCAAGTAAAGCCAGCCCTTTTATGCCGCGTGCTTCGGAACAAGTTCCACAGGCTTTCACTTGTCCGCCTTTATTGATTACAGCCCGAAGCATACGCTCAAGGTTGTAATAACCTTGTGGCGTTGTTTGGGAAGGCAAAGCGCACGTGACCGCGTCTCCCATTAGAAAAATACGAACTTCAACTTCAGGATGCTCTTTTTGTAGTGTGATTGACATTCGTAAAGCGTTATAAGCTTTTTCAGAACCATAAGGGGCATCGTTAATAATAAAGAGGAGGTTCATGATTTGTCTCCACATCGAATTTTATTGCGTTGATGGCTATGAACGCCCTTCGCTATAACCGTCACAGAATTGATGTGCAGTTACATATAGAAACGCCCCGTTCCGAGGTCAATTTCCACGCCAAGCCCAGTTTGAGGGACGAGCCTTTGCAGCGCGTTGACTTTGGCTAGACAGATTGGCCCGTTTTCGTCAAACCAACGGTTGTACTCGTTGGTGTATCCATCGAAGGCTGCTACTCCACACATTCAAATTGAAACCTCCTCTTGCGCTTCCTCATCCTCGGCTTCAACCAGCGCCTGATCGTCTTCTGAGGCGCGCCAGAACCACAGCGTGACCAGTCCCAACGCAGCCACAGCCGCCGCAGCTTGAAAGGAGAGAGTGTCCGGCGCGAGATAGATCATTAAAACGTACCAGCTATCCGGCGCAGGCGTGATAAACAAAATCGCAGCCGCATACAGCAGCGCCAACCCCAAGATGGTGTACACCACCGGAACGCCGCGCCCGTAGCTGCGGTTAGCGATCATCATCCAGATCACGCTCACCAGCGCTAGCATCAGCAGCAGCGAGAACAAGGGCGTCAGAAAGACGATGGTCTTGTTCAAAGCCAATTGCTCGCTGCCGATCTGCGAGACCAGCGAGCGCAACACCATGTCGAAGAGAAATGCCAGCAGAATCAGCCCCGGCGCTCCACTCATCAGAACCATATCCATCAGTTTTGAATTGCTCTTCACAACGTCCTCCGTTTTGCTAATGTTTTTAGTCGGCTTACTGCGGTGACACCCAATTTACTTCTGGCGCGTTTATATCAACAGTGGGCAAAAATTGCGGCGAGTGGCGCACTTGCATCGTTTTTTCAAAAGCATAAGCCAGGCGTAGCAAGGTCGCATCCTGCCAAGCGCTGGCAAAAAAAGAAATACCCACCGGCAAGCCAAAGACATATCCCGCTGGAACCGTGATATGCGGATAACCGGCCACCGCTGCCGGGCTGGAAAATCCGCCGCCAGAATAATTATCGCCATTGATCAGGTCCACCAGCCAGGCTGGGCCGCCAGTTGGGGCGACGATGGCATCCAGACGATGCTCCTGCATAGGTCGGTCAATGCCTTGCTGCGCCAATCGTTTGGCTTTTTCCAGCGCCTGTTGATACTTTTTGGTGTTCAGCCCGCCTTTGCGTTGCGCCAGCAGCATCCGCTCTTGACCAAAATAGGGCATCACCCGCTGCCGGTTGGCTTCATTAAACCGAATCACATCCTGCAAGCTACGCACTTTCGCCTGCGCGCCAGCTTCAGCCAGATAGGCATTCAAATCATGCTTGAATTCGTATAATAACACCTCTATTTCGTGCTTGCCGATCTTGCTTTCACTGACCACTTTCACGGGGTCAATCAATTCCGCGCCGGCAGCTTTCATCGCCTTCAGACAGGCTTCGATCACCCGATCCACCCGCGAGTCGAAGCCAAAATACTCTCTTGCCACGCCAATGCGCGCTCCCTTGAGTGCCCCAGCCTGCAAAAAGGGCTGATAATCGCCCAGGGATTTCCCCTGGCTGGCTTGCGTGGCAGGGTCTCGCTCATCCACGCCGATCATGCCGCCCAACAGCAGCGCAACATCCGTCACGTTGCGCGCCATTGGGCCGGCGGTGTCCTGAGAATGGGCGATGGGTATCACCCCAGAGCGGCTAATCAGCCCCAGGGTGGGCTTGAACCCCACGATGCCGTTGATGTGCGACGGACAGACGATCGAGCCGTCGGTTTCGGTGCCTACCGCCGCGGTGCATAAATCCGCCGCCACAGCGACCGCCGAGCCGGACGACGAGCCGCACGGCGTGCGATCCAGCGCGTAGGGGTTGCGCGTCTGACCGCCGCGGCTGCTCCATCCACTGGAAGAGTGCGTCGAGCGGAAGTTCGCCCATTCGCTCAGGTTGGTCTTACCTAAAAGCACCACCCCCGCGCGGCGCAACTGCGCAACCAGAAAGGCGTCCTGATGGGCAATATGCCCTTCCAAAGCCAACGAACCAGAAGTGGTGCTCATCTGGTCGGCGGTGTCAATATTGTCCTTGAGCAGAACGCATATCCCGTGTA
>DYGV01000222.1:4263-5444 GCA_020724505.1 Anaerolinea thermophila
GTCCTTGCCGTCTCTCCTCATCTAATGCATCAGCGATTTCCAGCGCCTGTGGATTAAGTTCGATCACCGCGTTGAGGCGCGGCCCATTGCGGTCAATGTGTTCGATGCGGTCCAGATAGTATTGTGTCAATTGACGAGCGGTCAATTCGCCACGCGCCATACGGCTCTGCAAATCCAGAATGGTCAAGCCTTCCATAAACGCTCCCACAACCTTGAGTCTTGAAAAGCAAAGGTTTTCACCCAAGTCGAAGGCGATTATACCCCCATTTGTTATACCGTTCAGGATCAAGCGAAATAGCCTATTCACCGTTAAGCAGGATAGCCCTATCCACCGACATTAACGATATTTATACTCTTATTTCGATATTATTTACTCATTTCATTCCAGGAGTGATTGCAAACAATGTTCCCACGAATGATGATGTTCCTGATCTTTGCCTTGGTTTTAGCCGCCTGCTCTGGCGAACAACCCAGCAATTTAGCCGCGCCCACCAATCCGCCTCCGAAGCAGAGCGAGGAGGAAGAGCCATATCCATCTGCCCCCATCGGCAGCATGGCGCCCATGGATCCAGCGCAAGCGCACATGATGGCGCCTATTGACGGACCTTCCATCCAGCCGCCCTCCGCGGAGCGCGGCGCTCAATTGTTGCCTTTTCGGCTTGAAGATGGCGTCAAGGTGTTCGAGCTAACCACCCAATTGACTCGCTGGCCTATCCTCGACCTCGCCTCCGGCAGCCCGGTGACTGTGACAGCCATGACCTACAATGGAACAGTCCCTGGTCCGCTCATCCGTGTGACCGAGGGCGACCAGGTGCGGGTGGTGGTGCACAATCAATTGCCCGAGCCGACTACCATCCACTGGCATGGTGTCGAAGTCCCCAACGCCATGGACGGGGTACCGGATATGACCCAGGCACCTATCCAGCCTGGGGAAACCTTTGTTTATGAATTCATCGCTCGTCCGGCCGGCACATTTATTTATCACTCTCACTATGAAGGCGATCGCCAGGTCTCCACGGGGTTGTATGCTCCCCTCATCATTGACCCTGCTGAGCCAGAGAACAACCCACCGGATGTGGATACGGTGTTGATGTTATCGGAATGGCTGGAACGGGACGGGCTGACCTACGCGGCTATGCCGATGATGGGCATGGAGCCGAATTATTTCACGATCAACGGCA
>DYGV01000223.1 GCA_020724505.1 Anaerolinea thermophila
AGTCCATGGCGCGCGACCAGCCTTCGATGGTGTCGTTATACGCCACCACCAACTCCAGGTTAGAGCGCTGCAGGTCTTCCAGTAAACGTAAGCTTTCCACCGCCACTGCTGTTTGCCCGGCCAAGACGGTTAAGAAATCAATCTGATCTGCATTAAAAACTTTGTCTCGTCGCCGATAGACATCCAATACGCCCACCAGATGTCCTTTGCTGGTTAACGGCGCGCTGAGGGCGCGGCGGAAACCTTCAAGTCCAAATAAACCGGCGCGAGTGCTAGAAAGAACGCGGAAATCTTCTGGGCCATACTCGACCCGACGCATCTCCAGCGCGGCTTGTCCGGCAAGATCATCGCCAAGATATACTTGAATCGGTTCACCACTCCAAAATCGAAAGCCGCGTCCTGCCGCCTGCACCAGCACCGTGGCATCTCCCTCGCTCAGCAGTATATCCGCTGCATCCGCTTCCATCTGCTCCAGCACCAAATCCAGGATAACCCCCAGGGTTAAACGCACATCTAAATTCGAGCGAATAATATTGTCTATCTCATGCAGGGCAGCGATACGTTTCAGATTGTGCTGTGTCTGTTCAAACGACTGCGCCCGATGAATAGCGTTGCCGGCAACAGCACTCAATGTCTCCAACAAGCGCAGTTCATCAGATGTAAGTGTGCGCGGCTGCTGAACTGAGATCAATGCCACACCTAACACCAGGTCAACCGCCTGAAGGGGTAGAATTGCGCCACCCCAGCCAGCCGGAAAGCGCGAACGATACTGGATCGGCATCCCCGGATCTAAAGTCCAATCCATTCGATGGACTGGGGCGCGATGCGCCTTTGCCGGTGCTAAAAAGACGTCTGTTTCGTTGAATACATCGCGCACCTCATTCACCCAACCGCGCGTTTCCAGATGTTGTATAGCCGAACCTGATGGATCATACAAGGCAATTGCACCGGCGGAGGTATCTAGAATTCCTAGCATTTCATCCAACAGCAGCGGTAACATAGAAGAAAGTTGGTCAGCGGCGCGTAATGCGCTGGATACACGCTCTACAGCCTCCATTTCCAACACACGTTGTTGCAAAGCCAGCTCCGCCTGTTTGCGCTCGGTGATGTCCACCACAACGCTATCAAAATAAAGAGGCTGGCCGCGTTCGTCTCGCGTCACCGTAGTCAGGTCGTTCACCCAACGCACACGTCTATCGCGCGTGATCACCCGATACTCTTGTTGATAACGATCTACCCCCAAAGAGATATATTCTTCGATTTCAGTCTCCACGCGATATAAATCCGCTGGGTGAATAATATCCGAATAGCGCGCATTTCCAGAGCGAATTTCTTCAGCCGAATACCCTAACTGAGAAACATTCTCCGAAACCAATCCTCTGGCCAACCGCTGCCCGCGCCCCAACGGAAGATCATCACCGGGCTGTTTTCCACTACCCGATTCGCCTGGCGCAGCGCCTCCTCAGACTCTCGCCGGCTGGTAATATCTCGCGCAATGCCTTCAACGGCCTCCAGCTCGCCGCGAGAGGAAAAGACCTGGGTCAAGCGCAACTCGATCCAGCCATCTTTGCCATCTTTGCGCACGATGCGCAAGATAACCGGAGAGCCGCTGGGCAACACTCCTTGTTCGATTACAGGAATCAGGTTATGGTCATCCGGGTGGATTAAGCGTTTGATGAGGTAAATATCCTGGTAAAACTCTCCAGGGTCATATCCGGTAATTTGCCGCACTGCTGGACTGATATAATCCACCATCCGTCGGGGTGTGAGGCGGATGCTAAAAATGGCATCCGCTGCGTTCTCTGCCAGGCGGCGGAAACGTTCCTCGCTGGCGCGCAGACGAACCTCTGCATCGAGACGCGTCAAGGTCTGTGCAAACAATTCGCTGGCTAACTTTAACCGCTGGATCAATTCTGACGGCCATTTCCGCTCAGTGCCCGCCATCGAAAAAGACAACTCGCCAACCCAATGAATGCCGGCCATCAAAGGGAGGATCAACAAAGAGCGAAAGCCCAACGACTGGTACACCCTTCGCTCGCTGGAGGCGCTCCTCGGCAAGTCCATCGGATTGCTGAATTGAAATACTTCGCCGCGTTTCAATGTCTCCAGCGTAAGCGGTGTCCGCTCCAGGCTAACAAAACGCAGCTTCGGAGACACTCCATCTCGCGCCCAACTTCCCAAAACACGCAATTGTAGTTCAGGCGATACCTGAGCAATCAATGCACGATCCACGTCGGCATATTCACCTAATTGCTGCATTGCCGCCGAAAGTTGATCTTCATAATCCTCCGCCGAAATCAGATTGGCGCCTGCCGCCAGCGACGACCACAATTGCTGCCAGCGCAACTCCTCCTCACGCCTTTGTTCCTCCCGCCGTCGTTGAATAATTTTCCAAATATCATCGGCGATCAGTTGTAATTGTAAGGCGTCGTTCAAACTATACTCATTACTCTTATTCGATACGCCAACAATAACCGTTACCCGCCCGCCATCAAATACTGGCGCACATAGATGACGCGTCAACAGTGGGTGATCCTGTGGAAAGCCAGGCGGCATTTCCACAGCTTGCATATCATTTTGAATGATCGGCGTCTTCAGGCGTATACACTCGTTCCATACCCCTTTCAGCGGGATTTGCTCTGGGTGCCGACGATCAGCGAAATTGAGGCGCAAAGACTGCGACCAGGCCATATCCACAATCGTTCTCTGGTCGGCGCCAATTAGGTGGAAATAACCCATCTCACTATTTGTCAATCGCGTTGCCAGATCAATGCCGCGCTCCATGATCTCCTGCTCGCTCAATTCTGCCGCCCGCTGGCTGATTTCCAGCATCTGCCGCAGACGTTCGCTATTAGTCAGGATGATCGCCTCTGCCTCCAATCGCTCACTTATGTCGTCAAAAACGAGCATCAAACTAACTTGGTCATGTGCTTCCACCTGGGCAATTTGAATCTCTACGGGTATCTCCCTGCCGCCTCGCTTTATGAAACGATGAATGACACCTGCCGGCGGCTTTGAAGAAGTAGACTCCACTAAGCGTTGTATGGCATCCAAATCCCAGGTGGGCCAAACGCGCTGCAATGGTAACCCCATTAATTCATCATACTCATATTCCAACAAACGACATGCCATTTCGTTTGCCAGAGATATCTTCCCGCTGCGTGGATTAACCACCAGGATGCCCTCTGAGATGCGCTCGAATAGGATGCGAAACTTTTCCTCGCTTTTTCGCAACCCGTCGCTGGTTTCCTGTAAATCTTCCAAGATGTTCAAGAGCGCGGCGGTTTTTTCCTCCAGGCGCGCCTGACTTTGTTCCAGTTCTTGGATACGCGCCTGCAGTTGGGGAAAGTAACTTTTTATAAGCGAAGGTTCCGCCAGGCCTATGATCCTGGCGCGAATTTCCTTAGCGTCCATATCCTTCTACAAATAACTCCTCGATATCTTCCAGGGTGGGGGCACGTGGGGCGGTAGCCAGGCATGCGTCCTCTAAAGCTTGGCGCGCCAACGCTGGCAAGTCGGATTGGCGCACGCCTATCTCGGCCAGCGTCAATGGTAATTCCAACTCCTCTCGTAACAACTGAAAATCATCCATCAGCGCTTGAAGTGCTTTATCTTCATCCTTAAGGTTGAGATGCGGGTGCATAGCACGCAGGAACGCTAAACAACGCGGCTTAGCTGCATCGAATTGAAACCGCGCTGCCGACGAAAATACTGCAGACAGCGCTACTCCATGAACCGCGTCTAACAATCCACCCACAGCGTGACCCATGGCATGAATTAAGCCTAACCCAGCGTTCGAAAACGCGATGCCCGCCAACAGGCTACCCAGCATCATAGAATGACGGCTTTGCTGGTCCTCTGGGTGATTGACCGCCTGCACCAGGTTAGAACGAATTAAGCGCGCTGCCTCTAACGCATATAGATCTGTGATTGGCGAGCTGGCATTTGATAGATAAGCCTCTAAAGCATGAATCAGAGCGTCTAGTCCACTCGCTGCGACATACTCCTTAGGCAATGTAGCGGTAGTCTCTGCATCCACCAAGGTCACCTCAGGGACAAAGGCTCGCCCAATTAGCGTTGCTTTCACCCGCCGACGAGTATCCAACACCACAGCAAACTGCGACACGTCTGCGCCGCTGCCGGCGGTGGTAGGGACACAAATGAGCGGTGGAGAGGGGAGCATTCCTTCTACGCTATCCAGAAAACGCAGGATGTGACGTTGATTCACCGCCGCCGCGCCAATACCCTTGGCGCAATCTATGACGCTGCCGCCACCCACTGCCAGTACCATATCGCAACCCTGGCGCAGATAAAAATCTACACCGGCCATAATCTCATAATCTTTGGGGTTAGGCGTCAGGCGGTCGAAGATAACATACCTGCTGCCCGCCTTTCGCAGCGACGCCTCCACCTGTCCAAACCAACCTGCGCGGCGCACATTCTCATCCGTCACCAGCAAAATTCTACGCCCCTGATAGGCAGCGATGTGTCTGCCAACCAGTTCCAGCGCGCCGCGCCCAAAAACGATCTCCGGCGCGACGAAACGACGCAGTTCCATGCCTTCAAGCACGCCGAGCTCGTCAGATGTAGATGTCGCTGCGTTCATTCTCCAGCGCCTTCCAACTGTTGCCTCAACGCTTCCACCTCGCGCTCCAGGGCTTGAATGCGCGCTTTCATCTCCGCCATGCGCAGCTCGCGCCCAACCAGCAAGCGCTCAAATCGTTCTAACTCTTCCTGACGTTTACGCAGATCCTGCTCAGCCTGTCGTCGCTCCATTGCCGCTCCCAGGATGCCTGCCGCGGCTTGCAAAGCGTCAACTTCCGACGGCGACCAGATGCGATCTTCATTCTCATCCTTGAATCCTAAAAAACCTATCCACTGACTGCCAGTAAAGACAGGAATTGTTAGAAATGAGGGGATCGGGTTTGGATGTTCCAAACCAAGCATTTGCGGCGGCAAATCATCGCGCTTCCCGACAATCACCTCTCCTTGGCTCAAACGCTCCACCCAATCGCCAAAACCCATCTCGGAGTAAGATCTGCCCGTCATCTGCGCCATCAAGCTGAGCGGCGAGCTGCCTTGTGCAGTCCAGCCGCTTACCGGCCGAGCAGTCAATTCACCGTCTTCGCGCCGCCGGTTTTCGAAGAACAAAGCACGGCTACAATTCGTCGCTCGACCCAACCGCGCCAGCATACTCTGCAAAACAGCTTCCCAATCCAGAGGCTTCAGGAAGCTTGCAGCAATCTCATTCACCACCTGCAAAATACGATCGCGGCGCTGCAACTCTTCTTCAAATAACTTTCTTTCGGTGACATCGCGGGCGATGCCTTCGATCGCAATCAGAGTGCCTTGTTCGTCATAGATAGGCGTATTGCGCTGTTCAGTCCAGATGGTCGTCCCATCTTTGCGCACCCAGCGCAGGGTTAGCGGTGCGCCGAACACTT
>DYGV01000224.1 GCA_020724505.1 Anaerolinea thermophila
GCGGGGCCATAAAACCAGAGCCAATCCATGCCCCCAGCATGCCGTTCAGGATAGCCAACAAAAGCCCATAGGCAATCAAATAGCCGGAACGCAGCCAGGGTAGACGTTGTTTGGTGGCTTGATAACCGAAAATTACATACCACGAACCAATCGCCAGGCTGATAAACACGCCGGCGGTAAATCCATCGCCGGGTTGGTCGTGGCCATACATCAATTGCACTACAGCCAGCAAGAATGCAAGCGGCAGGAGTGCATAGGCTAACAGATGTAGCAACGGCGAAGTGGGCAGACCTGCGACTCCGGTGACCGGATGTTGCTTGAGCGGCCCAGGGGTGGGTTCGGGGTCTTCATGATCGCCAGCTTTGCGGGCGGCGTAGTGCAACAGCATGTGGATGCCCAAGCCGGCGCTGGCGAAGACAACGATCTCGAAAAATGTATCAAAGCCGCGAAAATCAACCAGGATCGCTCCAACAATATCTTTGGCGCCGGCGAGTGGTTTGGCGTTCTGGGCGAAGTAGGGCGCCAGCAAGCTATCATGCGGGCGGGTCTGTAGAGAGATGTACACCAGCAGCGCAATCAACAACCCGCTGCCCAGAGCGATTAGCCCGTCGCGCAGCAGTCCCGGTCGGCTTTGGCGATAGGTGAACTCGCGAGCCTTTTCCCGTTGCAGGCGAGGCAGGCGCGTCAAACTTAGCACCAGAATTACCGTCGCCAGCAGATCAACAACGATTTGAACCAGAGCCACATCTGGCGCAGGTTCGAGGGCGATCCACACCGCTACGGCTAAGCCAGAAATAGAGAGGGCAAGGATGGCAAACATATCCCGCCGCAAAAAGATGGTGATAAATGCCGATAACCCGGCCATGCTCAGGGTGAAGACGCGCAACAACGCCAGCCCATCCACCGGGAATAACCTGCTCACAGGCTGCGCGGCGAGGTAATCGAGCGGTATGGCTTGAAAAGACCACAGCATCATTCCCAGCGCGGTCAGCATGATGGCTAAATAAAAGCGCAGGTGACCGTTTTGCAACCGAGTGAATTGTAGAGCCAGGGCGTCGCTGCCGCGCAGGGTTAAATCATACAGGGCGTTGAACGAAAATTGCGGCAGAAAAGACTGCAGCGCCGAACGAGCGCGCTTTCGCTGTAAAAACAATAAGCTGCCGGCGCTGATAGCAATCACGCTTAAGAGCAGGGGGATGCTGACGCCAGTCCACAACTCCAGGGAAACTTTCACTTTGCTCCCAAAGGTTGCTGCCGCTGCATGAGCGAGGAAAGACGCTAGGAACTCTGGTTCGGGCAGAACTCCCACAGCCAGTGAAATAACCGCCGGGATCATTGGCGCCAGCCACATGCCCCAGCGCGGTTCGTGGCCTCGTACTGGATTTTTGGGGTCCGTCGGGCGTTTAAAAAACACGTCGTACACGAACAGCCCGCCATGTCCCAAGAGTAGCGCGCCGGCGGCGACAACGACCAGCGGGAAAAGCGTGTTAATGATGGGCGGTAAGCTGGGGTGAACGGAAGTGGCAAGTTGCGTCTCCTTGGCCAGGAATCCAAACAGGGGTGGCAATCCGGCCATTGAAAGGCCGGAGATGGTTGCAGCCGTTGTGGTGAGGGGCATCACGCGCGCCAGCCCGCCCAGCCGACGTAAATCCCTTGTGCCGGTTTCGTGATCCACGATCCCGGCCGTTAGAAATAGCGCCGATTTGTATAAGGCGTGAGCCAGGATACTGATAACCAGGGCTTTGAAAGCGATTTCTGTATCTTGACCGATTAGTGCTATGAGCGCGCCAAGTTGGCTGATCGTTGAGTAAGCCAACAGCGCCTTCAGGTCGTTCTGTTTGAAGCCCAGGTAAGCCCCGGTGATCATTGTCGTCAGACCGAAAAGACTGAGTAGCCAAAACCATAGATCGGTAAAGCCCAACGCCGGGTTCAGCCGTGCCAGCAAATAGACCCCGGCTTTTACCATCGTGGCAGAGTGCAAAAAGGCGCTGGCGGGGGTGGGCGCAGTCATCGCTTGCGGCAGCCAAATATGAGCCGGCACCTGGGCGCTCTTGGTGAACGCGCCGATAGCGATCAGACCCAGCATGGCGGGGTAAAACGGGTTGCTGCGTAAAACGTCCCCGCTGGAGAGGATGACGGCGTAGCCCATATCACCCACTGTAATTCCGATGAACAATAATCCAGCGAGCATGGCAATTCCGCCACCGCCAGTGATGAGAAGGGCTTTCAACGCGCCGCGCCGCGCCTCCTCCTGGCTGGTTTTATAGGCGATGAGCAACAACGAGGTGAGGCTGGTGCCTTCCCAAAAGACGAACAGGGTGATCACATCGCCCGCTAACACCAGCCCCAACATGGCGGCCATGAAGGTCAACAGGTAAGTCTGGAAAAGCCACGAAGCCCCATCTTTTTCAAAGTAATAACCGCTGTAAACAATCACCAGCGAGCCGATTCCTGTGACTAACAGAGCAAACAGGGCGCTCAATCCATCCAGGTAGAGCGAAAAAGATAAATTCAAAGAGGGCAGCCAGGCATAGGAAATCGTCAATGGGCTGCTGTTGAGGCTTGCTGCTGCCAACCACACCAGGCAAGCGAAAGCCGCCGCCGGCCAAACTGCCAGCATCCAGGCCAGGCGCACGGCGGCGATTTTGCGGCGCGCGGCGGTCAAAGCCAAGATTATTCCTATGAACAACAAACCGAGAGGCGCGATGAGCCAGAGATTCATCTAAGAAGTCTATGCAGTAAACGATGCTTCAGCAGCTAGATAGATTGAAGCGATAGCGTTCGGATATTTCCCCCACCCCTAACCCCACCTCCTTCCCGATGGCTTCAGAGAAGGGGCTGGGGGGATGGGTTAGAAAGATCGTTCCCGAACATTGTTTAAATCATTATAAACTACCTGGGTGTTTAAATACCACACTTCCCCCAAAGAGGGAAGCTGGTCTTCTCACTCCAACGATTGCTTTTGCTACGGTTGCCTGGATACCAGGGGTAAAAAGATAGAGTAGGTTTCGGGGATATTTCTCAGTGTAAACACGGTGTAAACACGGCTGGCGCGGCCGCCCCCTTGGTGTTCGTCGTCGCTTCGTAGGCACCAAGGATGCCGTTAGCGGTCAGGCTTTGGAGGACCACGCCGCCGATGATCGTCAGCGTGCTGCCCACGTAGACGCGCAGGTTGGGCGATGCATCCATCTCATCAGCAGATTCAGACCGACGCCCATGATCAAATTGACGATCCAGATCGATTCATGATAGGAAGAGGAACCCCATGATGGCGCGCAGCCCCAAACGGCTGCTTTTGATTGGCAACCTATCAGAGGATAAGGGAGAGTTGCGGGACAATTTGCACTTCTAGTTGCCCGGACTGCGAAGGATTCTGGTCAGACGAGGCATTTTCATGGCGAAAAGGGCAAATCCGCCCAGGCGAATTACGGCGCCGGCGATGAGCGCGCCGGAAAGACCGATATGCTCAGAAAGCCAGGCTCCGACTACCGGGGCCAGCATGGCCGCCAGATAGTTCAGGCTTTGCGCCAGAGACACGAACGTGGCGGAATATTCAATCGGCACAGTTTTCATCAATTCGTCAAAGAAGACCAGGTCAATGCCGGCCTGGAAAATTCCGGCGGCACCGGCAATTAAGACGATGACCATGACGTTATGTGTGGAGGCGACCAGCGCCGGATAGAGGCTGAGGCCGAAGGTGGTGCAGAGCAGCACAAAGCGCGCCCCGCGTCGGTGAGATTGGCGCGGCCAGAGGAAGTATCCGATCAACAGCGCCGCGGTTTGAGCGGTGTTGATGATGCCGATCCAGGCGTCGTTCGCCTCCACCTCGCGCACGAAATAGATTGGAAATAGCGGCAGCGCCAGTTGCAGACCGAACTGGTACACGAACCGCTTGGCAGAAAAACGCGCAAAATCCCGTTGACTGAGTACCAGGTTGAGGTAATCACGCGTCCGTTGCCCAAACGACCTGCCGGAAGGCGCAGGCTTCGGCTCGCTATCCGGCAAGGCAATGCGGCTGGAGAAGTAATAACTCAACAGTCCGCCAACAGACAGAGATAAGAAGACGATCTGGTAATTGATGGGAAAATTGAACTGCTCCAACACCTGCCCTGCCAGGGTCACCATGATGGCGTTGGTCAAGCCGAGGATGGACCAACGGCGACTCATCAAGTCGTAGCGGTGTCTTGGGCCGGCGACCGCGTTCATCACCACCGAAAAACATACCGCCAGAGCGGTTTGCGGCACCGTGGCCAGCGCCCAAATCGCCAGGATGGTCTGAATTAGATATTCTTCGGGAACCAGGAATGGCGCCAGTCCGGTGGCGGCGTAGGATGAAACCACCAACAGGCGCGAGGCGCTGAACCAGGGGACGATGTTTCGCCGCCCTTGAAGGAATCTACCAATAAAAATCGCCAGCAGCAGCCCGGTGATCCCTGGCATGGAGGAAAGCAAGCTGACCTGCACATTCGTCGCCCCTAAACGGGTCAAGAAGACCGGCAGGAAAGGGCTGGCAGCGCTGGATAGTCCAATGGCGATGGCGTCAATTTGGACGTAAAGATAATTTTTTCTTTGTTGGCCGACGACATCAAAGGGCGCCGCCGACCAGCTCGGCCATTTCAATTTCATCCCCCAGAGGCTTCTGCGCGTAAATGACCGTATAAATACCAGTAATCATCTGGCGGAAAGCTGCTTTTTAGCGCCGCATCCCAAACGAAATTGCCAGGGATAAAGAACGCTCGCAGCAGTTTATCTAACCCTTGAACGGCTTCTCTATCCGCCGGTTTTAGATCGGGTATTTCGTCTTCCAGTAAATGGAGCTGGACGCGTCGGGCGACTTCGTAGGCATAACGGTCGTAGTGCGCGGATGGTCTTTGGCGATAATCTTCTAAAAAATCTCGCCATAGTCTGAGGCGGGCATGGAAGTCCACTTGCGCCTTTTTTCTCCATGCAGAGCGCCAGCGATAACGATCCGCCTCCAGTCGTTGTTCCAGGCGGGCAAGCTCTTCTTTTTGACCTGGCGTTTGGGCTGTGGCTTGCAATCGTCGTAGGGATAATAGCAAGTTGCTTAAAGTCAGTTGGGGGTATGGCGTTTCTCCACTGCGGGCGCTCACCCCGCTGGGCCAATAAAGCTCTGGAGATAACAAATAAGCTTCCAGTTGCTCAACCCCAGCCTGTACATAGCGCAGATCATAGTCGAATGTGGTCATGGTGTACTCCTGCGGCGCAATTCGCCCATCAGCCATTCATTATAATCCATTGGAGGTTTCTCCCACCTCTAAACCTGCCCCCGGGGATGGGAAAAAAAGGAAATGAATCATTTTAGGGCGGCAGCGCCGCCCTAAAATCACCGGCCAATCTCTTCTAAATAAGCAGCCTGAGTGGTTCTTCCAGGTAGGCCGCCATCGCTTGCAGGAAGCGCGCTCCTTCTG
>DYGV01000225.1:0-3412 GCA_020724505.1 Anaerolinea thermophila
TGGCGTAGATCGCGGGCGCCGTCGGCGTGGTCAGGCGCGGAAAGACGGTCACGCCGTGATGGGAAATGCGAAAGGTGTGGTCTCCGGGGATATAGTCGCTGCCGCGCAGCTTATGGACGCGCAGCAGGCGCTGGTCACGCAGTGCGGCCAGCCGCCGATCCAGGGTGAGGATAGCATCCACGATAGTAGATTCCACGCTGGAGGTTAATTCGTCCGTCTGGTATTCACCCACCAGCAGGCTGGTGCAGGGCAGGCTGGCCAGCGTGGCGGCCAGGCGGTAAAAGGCGCGCCGGCTGGCGGCGGTAGTTTCGGCCAACTGACGCAGCGAACGGACGCTATCTACCACCAACAAGGCGGGGTGATGCTCCAAGACCAGCTCTTCAATGCGTTGTACAGCGACCATCCCGTCGCCTTCCAACAGTTGTGGGGCGATGTCTTCATACGTCACCACCTGCGGCACCAGTTCGGACTTGAAGAAGGTGAACTCCTGCATGAAGCGCAACATGCGCGGCAGCGGTTCGGAGACAGTAGTGACGATGATCGCTTTGCGCTGCGGCGTGACGTTGTTAAAGACAATCTGATTCGCCAACACGGTTTTGCCGCTGCCCGGGCCGCCGCTGATTAATACGGTGTTATGCGCCGGCAAACCGCCGTGCAGGATTTCATCCAGTCCGGGGATATTCGTGCGGATTCGTTCCATGAAAAGCCTCTGATTCATTGGATCGAAGGAAGCGAAGAATGGTCTTGATCAATTCCTCTTCATGCAGAGGTTTGGAGATGAAAGCATCGCTGCCTGCCAGGCGGGCGCGCTCTTCGGCAAATAACAGCGTGAAGAAGATAACCGGAATACGCCGGGTTACAGGATTGCTTTTCAACTCGCGGCAGACCTGAAAGCCGTCTTTAATGGGCAGGAGAGCCTCCAATACGATCAGTTGCGGCGCATCCTGCAGGGCGCGCTGCAACAGATCAACTCCGTCCTCGGCGAAGGTCAAAGCAAAGCGCGGCGCAAGCGTTCTTTCGAGGGCGCGGCGCATAAAAGGATCGCGTTCACCAATCAGCAAGCGCGCAAGGGGCTGGGCGGCGCTAGTCTTATTGCCAGGGATTTCGATATTCTCGCTCATCCGTTAATTCCACAGGAGACGAGTCAAACAGATTAATGAGAAGTAGGGTTCTGAAATTGGAGTTTATCCCAAATGGTCGCGTCCTCACCCCGCCGATAATCCAAGATTAACCAGGGCTCCTGGTTTGCTTCGATTGTCGCGCCAATTTTGAACCACGGTTTGTCAAAATTCGTTATTACTCGATTGCAATTTTGCAGGCGGTCCAAGCAGTCAATAATTGTATCCCTATTTCGACGGAGTGGGCGTAAATATTTCATAACATTGGCGCGACATAACAATTTTGATAGCATCGTTTTTGGAAAGCGGAAGACTTGTTTCGCGAAACCCATGGGGCGGGGCTTTGTAACCCAAGGCGCCGGTTTCTCACCGGCGTTGGACTCGGCGGGTGCTGGCAACAATTTTTGAGCGCGCTGGGCAGATGCAACCAGAACCCCCGATTGCCGTATAATGAGTAGCAGGGAAGATATTCCGACTTTAATCATTTTGGGAGGCTTTTGTGGCCTTGAGTGAAGGAGCGAACGAAGATGAATTACACCCGAATTTTGAAACGCGCCTGGGAAATCTTGTGGAGTTACCGCACGCTGTGGGTTTTTGGCGTTCTGTTAGCGCTGACTGCCGGAGGTGGAGGCAACGGAAGCGGTTTCAATTATAGCGGCAGGGGTAGTGGGCCAACTTTTAATTTGCCCCCAGATGTGATGCGTGATCTACGCGCCCTGGGGCGCGGCATGCAGGACTGGTTCTCCAGGGCAGATGTGGGCGCGTTCATCGGCCTTGGAGCGGCGCTGCTGTGCCTGATCTTGCTCTTGACGATCCTCGGCAAGGTGGTGAATTATGTCAGCCAGGCAGCGTTGATGCGTATGGTGGACGGCCTGGAGGCGCGCGGCGAAAAAGTCTCCTGGCGGGAGGGCTTTCGCCTGGGCTGGTCGCGCGCCGCCTGGCGCTTGTTCCTGCTGGATCTGCTGGTGTATCTGCCATTAGGCATTGTGTTTATCGGGTTGTTTGGCTGCGCCTTGTTGCCGGTGATCATCAGCGCGGCAGCGCGCGGCGAGCCCTCAGGCGCGGCGATTTTCGGTACTGTGATTTTGATCCTGCCGCTCATCTTGTTGGTGGTTATCATCGGTGCCGCGGTTTCACTGGTGATGAACCTGGCGCGGCGGCAGTGTGTTTTGGGTGATAAGGGGGTGGTGGAATCATTACGCTTAGGTGTGGCTCTGCTTCGGCGACCTGGTCGTCATCTGGTTGATTCTGATTGGGGTGATGATCGGCTATTCGATCCTTCTGATCCCGCTGGTGTTTTTGTTGATGGGGGTGGGGGCTCTGGTGGGCGTTGGTGTCGGTGCAGCGGTGTATTTCTTGCTGCGCGGTCTGGCCGCCTCTACCAGTGCCATATTGGTCGCCATTTTCTTTGGCCTGACGCCTTTTATCGTCATCCTGGCTGTCCCGTTGACGTTCCTGGAAGGCTTGCGCCAGACCTATTATTCGACTGCCTGGACGTTGGCTTATCGCGAAGCCTCAGATACCGCACAGGTTGTAGTAGCACAGGCTTAAGCCTGTGCTACGGCGAAATTGTTTTTAAAACCTGTTCCCAGCGATACGCCCCGGGAAAATCTGCTGCAACCTGCTTGCGCTTGGCGCTCCAGCCAGCCACATCAATGCGGATCACTGCCACGCCGGCCAGCTCTTCTTCGCTGATCACAGGATAATCCACGCCGGGCTGTAAGTGAGGGGCGTATTTCGCCATCAACAAGCGCAAGCCATAGAGCATCTCGTCTTGCTCTTCTATTATGTTCGCCTGGCCGAAGATCACCACGCTGGCATATTCCAGGCTGAATTCGCGCGCCTGCGCCGCGGGTAGAATTCGCCCCATCTCTGCGGCGGTGAAACATACCCGGCGATTTCGGCGCAAATTTTCCATCGTGCGCCCGCGGCTGGCATGGTGCAGATAAACCGCCCTTTTTTCAGGGTCATAGGCGAACAAGTTGATGTTGACGAAAGGCTGATCCTGTACGCTGGTTGCCAACACGCCAAAGGCCGCGCGTTGCAGGAAAGCCGTGATCCAGGCTTCATCGTCCACGCGACGATCCTGGCGGCGGATGTGGGTAAATTCGGGGTCAAATTCCATCTCGAAGCTCCTCAATGTGGATCGGGGGATACTCCCATTTTACCTGGTATTGGGCGAAATCGGCCGCAAGAACCAAGCAATGGCGTTCTATAAAATTGTGGTCTCCCACGAACTCAAAAGCTCGTTATCCCCATTCTGTTGTCCACTAAAAAGCGACAAAACGCTCAAT
>DYGV01000225.1:3422-5391 GCA_020724505.1 Anaerolinea thermophila
ACAAAAAATCATCCGCCTGATGTGACATTTGTCACTAACCGATTTGAGGTACGCGGCCTATAATTAAATCATCAAGATATTCTAATATCCGCATATATCGAATTCCATAAATAATGTCCAATTTTGCCGAAAATCTCCCCTCCCTTTCTCAGGAAGTCAGCATCCTGCATGCCGACATCTGCTCGGCGCTGGCTGACCCCACCCGTATTCTGATCTTATATCTGCTCTCTGAAAGCGCTTATACCGTGACCGAGTTGACCAGCCGCTTGAACACGCCGCAGCCGACCGTTTCGCGTCACTTGAAGGTGCTGCGCGAGCGTGGCCTAGTGCGCGCCGAACGCCAGGGGCAAAGCGTGGTCTATACGCTCAACGATGCACGCGTCATCACTGCCCTGGATTTGTTACGGGCGGTGCTGCGCGATAACCTGGCGCAACGCGCGAACCTGGTTTCGGATGAAACCATCGTTTGATCCCCATCGCAGCGAGGAGAATTTATGAAGAAACACTTTCGTGTCTGGATTGCCGGGCTGGCCGCTACCCTGGCGGTGATCCTGGTTCCGGTGTGGATTTTCTGGCCGAAGGCGGAAAAGCCGAAAGATAACCCTCAGGCTTTCGTTCCAACACATCCGGTACACACCGAACACGTTGATCTGATGAAAGGCCCCTACGAGAGCGGTCAAGAAGTCACCCGCGCTTGCCTGGAATGTCACCCCGAGGCGGCGGAGCAAGTGATGCAAACCACGCACTGGACCTGGGAAAGTCAACCGTTCGACGTTCCCTGGCGGGACGAGCCGGTGACGATTGGCAAAATTAACCAGATCAACAATTTCTGCATCAGCTCACAGGGAAACCAGAAGAAGTGCATGTCTTGCCACGTGGGTTATGGCTGGCAGGAAAATGACGCCTACGACTTCAGCGATCCACTCAATATTGATTGCCTCGTCTGCCACGCGGATACCAGCTCCTACGCCAAAGGCGATTACGGCGAACCGCTAGAGAGCATTGATCTGGCTGCCGCGGCGCAGTCGGTGCGCAACCCCACGCGAGATAATTGCGGCAAGTGCCACTTCGACGGCGGCGGCGGCAATGGCGTCAAGCACGGCGATTTGCACGAAAGCCTGTATTTCCCCAGCGAAAACCTGGATGTGCATATGGGGCGCGAGGATTTCTTATGCACCGATTGTCACCGCGCAACCGATCACAGCATCAAAGGACGCATGGTGGCCGACAACTATCAGGTGAACCCTGCCGAGCAGGTTGCCTGCACCGATTGTCATGTCGCTCAGCCGCACGACGACGAGCGCATCAACATTCACACCGCATCCGTCGCTTGCCAAACCTGCCATGTGCCGTCTCTGGCGCTTAAAGACCCCACCAAAACCTTCTGGGATTGGTCCACCTCCGGCCAGGATCGTCCCGAAGACCACTACACGTATTTGAAGATCAAGGGCACCTTTATTTACGATAAAAATGTCCGACCGAACTATCTGTGGTTCAATGGCAACCTGGCCTATCGTTATATCCTGGGCGATAAGATCAACCCCGAACAACCCACCTACATCAACCTGCCGGCAGGCGATATTCACGACCCCAACGCCAAGATCTTTCCGTTCAAATTGCATATCGCGAAACAGCCTTACGATGTCATCAACCAATACCTGCTGGCGCCGATCACTGCCGGCGATAATGGCTATTGGACAAACTTCGATTGGGACAACGCCTTCCGCATCTCCGAAGAGCGCATGGGCCTGGCCTACAGCGGCGGCTACGACTTCACCGAAACCTGGATGTTCTGGCCCACCACCCACCTCGTCCAACCCGCTGAATATGCCCTGCAATGCTCCGACTGCCACGGCGAAAGCGGACGCCTCGACTGGAACGCCCTTGGCTACCCCGGCGACCCGATGACCTGGGGTGGGAGAAGGTAAAACCATGAAAACTCTCTTCCTTACCCACAAACAAGCCATCA
>DYGV01000226.1:0-2773 GCA_020724505.1 Anaerolinea thermophila
TACCACCTGGCAAACGCGGCGCAGCCGATGAGCCGCCTGGTCGTACAATAAGCGTGACATACACAGTATCGCTATCGGCTGCCACGCCTGCTCCCACCTCCCCGCTAGTGTAGCCAACCATGGTGCGCATGTGAATGGCGTCTGCCCAAATCTGATAAACGATAACCTGGGCTGTCATAAAATCCGGGCTACCGGCAGCCACATTCTCTTGCAATCCATGTGAAACTGCGGTCGTTCCGTCACTATGAACATGCGTACTTTGATGAATGCTCGCTTGATATTCGGAATGTTGTTGCGCATAAGCCATCAACCCGGCATCAGTAGTGTACGCCTTCAACCCCTGGCTGCGACGTAGCTCATTTACTGCTGAAATTACCTCCCCGGCGCTCAGATATGAGGGAGCAATTGCCAGTAGTTCTGGGGCGAAAAATACCGCCCAGACATCTGAAGGCTGCCGCCTAAAAGCAAACAGAGCCAGAAATAGCAGTGTAAGATTGATGCGGAGAGAATTCATCGCCGCGCTCATCCACGGCGGATTATATCCCGAAACCGAAGATGTACAAATATTCCCCCAATATCTAAACCGTTGAGGCTATCTCGCAGGCGCGCCCCGCTGAATTTTGTTGCAAGGTCGCCGAAATACTCTTCAGCAGCTCCTCCGGTTCGAATGGTTTCGATAAGTAATCGTCCGCGCCAGAATCAAAACCACGCCTTCGTTCTTGAACGCTGTCCAGAGCGGTGAGCAAAATCACCGGCAGGCGGTGACAATTTGACTCCTGACGAATACGCTGGCACAGTTCAAAACCATCTATATCGGGCAACATCACATCCAACAACGCCAGGTTGAACGATGTCTCGCGCGCCGTTCTCAAAGCATCTTGACCGTTGCGCGCGGCAACAACCTCATAGCCGGCATGTGTTAGCGTGCGGACGACCAAGCGAATATTCAATTCCTCGTCATCCACGACAAGAATCCGAGCAGACATAGCAACCTGTGCGATCAAAACAGCGGGGACTGTATGATTCAGCAATGGAGCGATTTTGTTCGATTATATTGTAACTTACACGATTTACGCATTACAAATTGGTAAGGGGCGACATTAGACCCCCCACTTCTTCCCATACCAATAAACCAACGCAAATCCCAGCGCCAACGCGGGCAGTTGCACCAGCCCGGCTTCTGGGCCAAACGCTCCGCCGGTGAATAGTTCTGGGCCGTTAATCTGTGGTTGCAGCAGGCGGAACATCTCTAACCCGCTAACCGGAAAGCCAAAGATCACCCCTTCAAAGAAATTCCAGCCAATGTGCAGTCCAATCGGCAACCATAGTTGACGCGTGCGCAGATAGGCGAAAGCTAGGAACAACCCAGCAAGGAAAATCCCTGCCATAGCTAAGAGATTGAAATTGGGATTGAACAAGTGCGCTAAAGCAAACACGCTCGAAGAGATCAACACCCCCCAGGTGAGATTTAACCCCTCAGTCAGGTTTTGCAACCAATAGCCACGCGCTTGAAGCTCCTCATACCAACCAACAGCTATGAACACGGCCAGCATGGTCACAGTTTGCTGCGCCGCATCCCAAAGGCTCATCTCTTGCCAGGAGATGCCCGCCAAAGTCAACCAGCCAGCCAGCCACTCCAGAAGGAAAATGAGAGACATCATCCCCCCGGCGACCAGAAAACCCGCCAGCAAGTCTGCGCCAGTCCGTTTTCTGAATACCAAACCCAGGCTGGCAAAGGAACGCCGGTCGAACCAACGCCGCGCCAGATAAACCGACAGCGTGACACCGATCAGCGAGCTGCCCAGATCAATCGCCTGCTGAACGAGTGGATTAGTCTGATGAAACCAGCCCAACACCAGAGCAATCATTCCGTACAAGAAGCTGATGACCACAAGAAGAAGCAACTGTCCGGCAATGCGCCAGCCGGCACGCAGGCGACGCTTGCCCTCACGCTGTGGGTCCGGCGCTAAAAAGAGGTTGCCGGTTTTTCGCGGCAAGGGTTCGAGAGGCTCCCGGTCCATAGATTGTCAGAAATATATCAAAAGCTCGAAGAATTCGCCAGGATAGCAATCACGCCCAGCGAAGTGCAAGCGCAAATACAAGCCAGCAGCACCACGACAACGCCAGCGATAATAGCAATGGTGAGACGATTATCCTTTGCAGGTTTTTCCGATTCAGGGCTGATGGATTGCGAGGGCGTAGCAACTGATTGAGGAGGCGGCGGAGGCTCTACCACAGATGCCACCTGTGTCGGTGGCGCGGACGGCGGTTCGTCAATGTACTGTGTCGGCTCGGCAGGAAGGGCAGCTTGCACCTCAGTGGGAGTTGGGGATGGCGGTGGGATAGGTTCGGGTTCAGGCTCCAGTGCTTCGAAGAGCTGGTTGGGATCTAGACGTCGGGTGGCGTTTTCTGGCTGGCTCTCTTCCAGGCGACGCGTTTCCGCCGACGACTCAGTGGGCGTTTCAGGCGTAGGGACATCAGACATGAGACTCTCCTTAATGCGGTTAGGTTAGGTAGAACAGTCGTTGCCGAAACCAAGCTTCTGATAGAACGATGATCGCGCGCCCACCTGTCAAAGCAATAACCAGTTCACGCTCTGTGACAGACACCTCTATAGCGCGCCGCTTGAATACTATTACCAAAGCCTCCATTAGGATGATAACTAAATTATACCCCGACTGTATTTTTTCTAAGACTGCGTTTGAAATTGTCCAGATTCTAACACCTCTTTGTCACCCCCACTCTGCAATAACTCGCCGTTTGAAACCACGAG
>DYGV01000226.1:2783-5374 GCA_020724505.1 Anaerolinea thermophila
CTCATCTATTCGATTGCCGATCAATGCTTCTCAAACATAAGAATAATATAAATATTCTATACAATACCTTGACATAAAGAAACGCCATTATATAATTTAGATTATTCCGATCCGTTACATCGAACACGAAAGGTTATTCCAACATGACTTACCCTCAAACGCAAACACTGCTTAAACCTGCAACGAATTTTCCCGAACTATTGGTCGCCGAAGAAACACAGATTGCGCCACCGCCAATCCATGCCGCGGTGCGCGACATTCTGCTCAATATCGGTGAAAATCCTGAACGTCAGGGTTTGCTCAACACCCCTGATCGCGTGGCGCGCATGTTCGCCGAACTGACCGCCGGTTATACGACTGATCCGGTGAAGTTGATCAACGGTGCGCTTTTTGACGTAGATTATCGTGAAATGGTGCTGGTTAAAGATATCGAGTTTTACAGCCTTTGCGAACATCACATGTTACCCTTTTTCGGGCGTGCGCACGTAGCCTATATCCCGAATGGTAAAGTAATCGGTTTGAGTAAGATTCCACGCATCGTGGAGATGTTCGCGCGCCGATTGCAGGTGCAAGAGCGCATGACCAACGAAATCGCCAAGTTTTTGAATGAACAAATCCATCCGCGGGGCGTGGCGGTGGTAGTGGAAGGCGCGCATATGTGCGCCATGATGCGCGGTGTGAAGAAGTCGCAGGCCAGCATGACCACCAGCGCTTTCCTGGGTGTTTTCCAAGACGAGCCGCAAAAGCGAGCCGAATTCCTGGCGCACCTGGCGAACAGCCGTGGAGTGTACGAGGCATGACATTCGACCCTGCTGCTCTGCCCCTGGATGGGCGTCTAGTTATGATCACCGGCGCGGCGAAGCGTTTAGGGCGCGCCCTGGCTTTGGTTACAGCTCGCGCCGGCGCGCATGTGGCATTGCATTATGGTCGTTCACGCGACGCTGCTGAGCAAACTGCCGACGAAATCCGCTCCCTGGGGCGGCGCGCTGAAGTCTTCCATGCAGATTTAGCCGACCCGGCACAGGTCGCCGATCTGTTCCAACAGGCGCAGGCGCGCCTGGGGATAATTCACGTGCTGATCAACAACGCTTCTATCTTCGCCCCGCTGGATTGGCAACAGACCACGCTGGCGGAATGGGAACAGCATCTGCGCGTAAACCTGACTGCGCCTTTCTTGCTCACACAAGCCTTTGCCCGCGCCCTGCCGCCAGGAGAGAATGGTCGCGTGCTCAACCTGTTGGATTGGCGCGCCCTGCGTCCCGGCCCAGACCACCTGCCTTATACCATCAGCAAGGCCGGCCTGGCAGCGCTCACCCGTTCGCTGGCAGTTGCCTTGGCGCCGCGCATTCAAGTCAATGGCTTGGCGCTGGGGGCAATCTTGCCTGCTAACGAAGATGAGCCTTCAGGGTCACCAGAAACCCCTAAGGTCCCCATGCCCGGTGAGCTGGACGAAGTCATTCGCCCGGTGCCCGCCAGGCGCTGGGCCGAGTTAGCCGAGGTAGGACAGGCAGCATTATTCCTACTAGCCGGGCCAACCTATGTCATTGGCGAGATTTTACACCTGGATGGTGGTCGTCATCTGGTATGAGGCAGCATTACATCTCTACAGGGTCTTTACGTTCGTAAGTAGCACGGAGAATAAACATGGATCAAATCCTGATTCGTGATCTATCTGCCCGCGGTGTGATCGGGGTCAATGACTGGGAGCGCGAGAAAGCCCAGGAGATACTCATCAACATAACCTTGTTCGCCGACCTGCGCCGCGCTGGTGAAAGCGATAACTTGGAGGACTCGGTAAATTACCGCACCATCGCAAAGCAGGCATTGGCGCACGCCGAGAGCGCGGCGCGCCTGACAGTTGAAGCCCTGGCAGCAGACATCGCCCGCATGTGCCTGGCGCACGCCGGTGTGCAGAAGGTGCGCGTACGGGTGGAAAAGCCCGGCGCGGTGCGTTTCGCTCGTGCAGTGGGTGTGGAAATCGAACGCCAAGCTGGAGATTTCGCATGAGCGCCATCTTGCAGCCATCGCCAAACGCGCGGCTTCAGCCTTCCCGCATCTCTACAGACAAAGTTTTGGGGACGGAGGTAATCTTGCTGCTGGGCTCGAACATCCAGCCAGAGCTCAATCTTCGCCGTGCGATCGCCCTGCTCGACCGCTGGTTTGGCCTGCTGGAGATCTCCTCGGTGTGGGAAACGCCGCCAGTGGGCAGCGACGGGCCGAATTTTCTCAACGTTGCCGTACGGCTGCGCACGTCACTTGATCCACACTCCCTGAAGGAAACCGTCTTGCGCCCACTAGAGCGCAGCCTTGGACGCGTGCGCACCGAGGATAAGAACGCGCCGCGGCCTATTGACATTGACATTATGCTATGGGGCGACCAGGCAATGGACGATGATCTATGGCGCTACGCCCACGCAGCTTTCCCGGTCGCCGAGCTGTTGCCCGATCTGCGTCGTGAGGTGGGCGGCGAAACCCTGGCGCAGGTCGCCCGGCGTCTCAGCAATCAGACGCCGATACGCCACGCGGTTGAAGATACACATGACACCTCCCGAATTTAATATTCGGGAGGTGTCGTTTTGGGGGGTGCAAAA
>DYGV01000020.1:0-537 GCA_020724505.1 Anaerolinea thermophila
GCGAATGCTGAGTATTCGCGGCATGCGACAAGATGCAGCCGAGCGACGCGCCTATCATCAGATGGAAATCCGTTATGGCGAATTCAATATTGAATTGGAGTTGCCATATCCTGTGGAAACGGAACGGGTTCAGGCTGTTTATCAAGATGGTTTTCTGCGCATCATTCTGCCGAAAGCCCAACCCAGACATATTTCAATTGTCGAGTAAACCATATCCTCAGCGGGGAAGCTAAATGCCGGCTACAAGATGGAATGCGCGTTTATTAGATATGCTCAATTGGATTTATGATGAACAATCCGATTTGGAAGAATTGATTTTGCAACCTATCTCGCCGAAGGTCGTTCAGAGCGAGACTGCCAGCGAGCCAGCCAGCAACGCGCCGGAAGAGAGCCAGGAGCAACTGCCGAAAGTCCTGCCGATCTTGCCGCTGCGCGGCCTGGTTGTCTACCCGCAGACTGCTGTGCCATTGACCATCGGTCAACCGCGCTCCATTCGCTTGGTGGACGACGTGATGGCAGGTGACGAGCGTTTGATTA
>DYGV01000020.1:547-18748 GCA_020724505.1 Anaerolinea thermophila
TAGCGTCTCGCAAACCTGAACTGGATTTGCCCAAACCTGAGGATCTGTTCACCATGGGCACCGTGGCGATTGTGCACCGCATGTTTCGCGCCCCGGATGGCACAATCCGTCTGGTGGTGCAGGGATTGCTGCGTTGCCGCATCTTGAATTACGTTCAGGAAGAACCATATCTGCGCGCCGAGATCGAAGCCGCCCCAGAAACCGTCGAAGAAGGTCTGGAGCTTGAAGCCCTGGCGCGTAACGCTCGCTCTCAATTTGAACATATCGCCGAGATGGTGCCGTCGGTGCCGCGCGAGTTGGTAGCTTCTGTTCTCTCCCTGGAAGACCCATTACAGACGGTCTATACCATCGCCAACTTTCAACGCATGGACCTGGAAGAGGCGCAGAGTTTATTGGAGCTAGACTCGACTACGGCAAAACTTCATCGCCTGGTGAGCATCCTGGCGCGCGAAGTCGAAGTGTTGGAGATGGGGCAAAAAATCCAAAATGAGGCGCGTTCGGAAATTGATAAAGTACAACGCGAGTATTTTCTGCGTGAGCAGTTGAAAGCCATTCAGCGCGAGCTGGGCGAAGGCGACGAACAGGCTGCAGAGATTGAGGAGTTTCGTAAGAAGATCGAAGCCGCCGGCATGCCGGAAGAGGCCGGCAAGCAAGCTCGCCGTGAGTTGGATCGCTTGAGCCGCTTGCCCACCGCTGCCGCCGAGTATGGCGTGATCCGAACTTACCTGGACTGGCTGGTGTCCTTACCCTGGTCGAACCTCACCCCCGATAATTTGGATATCGGTCACGCCCGCGAGGTGTTGGATCAAGATCATTACGGTCTGGAGGATGTTAAAGAGCGCATCTTGGAGTACCTGGCGGTGCGCAAGTTGCGTCAGGAGCGCAGCCAAGAACTGGCAAGCGAAAGCGAAGATGAAATCCGCCGGGTGCGAGAAGGGGTAATTCTGTGTTTTGTTGGGCCGCCGGGTGTGGGAAAAACCTCGTTGGGACGCTCGATCGCCCGCGCCCTGGGGCGGAAATTTGTGCGCATTTCCCTCGGCGGGATGCGCGATGAGGCCGAAATTCGCGGCCATCGCCGCACCTACATCGGCGCTATGCCCGGGCGCATCATCCAGGCGCTGCGTCGGGTGGAGACGCGCAATCCGGTGTTCATGCTGGATGAAGTGGATAAACTGGTTTTTGACTTTCACGGCGACCCTGCCTCCGCCTTGTTGGAAGTGTTGGACCCAGAGCAAAACGTCGAGTTCCGCGACCATTATTTAGAAGTGCCTTTCGATCTCTCGCAGGTGATGTTCATCACTACTGCAAACCTGCTGGAGCCAATCCCAGAGCCGTTGCGCGACCGCATGGAAATCATCAACCTCTCCGGTTATACCGAGCGCGAGAAGATCGCGATCGCCAGAGGTTATTTGATCCCGCGTCAGTTGCGTGAAAATGGTTTGCGCCCGGAGGAAATTCGCTTTACCGACGAAGGACTACAGAAGATCATTCGCTCATATACGCGTGAAGCAGGCGTTCGCAATCTGGAGCGTGAAATCGGGTCGGTGTGTCGCAAAGTTGTGACGAAGATTGCTGAAGCCGGTCCGCAAGAGGTGGTGATTACACCGGAGAAGGTGCAGGAATTTTTGGGAAGGCCGCGCTACTTCAGCGATGAAGAGATTGCCTGGCGCACCTCGGTTCCCGGCGTGGCAACCGGATTGGCCTGGACGCCTTTCGGCGGCGATGTGCTTTTCATCGAAGCCACGCAAATGCCGGGCAGCAAAGGTTTCCAGATCACCGGTTCTATCGGAAATGTCATGCAAGAATCGGCGCGTGCGGCGTTGTCGTATGTACGTTCTCGCGCCCAGCAACTTGGTCTGGCAGATGACTTTTTCGAAAAAACAGACGTCCATCTGCACATCCCTGCCGGCGCTCAACCCAAAGATGGGCCTTCGGCTGGCGTGGCGATTGTAACTGCGCTGGTTTCGTTGATCTCTGGACGACCGGTGCGCAGAGAGGTGGGCATGACGGGTGAGATCACCCTGCGGGGGCAGGTGTTGCCGGTGGGGGGAATCAAAGAAAAAGTTCTGGCAGCGCATCGTTCAGGTTTGAAAACGGTGATTTTGCCCCGCTATAATCAGGCTGACTTGGAAGATATACCCGAAGAGGTGCTGAATGAGCTTCAGTTCATCTTCGTTGAAGATGTTGACGAGGTTCTTCAGGCAGCTTTGGAGCCAAAGCCAGAAACACTGCAGCCAGAGCCTGCGGCAGCGACAGAGTTTTCGCAAGGGGGTAGCTATGACCACTAAAGTGATGCTGATTGAAGATGATTTTACGATGCTGTCTTTGCTGCGCACATTGCTGCGTTTTGAGAAGTTTGAAGTAGTTGCCGTGGAAAACGATAGCGACCTTCCTGGAGTGTTGGATGCCATTCGACGAGAATTGCCCGACATCATCTTGATGGATGTTCATCTGCGGCAGATCAACGGATTGGACTTGTTGCAGGCTATCCGTTCCGATAAGGCCACCCGTTCTGCCCGGGTGATTATGACATCGGGCATTGACATCGGTCAGCGCTGCCTGGAGCATGGCGCCGACGCTTTCATCCTTAAACCCTATATGCCAGAGGATTTGATCCAGAAGATACGCCAGGTTATGGCTTATGAGAATTAGCCGGCGTTCTTGTTACTTTTGAGAAAATATTCGGAACAATTTTCTTTACCCTTCCCCCGGCCCTCGTGATGAGAGACAAGTATGGGGGGAATTTCCGAATACCTTATATATTACTTAGCTGAGAGTGAACTGTGGGAAAGAGACGTAGCCGTACCTCCATGCAATGGAGTACGATTGATTTGCACATACACACCCCGGCCTCAAGCGATTACCAGCAGCCTGAGGTCTCTTTTTTGGATATTTTGCATCGCGCTGAAGCGCGCGGCCTGGCGATGATTGCTTTTACCGACCATAATACGGTAGCCGGCTATCGGCGCATGATGGACGAAATTCACGAATTAGAGTTATTGGAGCGGCTGAAACGTATTCAACCGGCGGAACAAGCGCAATTGAATGAATACCGTCGGCTGCTCAATAAAATCCAGACCTTGCCCGGCTTCGAGTTCACTGCCACCTTTGGCTTCCATATCCTGTGCATCTTTCCGCCTGAGAAGCCATTACGCGAAATTGAGCATCTCTTGCTCGATCTGAATATTCCGGCTGAACAAATTGACGAAGGTTCGGCGACTGTGGGCGCAACCAGCGATGTGTTGACGGTCTATCAGGTGGTGGACGCGGCTGGAGGGTTGGTGATTGCCGCCCATGCAAATTCCAGCAATGGCGTTGCTATGCGCGGTTTTCCGATCGGCGGGCAGACCAAGATTGCATACACCCAAGACCCTCATCTGCACGCCCTAGAAGTGACAGATCTGGAAAACAAGAGCAAGCACAGTACGGCTGCCTTTTTCAACGGCACAAAACCCGAATATCCGCGGCGAATGCATTGCATTCAAGGCTCGGATGCCCATCGCCTGACGACCGACCCGGTGCGTAAAAAGAATCTTGGGGTGGGCGATCGGGCGACGGATGTGTTATTACCCGAAGTGAGCTTTGAAGCGCTGCGCGAATTATTCAGGAGCAACGATTTCGCCCGCACTCGGCCACATCGCCTGGCAGCAGAACCCGCATTTGATTTCATTCGCGCTGCCCAGGAGGAGGGCGCTAACATTATTCAGGATTTTCATGAGAGCATGAATGTGCGCGGCGGGAAACGTTATGCGATCATCGCCGATGTATGCGCGTTGGCGAATACCAATGGAGGCACGTTGTATATTGGTCTATCCGCCGATCCAAAGAAACCTGTAGTGGGCGTCGCCGATGCGGAGCAGGCGATTGCACAGCTCGAAAAAGAGATTGGCAAACGCATCAGCCCACCGTTGAGTTGCAGCCTGGATATTCATGAAATCGGCGGCAAGAAGATCATCGTTGTTCTGGTGCCGCGCGGCGATGACCCGCCGTATGCGGTGGACGACAATAAAATTTATGTGCGTTCTGAAGCCGAGACAGTGTTAGCGGTGCGGGATGAAATTGTGGGCCTCGTTGCTCGAGGGCTTGGCGTATCGGTGGCAAGCGACGTTTCACGCCTGCCTTCGGCGATGATTGCTGGCAGCCTGTCCGCCAAGCCGCAAATGGTTGAGGCGCTTCCTACAGCCACTGAGCCTGCGTCAGATCAGCAGCCAGAGGATGATGCCCCGCGCACCGGCGTGGAAGTGATTTCGGTGGAAACCCGCAACGAAGACCGCTATTACACCATGCGCGACTTGCGCAATGGGAACGTGGTCAAAAACGTTACCCGTAAATCCGCCCGCCGTTTGTGGCATTACGCAATCACCACCTTTGATAGTTTACCTGCCGATCTTTCGCAGATGAAGATCCAATGGCAAGGGCGTTATGGCTTGATCCGTCGCTACAAACAGGGAAAATTCACCCGCTTTGATTTAGTCGAAAAGACAGGAACGGGCTACCGATACTACTTTGGCGTCACCGAAGACGGCATTCACGGCGCATGGAGACGCCTGCTGGGTCAGGAGGAAGAATGATGAATTCATCGAAGAATTCAGCGCAGGCGAAGGCTCCGATCCATATTCGCCCGTTCGTTTTTCCCGATGATTATTCGGCTGTAATCCATCTTTGGGAAAATGCCGGGCCGGGTATCCATGTCCGTCGCTCGGATCAACCGGAAGAGATCGCAAAAAAAATGCAGCGCGACCCTGACCTCTTCTTGGTGGCTGAGTGCGATGGTAGCATTGTGGGCTCGGTCGTCGGCGGTTTCGATGGGCGGCGGGGGATGATGTATCATCTGGCGGTTCAGAGCGAATATCGCCAGCGCGGCATCGCCTCGCAACTTATGGAAGAGTTAGAGCGGCGATTGCGTCAAAAAGGGTGCATTAAGTATTACTTGTTGGTTACCAAAGATAATCAAACCGCCATTGAATTTTACGAAAAGCGTGGTTGGGAGCGCATGGATCTTTATATCTACGGAAAAGATCTGGATTAAAACCTGCCTGCGCTTCCTTAAAAAGGTTTCTCGGTGAATTATATGAGCTTACGCATTGCCATCTTGACCGTTTCCGACCGCTCGGCGCGTGGCGAACGCGCCGATTTGTCCGGCCCTGCGTTGGCAAATGCAGTCCAACAACTGGGTTGGCAGATTGTTCGCCAGGCAATCGCTCCGGACGAGTTGCAGGTTTTGCGCGAGCAGTTGATCTCCTGGGCCGATTCGGGTGAAATTGACGTGATCCTAACCACCGGCGGCACGGGCTTTGCTCCGCGCGATGTCACCCCCGAGGCGACCCAATCGGTGATCGAACGACCGGCTCCGGGTCTGGGCGAAGCGATGCGCGCCGCCGGCCTGCAGATCACCCCTCACGCTATGTTATCACGCGCCGTTGCCGGTATTCGCAAACAGACTTTAATTATCAATTTGCCCGGCAGCCCTAAGGGCGCGGTCGAAAATTTTCAAGTGGTGGCTCCTGTGTTGCCTCATGCAGTTGAATTACTGCGAGAAGATCCTCGCTCCGAAGCCGGGCATCAAAGAGCGGCGTCTTCGTGATTGACGCAAAGATGCCTGATTGAGGCGCGACGCGTCGGCGAACGGGGAGGAAACCAAGTTTCTTTGCCGCCAGTCGTGCCCAAATTTTGCCCGACTGCGCCGTCCCCGACCTTTCAGGAGCAATCCCTGCTATCACATCAAATATGTCGCGCGATGACCATGCGTTGGATTTCGCTGGTACCTTCGCCGATGGTCATCAAGCGGGCATCTCGGTAGATGCGCTCCACCGGATATTCCCGGCTATAACCATAGCCGCCGTGAATCTGGATGGCGTTTCGGCATACTCTTTCCGCCATTTCCGTGGCGAATAGCTTCGCCATGGAGGCGGCTTTGGTGAAAGAGCGACCTTGCCCTTTAAGCCAGGCAGCTTCATAGACCAGCAGGCGAGCAGCTTGAATTTCGGTGGCTGCATCTGCCAACATCCATTGAATGGCCTGGTGTTCAGCGATGGGTCGGCCGAAGGTCTGTCTCTGGCGCGCATATTGCACGGCGTATTCAAACGCCGCCTGCGCCAGCCCCACTGCCAACGCGCCGATGCCGATCCGTCCACCGTCTAACACGGCAAGGGTTTGCGCCAGGCCGTTGCCTTCGACGCCGATCAGATTTTCCAAAGGAACTTCGACATTCTCGTAAGTGACCGCGTGCGTGGGAGAACCTCTCAGCCCCATCTTCTTTTCTGGGGGACCGATGTGCAAACCAGCCGATCGGGTGGGTACTAGGATGAGGCTTAGAGAGCGAGAGCCGCCGGCTGGGTCTGTGCGCGCCAGAGTCACGATGTATTCGCCCAAGCTCGCATTCGTACACCACGCTTTGCTGCCGTTGATTACCCAGCAATCGCCGCGTTTTTCGGCGCGAGTGCGCCCCCCACCCTGCAAATCCGAGCCGGCTCCTGGCTCGGTAAGCGCCAGCGCGGCAAGCCCCGCCTGACCGCTGGCGAGGCGCGGTAGAATGGTTTGCTTTTGATCTTCGCTGCCAAACAGGGCGATTGGCGCGCAAGCCAACCCGTTGTGTGCGGCCACAGCCAGGGCGGTGCTGCCGCAACCCCAGCCGAGTTCTTCAATGGCGATCGCCGCGCTCACCGGGTCAACGCCTGCGCCGCCATAAGCTTCGGGAATGTTTAAACCCAACAATCCCAAGGGCGCCATCTTGCGCACCGCGCTTTCGTTGAAACGCGCTTCTTCGTCCACCTCGTGCGCCCAGGGTCTTACTTCGCGGGCGACGAAGTCGTGCACCGCTTCGCGCCACATGCGTTGCTCATCATTCAGGTCGAAGTTCATCTTTGCCCTCCCAATGTATGTAGAAGCTGTTCCTCAAACTTTTCAGGGTTGAAGCGCCAGCGAATCCTGATTCACCCAACCCGTGATGCCGGCAAAGTTTATTTTCCACCAATAGTACCCTTTTGCCAAGACGCCATTCATCGGATGTTCGACTACCACACCGCGGCTGCCAGGCGATAGGGTTGTCTGAATGGCATAATTCGTCCCCGGACCCAGGCGCATGTTTACTTCGCCGCCGTCTTGAATCACAACAGAGTCGCCGCTCTTGAATGCCTTCGACAATTCCTTTGGTTGAACGACGACCATCATCAGGCTGTTGGCGACTGCACGCTCGATCTTCGTGGGGCCGCTGGGGGGCAAAGGTTGCCCGGGCGCGATGGGTTGCGAGCTTTCAATCAGCTCTGCGTTGGGGTTGTTTTTGATTTGCCCATTGACCACCATTGTGGATGAGCCACCGCCGTCTAATGCTATTCCCCAATCTGCGCCCAGCCGTGTCTTGGCAAATATCGCCAGCTCTACCATGCTCATCCCCAGGCTACGCAGACGATCGCGGCCATCCACAACAATAAAAAAGACGGCGTCATCGTTTAGCGCGATCGCGGTGCGTGGATTGCGCAGCACCGCGCCTAAATCGTCCTCTGCCTGGATGACGCCCTCCGCGAGGAAGATATAGCTTCCGGCCACGCTGGCGTAGGCGTTGCTCCAACTGGCCGGATTAGGCGTTCGACAATCGGATTTGAAATGGCTCAACTCCTGAGAGACGCCAATTTCATCCCCTACAGCGAGCTTACCCTTCAAGTCTCCGATTCTCTTCCCGCGGGCAGATAGGACAATGTGATCAAAGGGGATTAATGTTGCGCCTTCGCCTTCCAACACCTCTTTCACAGTTCCAATGACCATCGCCGGGGTGGGAGTGATGGTAAGCGGTTGTTTCAATTCAACCAGAAATTCCAGCGCCGTCTTGCCGTTTGTCAGAGTCGGTGTGGCAGCATCGTATTGAGGGGTGAAGATCACCAGGCCATCTTCTATAGAGGCGAGATTTATACCGTCGAACGGTAGCGATTTTTCCGACCTTAGCAGGTGCAAAAGTTGCTTGCCTGGGCGGTTGACCACACATTCGCCAACAAACGCCTGTTGATCCAGCGTCCAGACAAAGCCACTGCTTCGTTGACGATCTTCGAAGCGTTTGGCGTACCAACCAGAATGCACCTGACCGCTCCAGGGTATGCCCGTTTGGGTCTCAAAATAGGAGCCATTTATGGCTACAATCACCTGATTGCGAGCCCCCCATTCTTTTCCCCAATAGTTAATTGCCTGGTCATAACGCGCCGCTTGTTCACGCACAGTCTCTGCGCCGCCGCTCAATTTCCCCTGCCCAATGCCGCTTTCGATGGCGAGACCCGTTTGTCTGCGCGACATGCGCGCCACATAGACGTGATTAGGATCTTCTAAATAGAACTCGCGATAAGCGATGCCCGGCGCTAATTCTTGCCATAGCGAATTTTTCGCCGCCCCGGGGTTGGAAACAGGCGCTAATACCAGAGAGATAAATAAGACACTAAAGATGCTGCGTACAAACATGAGGCCGCGGTTGAATAATACCATGAATCCGTATCGCCACGGACGGCGATGATTCCGCCGGAATTGGAAACCGACGCCCAGGGTTACAAAGCCCACTGGACGCATTTGAGCCCCCCGAATTCTGAAATTGCCTACAGAAGGTATGGTAAACTTCTGGTTACTCCGCGCTCAACGAGCTTCAGGTGGAATCTTATCTTTCAGGCTAACGAATGAACTCTTCCCCGGGTTACTATCGCTCCCCAACTTTATATCAGGACATGATCGTTTTCGTCAGCGAAAACGATCTATTTGTTGATTCGAAAATGTTCGGAAATTGCCTTATGATCAAAAAAATCGCGGGACTTTTATAACCCAACAGGAGCTAAGGACGATGAAAATCTTAATTGCTGCCGATATGGAAGGCGTCACCGGTGTGGTACATTGGGATCAGGTGAGCAGCAATCATCCTGAGTATGCCCGTTTCCGACGGTTAATGACGCAAGATGTCAACGCCGCAATTCGCGGAGCGTTCGATGGCGGCGCGGACGAGGTGATTGTCACGGATGGCCATGGATACAGTCGCAATATATTGATCGAAGAGCTGGATGAGCGGGCGCGATTGAACAGCGGTACGCCGGCGCCGCTTTCTATGGTGCAAGGAGTTGATAGCGGCGTGGATGGCGTATTGTTTATTGGCTACCATGCTCGCATTGGATCGCAAAATGCAATCCTGGAACACACTTGGTCAGATGAGCGCGTGGCAAACCTGCGGCTCAATGACCAACCCATTGGAGAAATTGGATTGAACGCTGCCGTTTGTGGTCACTTCGGCGCGCCTGTACTCATGATCTCTGGCGATCAGACTGCGTGCGCGGAGGCCAAAGCATTGCTGGGCGATCTGGAGACTGTGGTGGTCAAAACTGCGCTGGGTTGCATGGCAGCGGAATTGCTCCCGCCAGCGGTTACGGAGCAAAGAATCCGCGCCGCCGCCAGAAAAGCTGTCGAAAGGTTGAAAAATGGAACCGCGCCGCAACCGTTTCGCCTATCCCCGCCGATCACTGTGGCGGTTGATTTTGTTCATTCGGAAATGGCGGACAAGGCTGCACTTTTGCCTGGAGCGCGGCGCAGCGAACGCCGAGTTGAATACATGGCTCAAGATATGGTTGAAGTGTATGCGGCTTTTCGCGCCTTGTTAGCTCTTGCTAGGGGATAGCGCCATGCCCAGCATCGCCATCCACGGGGCTGAAATTTATTATCAGACCTACGGAAAAGATCAGCCTGATCAAGCGCCGATTTTGCTTATTCATGGCGCGACTTCAACGGGCGAGGGCGATTGGGGGGCGATTGCGCCGGCTTTAGGACGTCGCTGGCGCGTCATTCTCCCAGATTGCCGCGGACATGGAAGGAGCAGTAACCCACAACGCTCATATTCGTTCAAAGAAATGGCTTCCGATATGGCGGCGCTGGTGCGGGCTTTGGGGTACAAGCGCGCTCACGTCATCGGCCACAGCAATGGCGGCAACACCGCCCTGGTGGTCTTGATTGAACACCCTGAGGTAGTACAAAGCGCGGTGATCCAGGCGGCGAATGCTTATGTCAGCCCAGATTTGCTGGAAAGAGAGCCGGTCGTCTTAGATGCCGAGCGCATAGCGCGCGAAGCGCCGGAGTGGATGCAGGAAATGATCGCCGCTCATGGGCCGACGCACGGCGAAAATTACTGGCGTGAACTGCTGGCGCTTACATTGAAGGAAATCCTGAGTGAACCCAACTATACGCCTGAAGATTTACGGCAAGTTCAACGGCCAACGTTGGTGATCCAGGGAGCAGAGGATCCGGTCAACGCTCCGGGCAAACATGCTCAATTCATCGCCCGGCATATCCCTTATGCGGAGTTATGGCTGCCCGCCGGCGTGCGACATAATGTGCAGTTGGATGCGTTTAGCGAGTGGCTTCAGCGGGTCGAAAGCTTTCTGGAACGCCGCGGCGATGACGCCAATGAAGCGCTACACCGCCTGGAGCGGGACTCCTATGCAGATTCGCGGGAATGGATCTTTGACTTGCGCGCCAGGCGTGAAAACGCGCCTCGCGCCAGGATTGTCCTTTTCGGGCAAACGCTTTATCCCGCTCAGCGCCAGGCGGCAGTTGAACGGTTGGAGCAGTTGACAGCGGAGGACGAATCAGCGCCAACGATAGACGCCGATTCGGTGCAGGTTTTACTGGATGATTCCACGCCATGGGCGTTGGTCAATCGTTGTGTGGCCGATTTGCGACGCGAACCGCGCAATCTGTCGGAGCGGGTCAGCCAGGCGCTGCTCGGCGAAGCGGCGCGCATCCTGGAGGAAAAGGATGGCTGGGCGCACGTGCGCATGGAACACGATCGTTATTTGGGATGGATGCATCTTTCGGCTTTGCATCTTTGCGATCGCTCTAAAGTGCAGGAGTATCAGGCTGCTTGCCAGAGCATGGTACAGGTGGATCTGCTAAACGCCGTTGCTTCTCCCGATGACGTAGAGATTTGTGGAAAGATCCCCTTTGGCGTCCGGGTTCAAGTGCAAGAACGAACTCCTGGCCAGGCGCAGATTCGTCTTCCCGATGGGCGTTTATGGTGGGTGGAAGACGCTGGTTTGCTGCCCTCGGACCGCTGGCCGAAGCCAGACGCGGAAGGCATTGCTTTTACCTTGAAGTTGATGCAAAGGCTGATCGGCGTGCCTTATCTATGGGGCGGGCGCACCCCCTTCGGCTACGATTGCTCCGGACTGGCAGGAACCTTCTGGCGTTTTTTGGGCGTCAACCTGCCGCGTGACGCCGATCAACAGTATCTCGTCGGGATGCCCGTGGAGAGCATGCCACAGCCTGGCGATCTGCTTTTCTTCGGCGAGCGTCAAGAGGACGGCTCAGACTTCAGATATAAGAACATCACCCATGTGGCAATTTCGTTAGGCGGCGATCGCATGATCCACGCCAACGGGGCTGCATGGGCAGTTTCTTACAATAGCCTCGATCCAAGCAGCCCAGAATATCGCGCCTGGCTGCGCGACAATTTGGCGGGCATTCGGAGATATGCATGAGCCTAAGCTGGGAGCCTTATACCTTGCAGTTGAAGACCACTTGGCGTATTGCCCACGGCGCATCCGATGTGCGTCATAATGTTTTTGTACGCATTCACGAGGGCCTGGGCGAGGCGGCTGCCGCGCCACATCATGGCGAATCGCAGGCTGGTATCATTGCCTATCTTAAGGAAGTTGTTGGGCGCGAATGGGATCCTTTCCGCATGGAAGATATGCTCAATCAACTTCCGGTTGGTTCCGCAGCAGCCAGAGCTGCGATTGATCTGGCTTTGCATGATGAGTTGGGTAAAAGGCTGGGGCAGCCGTTATATTGTTTGCTTGGGTTGGATCCCGGCCAGGCGCCGCTGACTTCTTTCACCATTTCGATGGATGAACCCTCCATTATGGCGGAGCGTGCTCGCGCCTCAGGGTTGCCCATTCTAAAAATCAAGTTAGGCGGGGCAGATGACGAGAAGGTGATCGCAGCTATTCGGCAGGCGACCACGGCTCGCCTGCGGGTGGACGCCAACGCGGGATGGAGCCGGGAACGGGCTGCCGCGTTGATCCCGCGGCTGGCGGAATATGGCCTCGAATTCGTTGAGCAGCCTTTGCCAGTGGGCGATATCGAGGGTTTGCGTTGGCTGCGTGGGAAGAAGCTGGGCGCGCCCATCTTCGCGGATGAGAATGTAAAGACGGCTAAAGATGTGGCTGCGCACGCCGGTGCGGTGGATGGGGTGGTGATCAAGTTGATGAAAAGCGGCGGCATTCGAGAAGCGTTGCGCGCCATTCATGTTGCTCGCGCCCTGGATATGCAGGTGATGATTGGCTGTATGGTGGAAACCACCCTGGGCGTAACCGCTGCCGCCCATTTGGCGCCGCTCTGCGATTATGCAGATCTGGATGGCCCCTTGTTGATTGCGAACGATCCGTACGACGGCGTCTGCTATCAAGGGGCGCGCCTAGTATTGCCCGACCAGCCCGGATTGGGCGTCAGGCGCAAGCCCGCTTGAGCATCTTGAAACACGCTAACGCGCTGGGGATCGGCCTCAGCGCGTTTTATTTTGCGGAACCCGATAACCGGCTGTATTTTTGTAGCGCCTGGCTACGCGTGGTCGCCATCGCCGCGCTGGCGCGTGCAACCGCGCTGACTATCTGCGGATTAAGTTGCTGCAAGAATGCGGCTGGGGAGATGCGGCAAGCGAACATCTCTTGGGCAGCGTCAAAGGCGCGATTGAATTCGCCTGGGGAGAGGCTTTTGTAAATGAATAACGATAATGGCGAAGTGTTCAAGTCAAAGCCGGGATTATCGGTGCGCCCGGTGGCCAGCAAATGATAAAGCTCTGAGTTTGGCTCCGCCCAAGAGGGGTTATCCATCGCAGGGAGGTGTTTTTCTAAACGATGAGCGTCTGCCTCTGCAGTTGTATCGCCCATGAACAGAGATAGAGGCGCGTCGCCGCCCGATTCCATGGCTAGAGCTTCAAGCAGAGCTTGCGCCAGGAGCTTTACACGCAAATAGCGCTGCGCAATTTCGATATTGCGGCGTGCTCGTTCGACCATCAACTCAAACTCCCGCTGCGCCGGTTCGCCGCTGTATTGGTGAAATACCCTTTGGGGGTCCAATTGGCTGAAGAAGGCATCCATGTTCTGAAGCGCTTCACGATATTCGCGGATGGTGTACACATTTCCGGCGCGTAACGGAACATTCATCTCTGGCAATAGTCGCCAGGTGTTCGATAGGAAGACCGCTGCATCTTGCTCGGCAAAGCCAGAGACATCTTTGTTTGCTACCCGTAGCGCCAGACGGATGGCGTCCCGGACTTCCTGATCTCTCATGCCGAAGCTCAAACGCCGGTTGATGGAGCGTAAACGCTCTTCCAGCGCCTGGAAGCAGCTTTGACCATTATTCGCTGGCCCGCGAAAGGGGATTGTCGCTTCGATGCATAAATCCATCAAGAGTAAGTCTTTCTGAGCAACCAAATCCCCAAGGCGATCGTTCATGACCACTGCGCTGAGAAACTCATTCAGTCCGGTTGTCACCGACACAGAATCACCGCGTTGATAGCCGAATGCCTCTAACACCAGGTTAAATTGGGGGTCATCTGGGGCATCCAGAGCAATGGTGAACTCTTGCCCTCGTTGGCTGATGAAAGGGGCAATGATGCGGTGGATGGCGGGCAAGAACCCCAGATCTACCTGATAATAGACAATGTCGTGGAACAATCCGGCCAGGGTCTGAATAGGGTTGCCCGGCTCAATGAACGTGAATACGTGTTCCAGGGTGTGATAATGTCGAGCTTGCACCGTCATTGCCTTGTGGATAAATACCGCCAGCTCCTCCAGTTTACTCGCGCTGACCTTTGATCCAAGCTCGCTAAAAGCCTGGTCAAAAGTTATGATCAATCGGTGCAAGGCTCCTTCAGACATTTGAGGCAATCTTGTTTCCAAGAGCGCAATTGCAACAAATTATATCCGAGATATAGCGAGATTTGTCACCATCGAAAGCAATCGAGAGCGCTAAAAGGCGCGGCTGGGGTCGAAAGCCTCCACCTCAGGCGCTCAAGCCCGCCTGGGGGGTGGGATTGCCTTTCGGCAACGAGCGATGACTTTTGTGGTGCTTCTGGGACAATTCTAATCTAATGGCAGCTATGGCTCATACAGTTCAGGGGATGTTGAAGATCTTGCTCAGTGCTTGATTGAATTCGCTGATGCTAAAGGGTTTTTGCAGCCATACCACTCCACCTTGTTCCAGTAGCTCTTGATTGGTTTCATCCAGTGGGTGACCGGTGATGAGCAGGACTTTGACTAACGGATTCATTTCGCGTATAGCGTGGTAGAGACCAATGCCGCCCATCTCTGGCATGACGATATCGCTGATCACCAAATCAATGCGTTGATCTGCCTGGATAAATTCTTGCAAGGCTTCAGCGCCATTTGAGGCAGAGATGACTGTACATTGAACCGCTTCCAGTAAAGTGCTCAGCGCCAGGCGTGTTGCAGGGTCGTCCTCGACTACCAGGACGGTGCTGCCGCGGCCATCGAAAAGCGGAGGGCTTGGCGTTTGTCTCTCGCTTTGTATTTCAACTTCTACGGCCGGCAGGTAGATGCGAAACGTTGTTCCCTGCCCGTTTTGGCTGTTGACCTCGATTGCTCCGCCGTGTTGGGTGACGATGCCATAGACCTGTGGCAAGCCTAAGCCGGTGCCTCGTCCGGCGGGTTTGGTGGTGTAGAAGGGTTCAAAAATGTGTTCCAACACCTCTGGAGACATGCCGCATCCGCTGTCGCTCACGGTGATGCAGATCCAGGCTTTTGGCGTTGCATCTGGGGTGGGCTGAGCGCGGCTGGGGAGTTTCGAAACACTGCTCAGCTCGAAGCGTAAAGTTCCGCCCTGCGGCATGGCGTCTCGGGCATTCAGCGCCAGGTTCATAAAGACTTGTTGAAGGCGAGCCGGATCGCCGTTGACCCAATAAGCGCCCGGTTGATAAGCCAATTCCAGATGGATGGTCTCTGGAAGCACTCGCACCAGCATCTTGTCGAATTCTTTCAACATGGGCAGCAAATCCAGGGTGACATGCTCGATCACGGATTTGCGGCTGAAGTCCAATATCTGACGGATCAGGCTGGAGGCGCGCTGGATCTGCGCCTGGATGACGCGAAGTTTATCTTTGCCTTCCGGGCTGATCGAATTATCGAACATCAACAGGTCGGTGTAAACCAGGATGGTAGCCATAATGTTGTTAAAATCATGGGCAATGCCCGCCGCCAACTGTCCCACCGATGCCAGGCGATCCTGGCTATGGAGACGCGCCAGGTTTTCTTTTTCTTGGGTGATGTCGCTGACCATCAACACCCAGGGGTTATGGACGGAGGCTGATCTATCGCCGACTGGGCGAATTTGGGCGCTATAATATCTGCGCTCTTTTTCATCAACTACAATCTCAATCGGCGAAAGCAGATCGCCGCGTTCGGTCAGTCGTTGAAGTTCATAAGCTCCCAGCCGGGTGAGGCGGTGATCTGGAGGTAGGGGCTGATTATTCATTGCCTGTAATATTTCACGCCCCAAGGGATTAGCCACCAGGATACGGAACTCTTCATCCAACAGCAATACCCCCACAGGTAAATGTTCCACCAGACGCTCTAATTGTTGTTGCTGCTCGGTAAGGATGTTATACAGGCGCGTTACCGCTGACGACGCCTGATTGGCGAAGGTGGTGAGCAGCCGCGCCTGTTCCGCTCCCAGCGCGGTTGCGCCATCATCTGCCGCCAGCAAGACGCCAACAATTTGCTGACCAGCCATGATAGGCGACTGGCGTATTGCAGAAAGATTGATCAGTGGAGGCGCGTCCCGATGATAATCTTCAGATAGGATCAGCTCGAAGGATTCTCTCTCGTCGCTTATAACCTCTACTTCCGCCAGGTCTTTCTTGCAGAAGGCGCGTATTTGCTCTTCAATGGAGGATTCGAATGGGCGCTGAGTTTCGATAATGAAATAATTGCGTTCCTCGGTGATCAAATAGACGGCTGTCAGGCTACAACCGATCGCTCGCCGTAAATGGCGCACCAGGCGGCGCAGCAAATCCTGGAACGAGAGCAGGTAACCGATCTCCTGACTCAGAGAATATAGCTCTGCCAGCTCTGCGGTGCGTTGGGCGACGATGGTCTCCAGATCGCGCGTTTGTTTTCGTACGCGCTCATAAAGGGTAGCGTTTTCCAGGGCGACTGAAATTTGTCCGGCGAGAACCTGTAATAAGTTGCTGTCCTGAATGGTAAGGGGTGTCAGCGCGTCGCCACGCACGCTGATCACTCCAACGACGGTTTTACCAATGTAGATTGGAACATCAATTTCGATGGCGGTGGCTTCGGCGGTCTTTCTTTTGTCTGTAGATGGCGAAGCCGGCGGCACAAATGCAAGCTGACCTGTGTGGGCAACCAGATCCAGAATGCCCTCATCGGGTGAAAAGACCTTCAGCCCGGTAATTTTCTCGTGTGAAGCCTTCAGCGTGAGCTGGTCTTTTTCGAATAGATAAATCAAGATTTGTCGGTATCCAAGTCGTTGACTAAGCTGTTTCACGACCTCATCCAACAAGTCTTGAACTTCTAGTTGCTGGCTGAAAACGTGCGTCAGGCTTTGAATCAAAGTAATCTCTGCTAGTCGTCGCTGCACCTCTTGATAAGCGCGAGCATTGCTCAACGCCGGGGCAAGCGACTGACAAATGGCTTGCAATAGAACCAGTTGCTCTTCGTTGAAGGAGGCTGGCTGCCGATGCAGCACCGTAACGACCCCCAGCAGTTGATCGCCAAACAAGATAGGGCTGGAGATGGCTGAGCGGGCGTTATCATCCACACCCGGCGCCTGTATCCAGCGTTCATCCTGAGTAACATCGGCTAGATAGAGCGGTTGCCAGTGTTCCGCTACCCAACCGGCCAAGCCTTTGCCAGGGCGCATATCCAGTTCCCGATCCAGGTCTTCGATTGCTTCGGCAGGTAAACCATATAATGCGCACAAACGCAGACGATCCTCATCCGGCAGGTAAATGTAACCTGCTCCGGAAAGCCCATTCAAAGCATTGCAAGTGAGATGCGTGGCGCGTTTCAAGATTTCTTCGGGATCCAGGCTGGTAGATATTTCACGGCTGATGTCGAAAAGCAGCCTCAAGTGGCGGCGTTCTGCGGCGGCTTGTTCAAATAAGCGAGCATTTTCGATTGCCATCGCCGCATGGTCGGCCAGCAGGCTTAATGCGTCTAAGGTTTCGTCTTTCACCTGACGCGGCTCGACGAAGAGTATATCCATCACGCCCACCACTCGTTCGCCGATTTTTAGCGGTATCCCGATGGCAGAGCCGGCCCATTCTTTCGGCGCGTCCTCGAAAAGCGGGTGTGTGCGCATGTCTGGGACGACGATGATTTCCCCGCTGCGGGCGACGGTGTACGTCAGACCATGGGGACGTGGTTTGCCCAAGGGCTGACCGATGACGCCATTGCTCGCCAGGGAGGTGCCGAAGACTAATTCGCCGCCGTCTTTCGATGTATAGAGAAATACCTGGCTGATCAGCGCTTCAGGCACCAAGCTCATGGCGCTGCGCAAGATAGATTCGAGAACTTGATTGAGATTCAGGCTGGAGACTAACCCCAGGCTTGCCTGCCGAATGGCTTCCAGCTCGGCAATGCGACGGCGTTCGGCTTGAAATAGACGGGCGTTTTCGATGGCAATGGCTGCCTGGTGGGCGAAGAGATTCAACACCTCTAGGTCGTAGTTTGTGAAAGTTCGCTCTTCTGTGTAATCCAGAACGTGCAACACACCTGTCACCTGGCCTTGCCAAAAGACCGGCGCGCTGACGACCGCCCGAAATGGCTGTTCACTCTCGAACGCCTCTGCTCGTCCAGCCCATTTTCGATAATCCTGAATGATAAATGGCTCGCCGGTTTGCGCCACTCTGCCTGCCAAGCCTTCACCATATCGTAGAGTCGTTCCTCGATAATCTTTTGGCGTTTGGTAACTGACGACGCAGCGTACGAGCTGCTTTTCTGGTTCGGTCAGGTAAAAACCGCCGCCAGAAGCGCGCAATAATCGAGTTGCTTGCTGAACGATGGTTTCGAGCAGTTCGGGTAAGTTCTGCGCGTGGGCGTATTGTTGGATGAGAACGGAGGCTTCGTTGATGGCTTGCAGCGTTATATCGTTAGTATCTTTGGGGTTGATTGGCTCTATATCCATAGGAGCGCTGCATGGTTAAATAAC
>DYGV01000020.1:18765-38372 GCA_020724505.1 Anaerolinea thermophila
AATCGGGGATGTGACAACATTTTACTCCAATGTCTCAGGTTTTGATGACCTGGATTGGTGAAACCATCGGGGCATTCCCCGCAAAGCTCTTCTTTAGGTATAATCTGATAAAACCTGTTGGCGATAGTAGAACACAATATGGCTCTGGACCGCTACGGACGAAGAATCCATTACCTGCGCATCAGCCTCACTGACCATTGTAACTTGCGTTGTCTCTATTGCATGCCGGATGACATCACTTTCCGCCCCAATGCGGAGTTGATGCAAGACGATGAAATATTACGATTGGTGCGAATATTTGCCCGCCTGGGATTTGACAAATTCCGCCTGACGGGCGGCGAGCCAACGGTGCGCGCCAATGTGGTTGAGTTGGTCAGGGGGATTGCGCATACGCCGGGCGTCCGCACGCTTTCGATGACCTCCAACGGGGTGCTTTTTTCCCGTCTGGCAAAAGACCTGGCGGAAGCCGGATTACAACGGGTGAACTTCAGCCTGGACACCTTGAACCCGGAGAAATTTGAGCGTTTGACACGACGAGGAAAACTCGAAGATGTCTGGTCGGGCATTCATGCCGCGGAACAAACCGGTCTGACGCCGATCAAGATCAACGCAGTCGTGGTTCGCAATCACAATGAGCAAGACGTGATAGATCTGGCTCGGCTGACATTGGAACGCCCCTGGCAAGTGCGGTTTATCGAGATGATGCCGTTTGCCGGCGCCACGGAATTTCAGCGCATGCAAGGGGTGACCGCCGAAGAGATCAAAGCCTGGATTGAAGAGGCGTTTGGGCCGCTAGAGATTTTGAATGGCGGCAAGTTAGATGGAGAAGCGGTGCTGTATCGTCTGCCTGGAGCAAAAGGGACGGTGGGGCTTATCGCTACGGTGACGCGCCCATTTTGCGCCAGTTGCACTCGCGCCCGCCTGACTGCAGATGGACGTCTGAGGTTATGCTTGCTGCGGGAGAAAGAGGTGGATTTGCTCACCCCTCTTCGTCAGGGCGTTTCGGATCAGGCGCTGCGCGAAATCATTGTCAACGCCATCTGGGAAAAACCGTGGGGTCATCGTTTGGCTGAGGGAGAAATTCCGCTCAACCGCGCCATGAGCGAGATCGGCGGCTAGCCTGCTGCTAGTCGCTCCAGCTTCATGCCAATTTCTCGCCATTGGATCTTTGAAACCCCAAGCTTTTGCCGTATCTTATCGTGTTCCATGCCCGATCGCCAATCGTTCAAGGCGCATGTCCAACGGCACATGTCAAACGAAACATGTTTTTCCAACCCTGCCTCCAGGCTCAGGTCTTCGAGAATATATTCTAGTCGGCGTTGCGACCAGGGGAACAAGCGTTCCCCCAGGGTATATTGGGATTGATATTCCTGATAGGCTGCGATCCAGCTTTCTGGCAGAGGAATTTTGCGTTCTTTGTACCGGTTCTGTGGACTGGCATAGCGAATGAAGACAAAAGGTCCACTTGGAGACTCAAGCTCAATGTGATTGGGGCTGAGCGCCAGGCATTCTCCCTTCTTGATGCCGGTGCTTAATAGCAGATGTGCAAGAGCAAAGGGACGGGCGTCTGGCTTAGGCCCGCGCCGATGGCGGTCGGCGGTCTCTAAAAATAATTGGGTCTCTTCGGGGGTTAAAACCACCGGCAGAGGGCTAATCACCGTCCTTTGCGGCACTTTTTCTGCCGGGTCAATGAGCAATACGCCGTATTGATGCAACCAACGGAAAAATGCTTTGATCGAGGTAATGCGTCTGGCGAGGCTTTTGGGGCTGCATGGCACTCCGCGTCCGTTTTGCAGCCAGTCGAGGAAATGGTTCAAATCTGCGGTGCTGATCTCTCCTAGGGCGCGATCCGGCGGCAGATAAGCAGCTAACAAATTGAGGTCTGAAATAAAGGCTTTGATGGTGTGCGGCGAGACACCCTGGTCGTCCAAGTAGAAGCGCCAGGCGTTGATGGTGGGCGTCAGTAAATCGCGCGCGGTCAGGTGCGCGCTGGAGGTGGAGGGTTTTGGGTTATCGGGCGACATTTCAACTACTCCAAATTTGCAAAGATCCAAATAATCCGTTGTTAGTTTCGTATAGTCGTTTAACAGTGTAGCGGAAAACCTGCCAAATGTCAACACATTCGCATCAGGTATAATAATAGGCGGGAATCTAATTCATGCAACTTTTTGGAGGCGGAATGAGAAATCAATGGGTTTTGATAACCCTTTTCCTGGTTATTGCGATTTTTAGCGCGGCCTGTCAAACGTCATCGCCCACACCCACCCAACCCGCGTATCCGGCTTACCCCGGCTTCAACCCCGGCTTATACCCGGAGGCAGCAGCGGGCGGCGGGCTTTATCCGGGTTATGCAGATGGCGCAACCATCACCTGGGAGCATGCGGTTGCGATGGTGCAGAATGGTGAAGTGGCTTCGGTGATGCAGAACCACCAATTGATGGTGATCCTCACTTTAAAAGATGGCCGGACGCTGACCACCACTGAACCGGCGATTGACGAAATCATCAATATTATTCGTTCTTGCGGCGACCCGTGTAAAGATATTACGATTGCAACCGAGTAAAGACGACATCTCCACCTGGAGTAGATGAATAGCGCAACGGCGAAGGCATAAAATGGATCATCCTTCGCCGTTTCGATTGCCGATCAGGCAGCTAAGGCAAGCTTATTGCTCTTGCGGCGGTTGACCTTCCAAACCAAGCTGTGGGGCGATACGCCGCATAGCCTGGATGACGTTATCCACGTGTTCCCACAGCGGAACATTGAACTCAGCAGTGCATTTCTCTATCTCCTCGCGGTTGGCGCCAGCGGCAAAGGCACGGTCTTTCCACTTCTTCTTTACAGACGAGGCGGTTAAGTCATGCAGCGAGCGCGAGGGACGCACCAACGCCACGGCGGTAATCAGGCCGGTGATTTCATCGCAGGCTGCTAAAGCTTTTTCCATCAGCGACAGACGAGGCACGCCGGTGTGGTCGGCGTGGCTGAGCACAGCGCGCACGATCTCCTCGGGCACGCCGCGCTGGCGCAGAATTTGCGCACCATCTTGCGGGTGTTGCTCCAGGGTGGGGTGTATTTCCCAATCGAAGTCGTGGAGCAACCCGACAATACCCCAGGTCTCCACATCTTGCTGATATTTTTCGGCGTAGAAGCGCATGGCAGCTTCTACTGCCAACATGTGGCGTACCAGATTTTCGTTTTTTACATATTCATGTACGATGGCAAGAGCTTCCTCACGGTTCATTGCGCCTCCCACGGCGGAATTTGATCGGGTTTGCCCATGAGCGGTCGGGGACGGGCGACATGGACATCCCAAAGCGCGGCGAATATTGCCGGTATTTCACGCAGGTTCCAATAGAGCCAGGATGCGCGACGATATTGGCGCAAATCCGAGGCGACGCCCACAGCAGAGATGCCCAAAGCGTGGCAGATATACCAGGCGCGCGGCAGGTGAAAACTCTGCGTCACCAGGATGGCGTTGGCGATGCCGAAAATATGCCGGGCGCGATAACAGGTATCATAAGTTCGTTGCCCGGCAAAGTCGAGCAAAATTGCATCTTCCGGCACGCCCAGTGAAAGCGCATAATCGCGCATGGCTTGCGGTTCATTGTAATGAGCAGATGGGTTGCCGCCGCTCATCAGGATTTTTTCCACTTTCTGGTCAAAATATAGCTGCGCTGCAGTCGCCACGCGATCGCGCAGCACAGGCGTAGGGCTTCCATCGCGCCACAGACCGGCGCCAAAGACGATGGCAACCGGTCGGCTGGGCACCTCGGCGATGGTGTAAGTATTGGGACGGGCAAACCATCCCATGATCAATCGGGGTAGAACGAGGATGATCGGCGCAAGGAACAGGATTAGCGCAGCAATGCGCAAAATCATTTTCAAAACTCTCCTTGACAACATAGCCGGAATTGTACCAGAAACTTTTGCAGGGGCCAGCGACGCCCTCTGTCTGTGAGGCGAGCAATCCAACTCTTGTCTGGAAAGCCTGGCAAGGGTACAATCCTGTGACCTATGAATATTGAACCTAGCTATCAACAAACCCTGGATTATCTTTATAGCTTTGTGGATTATAGCCTGACGCGAGGTTTTCGTAACCTGCCCGGGCAATTTGATTTAGCCCGGATGGCGGCTTTTATGGAGCAGTTGGGCAATCCACATCGTTCTTATCCGGTGATTCATGTTGCCGGGACGAAGGGCAAGGGATCGGTGTGCGCTTTTTGCGCCAGCGCTCTGCGTCAGGCAGGCTATGCGGTGGGTCTTTATACATCGCCGCATTTAGAAGACTATGCAGAGCGAATTCAGTTTGATGGACAGCCGATCCCGCATGAAGACCTGATCGCTTTGGTGGATGAAATTCGCCCGATTTTAGATCAAGGGACGAAACTGACCACTTTCGAAATCACCACCGCGTTGGCTTTTCTGTATTTTGCACGGCGCGGCGCGACGGCGGTGGTCGCCGAAGTCGGCTTGGGCGGTCGGCTGGACGCCACCAACATCGTTTTGCCGCTCGTTGCGGTGATTACTTCGCTGTCTATGGATCATGTGCAGGTTTTAGGGAACACGTTAGCTGAAATTGCCGGGGAGAAAGCTGGCATCATCAAAGCGGGCGTGCCGGTTGTGGTTGCCTCTCAGGTGGAGGAAGCGCGCCAGGTGGTTGAGCGTGTGGCGCTGGAACGAGGCTCGCCGCTGATCCAGATTGGGCGCGACTATCAGTATTCACCGTTGGAACATAACCTGGATGGGCAGAGCTTGCTGGTCTGGAAGGTCGAAGCCAAGACGGTAAGCGACAATCCAGAGGGACGGACCCTCGAAACAAACTCAGCGATGAAATTGACGATACCGCTTCTGGGCGAGCATCAAGTGGAGAACGCCGCTGTCGCTTACGCTGCTCTACAAACGGCTGCTTCGCGTGGGCTGCGGCTCGATCAAGAAGCGCTTCAACGAGGTTTTGCACAGGTTTCGTGGCCTGGGCGGTTTGAGATCCTGCAACGCGAGCCGCCGCTGATTGTGGATTCGGCGCATAACCGCGACTCGGCGCGCAAACTTGCTAAGACCCTTGAAACCTATTTCCCGGATCGAGAAGTGATCCTGGTGTTTGGCGCTTCGGAAGATAAGGATATTCCGGGAATGTTGGCGGAATTGACCCCGTGCGCTCGTCAGGTCATATTCACTCAATCCTTTCATCCACGCGCCATTCAGCCTGAAGAACTGACCCGACTGGCTTTGCCGTTTGGAAAGCCAACGCAGATTGTCCCGGCGGTTGAAGATGCGCTGCAAGTGGCTTTGTCGCTGGCGGATGAAAAAAGCCTGGTGCTGGCTGCTGGGAGTATATTTGTCGCTGCGGGAATACGCCAGACCTGGTACAATCAATTAAAAGAACGCTAAACCCGTTGGATTGGATCAAACGGGTTGGCTGAGGGAAAGCATGAGAGACAACGATTGGTATTTAGAGGACGACGAAGAAAGCTTCAACGAAACGCTTCACCATCGAACAGAAGAACTATATAGCGTCGCCGACGCTGTTCCAAACGAGGAAGGGTTGATCGAGTGTCCGGTGTTGCCGTTGCGGGATTTGGTGGTCTATCCGCGCATGGTCTCGCCTATTTTCCTTTCTCAAGACGCCAGCCTGCTGGCGGTGGAAGAGGCGCAAATCAATAACCAGACGGTGATTGCGTTGACGCAGCGCGACCCAGACGTGGATCAGCCTGGCGTGGATGATTTTTATCCCATTGGGGTTGAAATGGCAGTCGGGCGTCTGTTGAGCATGCCGGATCAATCCAGCTCAGCTTTGGTGCAGGGGCGCCGCCGGGTGGAAGTGGTGGAATTTGTACAGGAAAAGCCATTTTTAATTGCACGTGCCCGCCCCATCAATGAACGCATCGAGGTGGATCGTCAGATTGACGCGACCATGCGCACAGCGCTGGAGATGTTTCATAAGTGTGTTCAACTGGATCGTAGCCTGCCCGAAGAGGCATATCTTTATGCCATCAACATAGACGATCCCGGCTGGTTGGCGGATATGATCGTCACCGCGATTGCGCCGCCTCTCTCCACTCGCATCGAGTTGCTTGGCGTGTTGGACCCGGTGGAGAGGCTGAAGCAAGTCATTAGCTTATTGGCAAAAGAGGCGGATGTGCTGGAGCTGGAAGATGAAATCCACTCACGCGCCCAAAGCGAAGTGGATCGCACCCAGCGTGAGTTTTATTTGCGTGAGCAAATGAAGGTCATTCAATCGGAATTGGGGGAGGGCGACCCATGGGCGCGTGAGATCTATGAATTGCAGACGCGCATCGAAAGCGCCGGCTTGCCGGAAGAAGTCCTGACGCGCGCCTTGAAAGAGGTGGAGCGGTTAGGGCAAATGCCGCCCATGTCGCCCGAAGTGGGCATCATTCGCACCTATATTGAATGGATCCTGGAACTGCCCTGGACGAACGCCACCGAAGACAACCTGGACGTGAACCACGCCGCCCAGATCCTGGAGCGGGATCATTATGGCCTGCCGCGCGCCAAAGAACGCATTTTGGAATATATCGCGGTGCGCAGTTTAAAGCCCAAGCGGCTGCGTCAACCCATCCTGTGCTTCTTAGGTCCGCCTGGCACCGGCAAAACATCATTAGGGCGCTCGATAGCCGACGCGCTGGGCAGGAAGTTTGTACGCCTGTCTTTGGGCGGCGTGCGAGATGAAGCAGAGATTCGCGGCCATCGCCGCACCTATATTGGCGCGTTGCCTGGGCGTATTCTGCAAACCATGCGCCGCGCAGGTACGGTCAACCCGCTTTTTATGTTGGATGAGGTGGACAAACTCGGACAAGACTTTCGCGGCGATCCAGCTTCGGCCCTCTTGGAAGTGCTGGATCCAGAGCAAAACTTTGCTTTTTCAGATCACTACCTGGAATTGCCTTACGATTTATCGCGGGTGATGTTCATCACCACCGCCAACACGACCAGTTCGATCCCGCCTGCGCTGTTGGATCGCATGGAATTGATCGAGTTTCCGGGTTATATCGAAGAAGAAAAACTGGAGATTGCCAGCCACTTTTTGATCCCGCGCCAATTGGAAGAAAACGGCCTGGAAAGCCACGAATTGCGTTTTTCAGAGCAAGCGTTGAAGCGCATCATTCGGGAGTACACCTACGAAGCCGGGGTGCGCAACCTGGAGCGCGAGATTGGCCGCATTTGCCGCAAAACCGCGCGCCTGAAAGCCGAGGGCAAGCGCCATCCATCTCAGATTGGAGCAGATGCTGTGGAACGCTTCCTGGGCCCGCCGCAATTTTTCAACCTGGAAGCCGAATTGCAAAACGAAGTCGGCGTGGCTACGGCGGTCGCCTGGACAGAAAACGGGGGAGAAATTATGCCGGTGGAAGTGTTGCTGATGGAAGGCAAAGGCAATATGCAGATTACCGGCCAGATCGGCAATATTATGCAAGAATCGGCACAGGCTGCGTTGTCTTTCCTCAAGTCGCGCGCCCGAACGTTTGGGATTGATCCGGAAATTTTCGAGCAAGTGGATATCCATCTGCACATTCCTGAGGGTGCCATCCCTAAAGATGGCCCCAGCGCAGGGGTGACGATCTATACAGCTCTGGTTTCAGCCTTCACCGGGCGGCCGGTGAAGCGCGAGGTGGGCATGACCGGAGAAATCACGCTGCGCGGCCGCGTGTTGCCGGTGGGGGGCGTGCGCGAAAAGGTGCTGGCTGCCCATCGCGTGGGATTGAAAACCGTTATCTTACCTAAGAAGAACCTGAAAGATTTGGTGGATGTGCCGAAACGCGCTCGCAATGAGCTGAACATCGTTCCGGTGGAACATATTGACCAGGTGATCGAGGTGGCTCTGCTACCTGCTCCACAGGAAGCCAAATCACCGCGCCCGCGGCGCAAAAAAGCAAGCGAAACAGCGGATGCGCCTCGGCCAGGGTCGCCGGTCGAGCAAACGGCTTCAACTGGCCAGGTGCATGTTGGATGATGAAACGAGCCAGCGGAAAGTGGATTTCTGCTGGCTCGCTGATAATTTAATCCAGTGTAACTCAGTGTAACGCTGCCGAGGTCAATACAATTCGGTAGATACCCCCGTCTCGATCCACAACATAAAGTTCTCCGGCTTCGTCTTCGCCAAAACTGGAGATATTATATGGAGAATCCAGCAACAGGCTGCTTTGCCAGACGCCTGCCTCTTTCACCAGTCCCCAGATCTTCCCGCTGCAATAATCGGCAAAGAAATAGATACCCTGTAGTGCGGGATAATTCGAGCCGCGATAAACAAACCCGCCTGTGATCGAACAACCGTCGGCATGAGAATACTCCCAAACTGGCAGCGTCAGCCCACTTTGGTTGCAGCTTTGGCTGTTATAGCAATGCTTCCCTTCCATAATGCGCCAGCCGTAATTTTCTCCGCCGCTGCTGCTCCCCGGCTGGTGATTGACCTCTTCCCAGGCGGATTGCCCCACATCGGCGATATAAAGGTCATCGTTGAGGCGGTCGAAGGAGAAGCGCCACGGGTTGCGCAGGCCGAGAGCCCAGATCTCCTGACGATAACCGGCTTGACCTACAAATGGGTTATCTGAGGGAATGCGATAGGCGGGCGGTGGAGAACCACCCTGTAACACAAGCGGCAGATAGGAACGATGCGTTTGTGAAACCGACGGCGGCTGGCCTGGCTCAACGTCAATGCGCAGGATCTTTCCTAATAGTGTGTTCGGGTTTTGAGCATTGTTGGAAGGGTCGCCAGCGCCTCCCCCATCTCCGGTCCCAATATATAAGTACCCGTCTGGCCCAAACGCTAGCTGCCCGCCGTTGTGATTGTTTTGCCCTGGATGATTGAGCAGCAGTATCAACTCTTCGCTGTTGGCATCGGCTTGATTAGCGCTGGAGATGTGAAAGCGGGAGACCTGGTTGTTGCTGTTCAGGTTGGTGTAATATACGTAGAAATATCCCTTGCTGGTGTAGTTTGGCGGAAATGCCACGCTGAGCAACCCTTCTTCGCCGCCGCCACCGTTGCTAGGGGAAAGCACGCGATTAGAAATGTTGAGAAACGGCGTAGGCAGCAAAGCGCCGCTTTGGTAAATTCTGATCCTGCCGGACTGCTCCACGATGAAGAGCCGCCCGCTGCCATCGCCGGCGTGGGCGAGGTGGACCGGAGCGCTTACACTTCCACTGACAGGAACCAAGCCAATCGAAGGCCAGTCGAAAGCCATCTGGTTCTTCGCAGACCGGCTGATCGGCGCCCAGCCGAGGATGAACGGCGCGGCGCCGATGAAGATGACAACAGCTCGCAAGATATTCAACTTATAAGCCACGCGTTTCAAGATATACCTCCAAAATGTTTGGGTATTACACCAGTTGCAGCCAATTCCAGATTTGTCGAGCTTGCTCTTCGATGATGAGTGGATCGCTGCGATGGACGAATTTTTCCCCCACACCGCCATACTCAAAAGCTAACTGCCAGGGGTACTGCCATGCGCCGCTTTGGATCTGCTCCAGGGCGCTGCGCAGCGCCGACCAGTCTTGCTCCACAGCCGGCATGTGATCTTGTAGCCAGCCATCCAGGTCGTTTACCCCGGAAAAATGCAGCTCGCGCAGGCGGTCAACCGGCAGGCTGGACATATACTTGTCCACGCTAAGGCCCAAGTGAGAGGCAGAGATGCGCGCATGCGCAATATCCAGCAGCAGACCACAGCCGGCCGCCTGGATGACTTCGCAGATGAGTTGTGGTTCAACGCATGGGCGCAGCACATTTCCTGCCGGCCGATAAGGCACGTTCTCTGCAATCACGCGCTCTGCGCCAAAGCGGTGGATAACCTGGCGCAGATCGGCAAACATCCGCTCAGCGATCTGCTGCCTGTGTAGGGGTTCGGTAGTGTCAATCGGTGTTCCCGGCAGGTCTTCTGCCCTGGTCTCCAGGTGTACGTTGACGTAGGGGGTATCGGTCTGGTCGAGCATTTCGGTAATCTGATCCCAGTCCACGTCATTCAGTTTGCCGCGCCCGGCTTTCAGATTGAAATGTACCGCCGCCGGTCGCTGCGCCTGCGCCTCGGCAATGAGATCCGGCCATGGCGGGCATTTGAAACGGTCAACCTTCAATCGGCCGGCAGAGAGCAATTGGGCAGAGGGGTGTGAGTAATTAATCGCAAATTGCATATAGGAACGAAACTCTATTGGGGAATGCAACGCAAACAGAAATTTTGTCTGATTATCGTAACTGTATGGTTTGGATCATAACATGAAAGCATGGCGAATTCCCCATCGCGAAGATGAAAAAGAATTAACTTTGAGGACGGATCTGGAAGTTGCGGGTTGCCAAGAAAAAGGTGAGACGAGGTCAAGGGCAAGCGTTTTGTTGGTGTTCTTCGAAGGTTTCAGAAAAAACATGCTTGCCGGAGCCATCGCAGGCGGCGCGAAAGTAGTAGTATGACGATTGGGCAGGAAATGCCACCGCTCGCAACGCCTCCAGTCCGGGGTTGCAAATGGGCCCCGGCGGAAGTCCAGGTTGTAGGTAGGTGTTATACGGCGACTCGATCTGTAAATCTTCCAGGGTTAGCGGATTTTTCCACCAAGTGTTTTGATCGCTTTGAAAGCCCAAGGCGTATTGAATCGTAGGGTCTGAGTCCAATCGCATACCCGCCGCGAGGCGGTTCAAGAAAACCGAGGCGATGAGCGGCATTTCACTCGCATCCACCGCTTCGCGCTGCACCATTGAAGCCAAAGTTACTGCCTGGACTAAATCCAGCCCCTGACGCGCAAAGCCATCTCGCAACGCTGCGTCCACTTGGCTGTTGAAGCGTTGTAACAAAGTCTGGATGAACTCCTGGATGCTGCTGTCGCGCGGCAGGCGATACCGATCGGGAAAGAGAAAGCCTTCCAATGACGAACCTGGGGGCAGTTCATGGATCATGGGCAGCGAAAGAGGGGGGCTGGCAGCGTAGGACAAAAACGCCTGCGGCGTAAAAGTCAGCCCCGAAGTTGGTAGCGCGGCAGCGATTTCCTCTAGCCGCCAACCGGCCAGGATGCGAAAAGTGACTTCGCTGGGCGTGGCGTCTTGTAAGGCGTGAGCAATTTCCACCGGCGACATGCGGGCGCTGAGGGTGTATTCGCCCGCCTGGATGCTGGTGTCCAGACCCGCGTAAATTAAATAGAGGCGAAACAGGTCCGCATCCTGGATCAGTCCTTGCGCCTCCAGCCGCTGGGTGATCTGGTAAGTTGGTTCGCCCAATTCTACGGTGAAAGATTGCGGTCTTGCGGCAGGATCGCGTGGAGAGAGCAGCGATTTTTCGCGCAGGATCAATTGCCAGGAAATCAACCAGCGCTGGTAGGCGCTCAATGTCTTGGCTGGCGCGCCAAATAGCTGCTCGGCCTGCGCCGGCGCGCGCCAGGCCAGCCAGCCAAGCGCCGCCGCCGCCAAGAAGATAATTAGCGCCAGGAATATCAGAAGAGGTGTGCAGCTTGCGCGTTTCATTTTGAATGGGCGTCCAGATAAGTTTGCAAGAGATACGTCGCCGCGAGGTCATCCAGGTGGCCGCGCCGTTTTCGTCGCGAGACACCCATTGCCAGCCGCGCCTGGCGAGCGGCCTGCGTGCTGCCCGACTCATCCCACAATTCTACCGGGATCGAAGTCTGCGTGCGGATGGCAGCGGCAAGCTTATAGGCGCGGCGGGATTGTGGCGTAGGCTGGTTCTCTTCGTTCAGCGCCTGCCCGACAATAATGCGTTCAACGTTTTGTTCATGCGCCAGTTGGGCTATTACTGCCGCGTCTGTCAAGCGCGATACATGCGCAATGATGGTCAATGGATTGGCGATCGTTCCCGTAGGGTCGCTGATCGCCACGCCAATGCGTTTTTCTCCAGGGTCTATCGCCAGAATGCGCACAGGTCCTATGTTTTAGGCTGGTTCTGAGGTGGGGCAGCTTATGGCTGCTGCTCGACCTCTGAAAAACTCAATCCATCGTCGAAAATGACGCTTACGCGGAACGGCAGTAACGGCAGGCGCGGCCACCAGGCTGGGTTTAATCGAATACGAACCGGCTCTTCCAGCGCCAAAATAGTTTGCAGACGTTCCTTTGCAATTTGCGGCGGCAGGCCCAACGCAAGTTGAATGATCCTTGATGAGGGATATTGGGCACGAACGCGCCGATAAGCGTGCATTTGCCAGGTGTAAACATCCGCTCCCGAAGAAGTGGGAGGAGATAGGTGTTCGATTTGAAGCGTTCCTTCAATGGGAACGAAGCCGGGTCCAAGGTTGGCGTCGAAGATTGCCTGTGCCAGCTCTGATAGATCTTGGGCGGAGACGAGGCGTGCCTGGTATTCCAGGCGTAAGTTCAGCACCAGTTGATCAGCGGGTTGGTTTTCTTCTGGCAGAAAGTTTTCCTCGATCACTCTGATCAAGCTCAAACTGTCGGCGATTAAAAGATCTCCCTCTGTCAGTTCTTTGCGCATCTCTTGCAAGGCGGTTTCTTGCAAGGCATTATACAGACGTTCCTTGAGAATCCGGCGGTCTTCTGCGGAGGGGGCTGGCGTCTGACGATCCGAACCAGAATGCGTGGGCTGTAAATTGGTTGCGCTGACCTGGGCGCCGAGCATCCCCTCTACGGCCACCAGGCTATTCGCGGGTAGATTACCTTGCGAACCAGGGGCGAGTGCTCGCACAGGCAAAGTGATCGTGTTGCCCGAACCGGCGGGTAATACGCCTGCTTTTTGCACAGCAAATCGGACAGGTCGCTCATCCAGGTTCAGAACCACCGTCCCGACCGGGATTTTGATTTCCTGATCGGTCAAATTCGTAAATTGCACCTCGCCTTCGGCGGCGCGATCCGGAAGGCGCATGGCGCCGCTGGCGGGAATCACATCTCGCCCCTCAACCATGACGCGGCGCCATTGACTTGGAAGTTCGCCGCGTAAGTTCAAGGAAGTCGTTTCTGCGCCAGTCCGCGCTTCTAGAACGACATCCTGGACTCGAGTCTGCGGGGTGATGGCAATTACTGCGCTGGGAGAAAGCGCCGCAGCGATTGCTAGCAACGCCAGCACGCCCAGGGCAAAAGAGCCGAGACGCGCCGCAGCCCCCATCGGTTTGGAGCCGATTTGCGGTTTTGGGGGTATCAAGCGCGGCGCTTCCAGGATCGTTTGCCGCATCTCTACTTCTCGGCTGGCTGCCGCGCGAAAGCGGCGTGGCACGCGCCAATGTTCGTTCTGCGCCTTGCGCAATGATTTATACACCGGGATGCCCAAACGAGGAGCGTGATAGCGCACTTCAGCATCCTGGCTGACAATTGCCAGTTGCGCGCCGAGTTCGATGCTGCGCCGTTGCAAGAGTTTCAAATCCAGCCGGCGGTTCAAAATCTCGCCTCGTTCCGGCCAGACCAGTAGGATTCTGCCCCCTTTCGCCCAGCCCATCTTATCTCGCGCGGAGATAATGTCATCGTGCTGTTGAAGCTGAATGATGTGGGTTTTCATCTTCGCTTCTCATCTGTGTTAACCCGAAAGAGCGTTTTCCGTAAATGTTTCAAGGGCAACCCGCACGCTTATTCGGAATGACCGTAACATCGTAAGGTTTGCTGTAAACGGAAAAGTAAGCGGTGTCCTCCAAAAGCTCGTAGTTTCCGCCGAAGTATTGATTGAAGATCAGGCGAAAGGTGTTGACCGGGGAGATGTTGGGATAAAGCGCTTCCTTGCCATCTCCCGGCAGAAAGTAGGCGTTCAGAATATTGAGCCGTTTATTGGGCGGCGCATTGATCGCCCCGTGATCTGCCTGAAGGATAATGATCGGCGGGGAAGGCGAACGTTCGATCATCTCTCTGAGCAGTGGTATCAGGATGCGGTTCAGGTAAGTAATTTGATCTTGATAGCCGGGGTTATCCGGCTTATCGTAAGCTACGAAGGATCCATCCGCCTCGAAAACATACGGCGGGTGGGGAATAACTAGATGCGCAAACACCAGTTTGGGGCTGGATTTGCCGGGCATCTTCCGCAATTGTTCCAAGACGAAGAGGACGAGATCGCGGTGAATGCGTTTGGGGTTGGTCAGATCAGGTTGCAACATTTTCGGCAACGCCGAGGCGCTGTCTATTACCGCCAGCCCGGCAGAAGTGCGGATCAACATTTCTTCAAATGAGGTCATGCCTCCCAACAATTGAACGGCAGCCAGTTGATTGTTGGATGGCGATAAGTAGATGTCGGCGTCTTCCCATTGCGTGCCTTTGAAGCCAGTCTCAAAAGCGACAGAGGTATAGCCGATGGATTCGAGCAGGCGACGCACTGCGTTATGATGGATCAGTTCTCCGATGCGCACGCGGCTGGTGTTGCCGGGCTGAAATTCATCCCCCAGAGCGGGGAGATAATTCATGTTTAGCGAGGAGACCAGCGAAAGTTGAGTTTGGGCGTAGTTGCTCTGGCTGCAGCGCGCTACGTAGAAACCCAGCGCTTCCAACTCCTCCAAAAAAGGCCGATTATCGAGACGATAGTTTTCTAACAGGGTGTCATCGCGAGAATAAGCGTCCAGGATAATGTAATAAATGTCGGGGGCGGGCTGATCCGACGGCAGGCTCAATCCAGACGCTGCGGCTGCAGTTGGCGTTTCGGTGACCGAGGCAGTCAGAGAACGAAACCCAAACAGGCCAATTTCTGCCATAGGAAAGATGAGCAGAATCGCCGCCACCAGGTTGAGCGCGCTGTGCAATTGGACAAGATCACGTTTCTGTCGCAGCGCCCAGAGCACTCCCACAGCAAAGAGCAGCAACCACACCGGCAATAGCAGGCGGTGCCTGCCAAGCGCCAGACCCAAAGGTTGGACGAGTTCCAGATAGTTGTAAACCTGGCCGTATGAAAAAAACGATACCCACGTTAATGTTGTGATCAACGCTGCTTTGGAGCGGCTTTTCAGCAGCTTGCCCAGCAGCCAATCAATTAACAAGCAAACCAGCAATGAGATCACTAGCGAACGAAAAGCAGCCTGGATCTTGATTTCTTCGATGTTATGGGCTAATAGCGCCAGCGCCGGGTAGATGGCAAATAAATACGGGTGAAAGATTTTCTTTTGCATGAAGGTTGCTTACTTGCCTTTCATCAGAAAGAGCACACGTTGCGAGTCTTGAATCTGTTCGCTGCGCAGAACAGTGAAACGGCTCGAAAAAGCGCTCTGAAAGCCATCCAGGTCATAATCGGGAAATATATCTTGGCGCGCGGCGAGGAGTTTTTGCACCTGGCTATCGCTTTTGGGGATGAATTCGATGATCAGCCACTTGCCTGCCTGATGCAAAAACTCTGCGATCCTGGGGAGCGGAACGTTGTTGGAAATTGCCAAGTGATGCACTAGCGCCAGAGCGAGGATTGCATCCGCGGGGCCGCGTTCCAGCAGGCTCATTCGCTCTTGATTATGCCAACCAATGGAGGGGCTGGGGTTAGTTAAATCGGCGAGCAAAGGTAGCAAATGCTTCTCTTTCTCCGTGCGACACTGCTGGTAGTTCATCTCAACCGCCGCAGGGTCATTATCAAAGGCTAGCGTAAAAATGCTCCTCTGGCTGGCGATACGGCTGAAGCGGCCCGTATTGGCGCCCAAGTCCCAAACGTTCATCGGGTTGATTTGATCAATAGCGCTGGCAACAAATCGCGCTTTATGTTCCAGCCCGGCGGCGGAATAATTGTGCTTATCATAATAGTCGCCCCATTCGCTGCCTTGGGGCGTCCATCGCAGAGCGTCAACGCCGGCCTTCAGGTTATCTATCAAGCCTAAAAGAGCTATCTTGGACATTTGCCCGCGCCTCGGCAGGGCTTTGTTTGCGTACCGACGTTGACTGGCGGCATGTAGATGAACATGAAAGAGAAGCGGCAGTTTGAAACGCGTTGTGGCAGGGAGTAGTTTGCTGCTTAGATCCAATGGGATGCCGTCTATATAGATGCGTAATAGCTGGCTCAACCGCACGTCGCAATACGCCATGAGGCTGAGCGGTGCCAGAAAATGCTGGCAGAATTGACGATAAGCGATCCACGGTTGTCCTTCTGGATAAACTTCGAAAGACAGCGTGTCAATCAACATCGGTCTGCCATGCACGAATTGAATATTATAGGCGCTGCTATCCTTCAGCGACATGCCATGTTCCAGGGCAATCCTCTGGATCTCCAGCGTTGTCAGCGCTGCGTCCTTTAGCTGACTGAAACTCCATTCATAAGGATAAGATATAAAGGGAATTCGATCTGGCTGGATCACGCGATAGGCGATCTGCGGCAGCGGAGCAGTTTGTGAAACCTCACGGTGAGGGATCAACAAGCCTCGTTCTGCCAGCTTCTCATACAAGCCCGAAGCCATCAGATGATCGTAATTCGGCTGATAGGCGCGATTAACCTGACGGTAAAGCGCGCCGTCTTGATAATAGAGAAATCCGCTGGGGTCCCTGAAGGATGCGCCTGAGGGTCGAATCGCGTCTATGGTAGAACTCATCGGTCTTTATCGCCAGGCGCGTCTTTTGAATTGGATTCTTCGGGTTTTTCAGGTCGGCGGAAGACGCCGATCACCCGGCGCCAGAAGCTTTTCAAGAAAAAGAGGCTGGCCAGCAGCGTGGCTAGGATCACTTGCAGAATAAAACTGCCAGAGCCGGGGTCGAGATAAGCCAATTTTTCCGGTAAATTAGAAATCAAGGAAGTAAAAAGCTGGATCATTGAATTCACCTAAAGCGTCTTGATCTTTTCAGTTCGAGAATTTTATTCGAGTTGCCTCTTGATGACGTTCACCAGGCCAGCCACGCCTCCAAGAATCAATCCCAGGCCGGTCATCACTGCCCAGGGCGCGCTGCGCACAAATTCCTGCGTTGGCGGTAGCCCTGCGGGATTTTGGCTGGCCTGCAAACCCAAGAGCGCGTTCCCAAACGCAAATAATTCCTCCGCCCCGGCAATGGTGAGCAGAATGCCCGCCAGCAGCGCCATCAAGGATAGCGGAATGATGATCATATTCTGTTTTGCCAGGAGTTTATGACGGTGTTGCGCCGCGATGCGCGCCACCAGTCTTTGCGCATCCCGCCAATCCAGGCCGGTCTGTTCGCAGACTTTCATGACGACATCGCTTTGTTTGGCGTCCTTCCCCAGTTCCTTGAGGACAAATTTTTGCAAGCGAGGGTCATCCGCATAAGCGGCGAGGATGTCGGCGTGTGAAATGGATGCCTCCGGCGAATTTTGTGGCAAGCCAGTTGGCAGCGCGATTGGATCTGGTTTTGCCTCTGAAGACTCCTCCTCAATTGACTGCTGCGTTGGCTCATTTATAGGTGGCGTTGGAATCGGCGCGGCAGGCGGGAGAGGCGCCTGTGCCAGCGTATTGACCAAAGCCAGTCGTTGTTCAAGCGTCTTATGTACAAAGCGTTGCACGATTTCGAGCGGAGCATTAAGCTTTTTGCTCAGCACGGAGGCGATGTCCGAGGGGCTTAATCCGTTTTCATATTCCTGGATGATGAAGTCAATTGCATCTTGTTTGTCCATCTGCGCCGCAATCCTGAGAATAGCGTCAAGGTCGAAAAGATCGAACCGACTCAAGAATATAATTCAGGTCGTCCTCGCTCAGATCATTATACAATGGAAGCCGAACCAGCCGGTCGCTGATTTCTTCTGTAACCGGGCAATCGCCAGGCTTTCCGCCATAACGCTGACCCATCTCGGAAGTATTCAATGGCAAGTAGTGAAACACCGCTAATATGCCCCACTGTTTCAAGTGTTCAATGAACGCCTGCCGTTGTGCCAGCCCTGGCAGCAACAGGTAAAACATGTGATAGGGCTGTTCGCAATGCTGTGGTACATAGGGCAGACGGATTTGGTTCTCCTCTGCCCATTCGCTCAGACCGGAGTAGTACGTAAGCCAGATGCGACGCCGCTTCTCCTGGATCGTCTGGTAGGCTTCGAGTTGAGCGTAGAGGAACGCTGCCAGGACATCAGAGGGGAGATAGCTGGAGCCAAAGTCCACCCAGGTATATTTATCCACCTGGCCGCGGAAGAAACGACTGCGATTCGTGCCTTTCTCGCGTAAAATTTCGGCGCGCTCAATGTATTGTGGATCATTAATGAGCAAAGCTCCACCCTCGCCGCAGGTGATGTTCTTCGTCTCGTGAAAACTTTGTGTGGCCAGGCAGCCGAAGGTGCCCAAGGCGCGCCCGCGATACTTTCCAAACAGACCATGGGCGTTATCTTCGATGACGGGTAGATGATAACGCTGGGCAATGTCCAAAATGGCGTCCATTTCGCAGGCAACGCCGGCGTAATGTACTACCAGGATGGCGCGGGTGCGCGGCGAGATCAGCTTTTCCAGTTGCTTTTCGTCCAGGTTCAGCGTATCGCGGCGAATATCGGCAAAGACCGGTCTCGCCCCGCGGATCACGAAAGCGTTGATCGTAGAGACAAAGGTAAAAGCAGGTGTGATTACCTCATCGCCGGGTTTCAGATCCAGTAGAAAGGCCGCCAATTCTAAGGCGTGTGTGCAAGAGGTGGTCAGCAATGCTTTGGGGACGCCAAAAGCGTTCTCAAGCCAGGCATGGCATTTCCGGCTGAACGGCCCGTCGCCAGAGATGTGCCCGTTTTGCACCGCCTGGGCGATGTAGGTCATTTCCATGCCAGACAAGCAGGGTTTGTTGAATGGGATGCGGTAGTTGCTCATTGGCTGTATTTCAATCGAACCATTTATGATAGTACAACTGGCAGGCGCGGGTGATAAAGCCGTTGCGCTGTACCATGCGCTGGGTGGCGACGTTGCGCCCCTGGGTTGCCAGCCAGACATACGAGATGCCCTGTTGAACGAACCAATCCAGGCCGCTGCGAAATAATTCCTGACCCACGCCCAAACGCCGCGCTGATTCCTTCACACCGGTCAGTTCGTACATGGCTTCGCCTTTGGCACGATCCACCTGGCTGGTGATGTAGCCAACAATCTCGCCGTCCATCTCAGCCACCAGAGCCAGTTCTGCGCCGCCCTCGCAGCTTTTTTTCACCCAAAACGCGTAATATTCCTGCCATTTGCTCTCTGGGAAGCGCCGATCAAAGTAAAACCGAGAGTCGATGTAACTGTTTTTGGCGATCTCCTGCAAGGCGGGGACATCTGCTTTCTGCGCCGGGCGGATGATGACGCCCTGGGCGGCGATCGGTCTGGATTGCGGCTGCCAATCCTTCAAGGAGCGTTCGAAGATCAGGCGCACTTCCACCAGGTGAAAGCCCACCTGCTCTGCCAGGGCGATGGTGTCGCGGTCATCGGCGTTTGCCAGGAAATACAGGCATTGGATCTGATTCTCGCGTTGCCATTGCTGAAGAAGGGTCAGGGCGGCGTTATCCAGGCGGTTAATATTGGCTCGCCCGATGCGGAAGCCGAAAAAATTGGTGTCCCATTCCAGAAATTGATAGGGCGCTGGTTCAGTCGTGTTCATCCGTTTCTTCACCCATTTCGCCGATCACTTCGCGAATTACATAGGGCGGTTTTTCCATGATGCGGAAATGCATGCGCGCCAGATACTCGCCAATGATGCCCAATGAAAAGAGTTGGACGCCGGAAAATATGGCGATAATGGACGCCAAGAAGGGGAATCCTGGCACACTGCCGCCCTGGATCAGGTATCGGCCAATCACATAGATCAGCACAATAAACCCAAATATACCAAA
>DYGV01000021.1:0-23386 GCA_020724505.1 Anaerolinea thermophila
CCCAAAACGACACCTCCCGAATATTAAATTCGGGAGGTGTCATGTTTGACTTAGAAGAAAGTGTTCGGAAATTTCCCCTTCCCGTCAGGTGAGGAAGGCTAGGGGGAATGAATGAGAAAGGTAGTTTCCGAACATTTTCTAGAACGTGATAGATCAGTTCAGCGGGCAGACTGTGTCATTCTGCGCCTCGAATAAATTCTTCATGGCTTCGTAATTGCCAGAGGCATACGCCTGTTGTACCATACTGATCACCTGGGCAGTGGTGTAAAAGTACGATACGCTGGGATTAGTCGAATTCAAAAGCGCTGCCACAGCATGGCGCGCCAGCGCGTTTTCGCCGCCGCCGTTCAGTTGAACCGCATAACCTAGGTTTGTGGGGTTGAATGAGGCATTCACGCCAAACACAGTTTCGAAATCATCGCTGGGTGAATAGACCATCCAAGAGTCATAATGATGTTCCTGACGCCAGTAGCCAGGCGTGCAACCCTGACCACCGGGGGGCGGGGGTGGGGTGAAGGTTGGCGTAGGTGTGGGAGTCTCAGTGGGGGTTGGCGTGTCGGTGGGTTTGGCGCTGCAATCCAGGTACCATTTGGCGCCGATCTTGAATTGCGTCTGCCCTGAAGCGTCTATGTATTCCGCCGTCACCGCAAAGTAGCCTGCGCCGCTATAATTCGCTGGATAGGGGAAGGAAACAGCCTGGTTGCCCGGCACAGTCTGAGAGCTGATCAATTGCAGTGCGTCATCGAAGAAGTGATACGTAACCGACCAACCATCGGGCACGCCGGTAGAATAGATATCGCCGATTTTTTCACAGGCGAATTGGTCGTCTGGGAAGAATAGTGTAACCCCGAAAGTGGAGTTAGTTTTAGAGCCGGCTATCACCGCTGTCATTGGAAGCGCCATAGCGGCCAGCATAACCACCGCCAACGCGGCGGAAAGATAAATTGCCCATCGTGTTTTCGACATTCTTATTTCCTCCTAAAACCATAAGCCGTGATTGTGTTGGATAACCAGTAATTGATGTGATGGGTTAATTGCATCGTTTTGCCGTTTTGATATTCTCCTTTCTAGCCCTGGCAAACATCTTGTGAGGCCGGCCTCTCCGTTGTTGTAGTCAGGCGGCTCCATGCTGGTACAAAGGTACTACCTGCACTCATTGTAACGTAATTTTGATAAAAATGTGATGAATTTGATAATACATATCCTAATTATAGCCGTAGGGAAACACAGAAGATGGATTCTCCTGTAGAGGCGATCCGCTATGAAATCGTCTGATGAGGTATAATCATTTACTGAAAATATGTTCTGAAAAATACATTCCGTTCGTAGAGAGAAGCGCATGGATTTTAAACTACACGCCCCTTATCAACCTACCGGAGATCAGCCGGAGGCAATCCGCCAATTGGTGGAGGGCATCCAAAAAGGTTATCGCGACCAGGTGCTGCTGGGCGCCACCGGTACGGGAAAAACCTTCACCATTGCCTCGGTTATCGAAAAGGTGAACAAGCCGGCTTTGGTGATGGCGCATAATAAAACCCTGGCAGCGCAGCTCTACGCCGAGTTTCGCGAATTCTTCCCCGAAAACGCGGTGGAGTATTTCGTCTCCTACTATGATTATTATCAGCCGGAAGCTTATGTACCGCGCCATGATTTGTATATTGAGAAAGATGCAGACATCAACGAAGAGATTGAACGCCTGCGTCTGGCGGCTACGACTTCACTCATGTCGCGACGGGATGTCATTATTGTTGCTTCTGTATCGTGCATCTATGGCATTGGCAACCCCGAAGCTTATGGGCGGGTGGTCATTAACCTGCAAAGCGGGAATATCTATCGGCGCAATGCTCTGCTGCGACAGTTAATCGAGGGGCATTATGAGCGCAATGACCTCGAATTGCGTCCAGGTACTTTTCGCGTGCGTGGAGATAACCTGGATATTGTGCCGGCGTATCAGGATAGGTTTGGCTATCGCATCACTTTCTTTGGCGATGAAATTGAGCGCTTATTGGAATTCGACGCTGTCACCGGCGAGGTGCGTCGCGAATTGAATACGGTTGCTATTTATCCGGCGCGCCATTTCATCACCGAAGACGAGAAGCTGCAGGCGGCTATCCACGATATTGAAACCGAACTGGCTGAGCGTCTGGCTTATTTGCGCGCCAACGAGAAGTATCTCGAAGCGCAGCGTTTAGAAAGCCGCACCATGTATGATCTGGAGATGCTGCGCGAGGTGGGATATTGCGCTGGCATCGAGAACTACTCTCGCCACCTGGATCAGCGCGCTCCAGGCACCGCCCCGTGGACGTTGATGGATTATCTGCCCAGTGATTATCTATTGGTAATTGATGAATCGCACATGACCATCCCCCAGATACGCGGCATGTACAACGGCGATCGTTCGCGCAAGCAGACGTTAGTGGAGTATGGCTTCCGCCTGCCTTCGGCGCTGGATAACCGCCCATTGACCTTTGAGGAATTCGAAAATCGTATGGGTTACACCATCTACACCTCCGCTACTCCCGGACTCTACGAGTTGGAGCGAGCCGATCAAGTGGTAGAACAGATCATCCGCCCCACTGGTTTGGTGGATCCTGAGGTGGAGGTGCGTCCCATTGAAGGTCAGGTAGATGATTTGCTGGGCGAGATCCGCAAACGAGTGGAGAAAGGTCAACGGGTATTGGTTACCACATTAACCAAACGTATGGCCGAAAAACTCTCCGATTATTTAATGGAATTAGGGGTCAAGGTACATTATCTGCATTCGGAAATTGACACCCTGGAACGAGTAGGGATTTTACGTGATCTGCGCCTTGGGGTATTCGATGTGGTTGTGGGCATCAATCTGTTACGCGAAGGCCTGGATTTGCCAGAGGTGTCGTTGGTAGCGATTCTGGATGCAGATAAAGAGGGCTTTCTACGCTCAGATACAGCGTTGATCCAAACCATTGGGCGCGCCGCCCGCCATGTGGAAGGAAAGGTAATCATGTACGCCGATGTGATTACCGACTCGATGCGCCGCGCCATAGACGAGACCAACCGCCGTCGCGCCAAGCAGATCGCTTATAACGAGGCGCATGGCATCCAACCGGTGAGCATCTTCAAAGCGGTGCGCGATCTGACCGATCAACTGGCAGTGCGAGCGGTGGCCGAACCCAAGGCAGAATACCGCGTTTCGGGAGCAGCTTCTTTGCCGAAAAACGAGTTACAGAGGCTGGTTGCCGAACTAGAGAAACAAATGCGAGAAGCAGCCCGCAACCTGGAGTTTGAGAAGGCAGCAGCTTTGCGAGACGAAATGTACGAACTTCGCGCCTTGTTAGCCGAGGACAGCGATCTCAAGCCCTGGGAGAAGATCAAGCTCTTAGCAGGCGAGTAGAATCAAATTTGCAAAAGCGAGGCAGCTAACACTAGAAAGCGAAGAGAGGTTATTTCTTCCGCTGGATGTAGCTGGGAATTGCGCGCAAACCGGGGGCGAATAAATTTTAATGAAATCATTATTGACATATTTGATAATCTATATATACTTTAACGCCAGTTAACATTCATCCACTCGATTGTTGAGGTCTGAATTTGGTGCCTGACGTTCAGGTGATAGATCGTAGGGATTGTAGCGGGGTTCTGAATAGATCATCCCTCGTCTCTAGCCGCGGTTCGGTATCTTCAGATCGAAAACTTCTTATCAAAATTGGCAATGGCAGCCAAGAAAGGGGGTGTTTCGCAGCGTAAAGCCAAGGGAATGGACATTACATACGCACGCATGATACAGAAGAGCAATACTCATTTGACCCGTTCACAGCCAGAGGAGAGAGATGAATAATTTTCGTAAACCCCAACATGTTCTTGTATCCTTCATTGCCTTGATTTTGACGTTCAGTATATTGTTATCTGCTTGCGATGGGGGGGCAGCGCCGGCAACGCAAGTCGCCAGTGAAGCCACGGCAGCCCCAACCGTCGCTCAACCGCCTGCCGAAGGCGCTCCGCTTCAGGCCATAGGTGAGGGAGAAGGTGAGGTCTCCATTGTCGCCTGGGCTGGTTATATCGAGCGTGGCGAAACCGATCCAGCTTATGATTGGGTGACAGAGTTCGAGAAAACCACTAATTGTAAGGTCAGCGTGAAAGTGGCGGCTACATCTGATGAGATGGTTGCTCTGATGAATGAGGGCGGCTTCGACCTGGTGACCGCCTCAGGCGACGCCAGCAACCGCCTGATCTCTGGCGGGCGCGTGCAGGAGATTAACATTGCCTTGATCCCTTCTTGGGAGACAATTGATCCGCGCTTGCAGAATGCCCCATGGCACACAGTAAACGGAAAGCACTATGGCGTACCTTATCAGTGGGGGCCGAACGTATTGATGTACAACACCAACGCTTTCCCCACACCTCCAGAAAGCTGGAGTGTGGTTTTTGAGGAACAGACCCTGGGCGATGGAAAATCCAACAAGGGGCGGGTGCAGGCTTATGATGGACCTATTTATATTGCCGACGCGGCGCTCTACCTCAAGGCGACCCGGCCAGAATTGGGCATTCAAGACCCCTATGCCTTAAACCGCGATCAGTTTAACGCTGCCCTGGATCTGCTGCGTCAGCAGCGTCAGCTTGTCGCCCGCTATTGGCATGATGCTTTCATCCAAATGGACGACTTCAAGAACGAAGGCGTTGTCGCCAGCGGCTCCTGGCCTTTCCAGGTCAACCTGTTGCAGGCTGAAGGTCAGCCAATTGCCAGTGTTTTCCCCAAGGAAGGCGTCACTGGCTGGGCGGATACGACCATGATGCATGTGGACGCTCCGCACCCCAATTGCGCTTACATGTGGCTGGAACACTCGCTGAATCCCAAGCTTCAAGGCGATCTGGCAGCTTGGTTTGGTTCTGTGCCGGCTGTGCCTGCCGCCTGCGAGGGCAACGAGTTGCTTGGCCCAGGAGGCTGCAAGACGAACGGCATGGATAATTTTGATAAGATCGCCTTTTGGAAGACGCCCACCTCCGACTGCGGCAATGGTTCTATGGACTGCGTGCCATATCATGAGTGGGTGACCAATTACATTGCCGTGATCGGCGGGCGATAGCGCATGTCCGAGCGCCTACAAGTTGCTGTTCGCTTTGAGCGCGTCAGCCGCCACTTCAACGAAGTCAAGGCGGTAGATAACGTCAGCCTAGACGTTTTAGATGGCGAGTTCTTCACCTTGCTCGGCCCGTCCGGTTCGGGGAAGACCACCTGTCTGCGCATGATTGCCGGTTTCGAGCGCCCTACCGCCGGGCGTATATTGCTCCATGGTATGGACGTCTCGAATCTGCCGCCCTACGAGCGGGATGTGAACACCGTCTTCCAGGATTACGCTTTGTTTCCTCACATGACAGTCGGCGAGAATGTGGCTTACGGGCTAATGATCAAGAGGACTCCAAAGGCGGAGCGTGAGCGGCGGGTGAGCGAGATGCTCGACCTAGTGCGTTTGACCGGCATGGAAGGGCGCAAACCTTCGCAACTCTCCGGTGGGCAGCGGCAACGTGTGGCGCTGGCGCGGGCGCTGATTAATCATCCGCGTGTGCTGCTGCTCGACGAACCATTAGGCGCGCTGGACTTGAAATTACGTCAGCAGATGCAGCTTGAGCTCAAAGCAATTCAGCAACGTGTGGGTATCACTTTTATCTACGTTACGCATGACCAGGAAGAAGCTCTCACAATGAGCGACCGCCTGGCTGTGTTCAACCACGGTAAGATCGAACAGGTAGGATCTCCTGCAGACGTGTACGAGAACCCTGCCACGCCGTTTGTGGCTACCTTCGTGGGCGTCACCAACCTGGTCAGCGGCGAAACCGCGCAAGCCATCACCGGCTCGCCGCTGACCTTTTCGGTGCGCCCGGAGAAGATTCGCATCACAGCGCCGGGTGCTCGTATCTCCTCCGATGAGTGCGCGGTGGACGCCTGTGTACGCGAGGTGATCTATCTGGGGCTATATACACGCTATGTTATGGCCTTGGAGGTGGGCGGCGAACTGATCGTTGTGCAACAGAATCTGAACACTACCCGTAACGAAGCGCTTGCCGTGCGTAATCAGCCCGTGCGCCTCATCTGGTCGCGCAGTGCCAATCGTTATCTGGGTGAGACGGGGGAAAGCGCATGACCACAATGGAAGTTTCTGCTGCTTTGAGAGGTAAGCGATCATTCGGCTCGCGACTTTCTACCTATATTTACTTACGTCCGAACCTTCTGTTATCTCTATTGCTTGGACCGCCGCTGCTCTGGATGGTGGTTATCTATCTCGGTTCGCTTGCTGCCCTGCTAATCAACAGTTTTTACAGTCTGGATGATTACACAGGGTTGGTAGTTCGTCAGTTCACACTCAAGACTTATGCTCAACTCTTTACACCAGCTAACATAGATATCGTTACCCGCACAGTTGGGATGGCGATCGCTGTTACATTGGCGGCAGCGCTGCTGGCGTTTCCACTGGCGTATTTTATTGCCCGCTACGCCTCGCCGCGCCTGAAAGGCTGGCTGTACCTGGCTGTTCTTCTGCCGCTTTGGTCTAGCTATCTGGTGCGTGTTTACGCCTGGAAACTAATTCTGGCGAAGGAGGGTATTTTAAGCTGGACCATTGCCCAGATGGGATTGAGTCAGGCGTTGCAGTTCTTGCTCGATCTGCCGGCGATCGGCGGACCGTCGCTGTCGCTTTCGCCGATTGGTATTTTTATTGTCTTTCTTTATGTCTGGTTGCCATATATGATTTTACCAATCCAGGCAGCGCTGGAGCGCGTGCCAAAATCTTTGATCGAAGCCTCGGGCGACCTGGGGGCGCGGCCCGGTCAGACTTTTCGACGGATAATTCTGCCGCTGGCGTTTCCAGGCGTAGTTGCTGGTTCGATCTTTACTTTCTCGTTAACCATGGGGGATTTCATCGTCCCGGCTTCGTTGGGCAACTCCAGTTTTTTCATTGGGCAGGCAGTGCTCTCGCATCAGGGGACTTCGGGTAATTTGCCTTTAGCAGCGGCGTTTACAATGGTGCCCATTGTCATCATGATCGTATATCTTCTGATTGCGCGTAAATTGGGGGCTTTCGATGCGCTATAAGATGAGGAACACCGTTTCGGATCAGGCATCTTTGCCGCTCAAGGTTGCCGCAACTGCGGCATTGCTTTTTCTTCATATTCCAGTGTGGATTATCTTGCTCTATGCTTTCACAACGGATGAAGCGACCTATAGTTTTCCACCTCCAGGCTTTACCACGCGTTGGTTTAGCGTGGCTTTGGAGCGGCAAGATTTTTGGACTGCGTTAGGATTATCGCTTCGGGTGGCAGGAGTAGCCACGATGGCGGCGTTGCTGCTGGGCTCACTGGCGGCAGCCGCGGTGTATCGCAGTAAGTTTTTTGGACGAGAAACGATCTCTGTGCTGTTGGTGTTGCCGTTAGCCTTGCCGGGCATTGTCACTGGGATTGCCTTGCGCTCAGCAATCAGCATTGGCGAGATACCATTCAGCTTCTGGACGATTGTGCTGGGCCATGCGACTTTCTGCATGGTGGTGGTATACAACAACGTATTGGCGCGATTGCGTCGCTTTGGTCGTTCGCTGATCGAAGCTTCAATGGATCTGGGAGCAAATGGTTTCCAAACCTTCCGCTATGTGATGCTGCCGCATCTGGCGACTGCTTTGTTAGCGGGGGGTATGTTGGCTTTTGCGCTTTCCTTCGACGAAGTGATTGTGACAACCTTTACGGCTGGACAACAGATGACTTTGCCAATCTGGATCTTTAGCCAGCTTACCCGACCACGTGACCGCCCGGTTACCAATGTAGTGGCAGTCTTCGTCATACTGCTGACTTTCATCCCGATCTTGATCGCTCATCGTTTGACGCGGGATGCTGGCGGAACGCACCTGTAACTGGCCTGGCACTGCTAAAATTCATAGCCTCTTCGTTTCAAATTCACAACTTCTTCACACGTGTTTGCTATCCTTAGAGCATCAAGATCGTCAATTCTCGCAAATAGCGAACACACAAGAAGGAGTATCGAAAATGAAAAAAGTAGTGTTGATTGCAGTAGTCGCATTCGTGGTTTTGGCAGCCTTGGGGGTGGCTGGTTACGCTTATGCTCAGACGCCTACCCCGCCTACCAATCCCTATGGACCAGGTTCTGCCTATGGCCGCGGCGGTGGGATGATGGGCGGCTTTAGGGGCGGAATGATGGGCGGTTGGCGTTCAGCGCAGGGCTATGGCCCAATGCATGAATACATGGTCGCAGCCATGGCGGAAGCATTGGGTATGACGGTTGATGAATTGAACACCGAATTGGCTGCTGGCAAGACGATGTGGCTGATAGCCCAGGAAAAGGGCTTCACGCTGGAAGAGTTCCAGACCTTGATGCTGGAAGCCCGCCAAAAAGCACTGGCGCAGATGGTGGCAGATGGCGTCATCACCCAGGATCAGGCAGATTGGATGCTTAACCACATGCAAGGGATGTGGGGCGGCGCGGGCGGTTATGGCTGCCCTGGCATGGGTGGTTTTGGTCGAGGAGGTTTCGGCCGCGGCGGTGGACGCTGGAACAATCCCCCGGCTCAACCAACGCCTTCGAGCAACGGATAATGTTCCGATCCCCCTCCTGCCCTCCCTCAAATTCCGCTCTTTGGAATTTGGGGGAGGAGCGTTTTTGAGCGAAATCAGAAAGTTTGTTGAGGATGCGCCCTTGACAAGCACACGTTTTCACTTATACTAAATCGTGATATTGCGATATGAGCCGTTCTATGGATAAGGATCTACTCAAAATTCAGATGGTTGGTTGCTGCACGCTGGATATCCAGGGTGAAGAACAAGAGCGCCTGGTGCAGATGTTTAAGGCTTTGGGCAACCCGGTGCGCTTCGAAATTCTCAAGTTTTTACTCACGCATCCTGGTTGTATCACCAGCGATATCGTCGAATTCTTACCGCTGGCGCAATCTACTGTATCGCAACATCTCAAGGTGCTTCGAGAGGCGGGTTGGATTGAGGGCGAGACGGAGGGCCCCGCCACTTGTTATTGCCTGGATGTCGAAAACATCGTCTGGTTTCGCCAGAAGGTTTGCAGTATTTTCTGACCCGCCAGACGCAGCGCTCCCTATCTAAAACGTCTGTCTCTCCGCTTTCCCCATGGCTCTCATTCTGATTGTCGAAGACGAGGTCGAGCTGGTCAAAGTGCTACGCTCCTATCTGGAGCAGGCTGGTTTCACTGTGATTACCGCCTATCGCGGCGACGCTGGGTTGGCTGCCTGGGAGAGCCGACGCCCGGATCTGGTGATTTTGGATTTAAACCTGCCCGGAATGGATGGTTTGGAGGTGGCGCGCCAGATCCGCCGCAAGTCTAACACGCCAATTATTATGCTTACCGCTCGTGTGGAGGAGGCTGATCAGCTCATTGGTTTGGAGCTGGGCGCAGATGATTACATTACCAAGCCGTTTTCGCCACGCGTGGTTGTGGCGCGGGCGCGCGCCTTATTGCGCCGCGTTGAGGCCGCTACTGAACCACCGCATCTATTGCGAGTTGCCGATCTAGAAATTGACCTGGATGGGCACACGGTGCATCGAAATGGCGAGCCGGTGGAATTGACACCTACCGAATTTAATTTGCTGGCTACGTTGGCTGCTCAACCCGGCAGCGCTTTTACCCGCTTGCAATTGTTGGAAGCCAGCCAGGGAACAGCTTACGAAGGTTATGAGCGCACCATTGATGCACACATCAAAAACCTGCGCGCCAAGCTGGAAAGCGACCCGCGCAACCCACAATATATCGAGACTGTTTTTGGCGTGGGGTACCGCTTTGCTCGTTCATAGGCAAGCCGCGTTGCGAAAGTTGAGCATCCCGTGCGATTGCGTCTGATCTTATCTTTTACTCTGGTGGCGTTGACTGCGGTTGTCAGTGTGGTTGTGCTGGCGCGGCAAGGGGCAGCCAGCGAGGTGCGCTCTTTCATGTTCCCCGGCGGTATGGTAAATGTACAGGAACTGGCAAGCGCTTTGCAGGATTACTATCGCCAGAACGGTACCTGGCAAGGCGTGGAGAGTTTACTCGAGCCGCCTGGTCGTCGCGCCCAACGCGGGTATGGCGCGGGCATGGGTGGTATGGGTCATGGCATGATGATGAACCAGTCGTTGCGGTTGGCGGACGCCGATGGACGGCTGGTGTACGATTCTCAACAAGAGACGCCCGTCGGCTCTCTGAGTCGTGCGGAAATAAGAGCCGCCATACCTTTGAAAGTAGGTGGTCGCACGGTGGGTTATTTGCTGGCGACGGGAGGCATGGCTTTCACCCAGGCGGATGAGGCCTTCCTGCTTGGACGATTGACGCGTGCTGCGCTTACCGCAGGGCTGATCGCTGGCGGTCTCTCGTTGTTATTGGCATTATTGTTGGCTTACAGCCTGATGCGCCCGGTGCGTGAGCTTACTCGTGCTGCTCGGCGACTGGGCGAGGGCGACCTCTCTCAGCGAGTCCAGGCGCGCGGCAATGATGAGCTGGCCGAACTGGCGCGGACTTTTAACCGCATGGCTGCTACTTTACAGCAGGCTGAGAGCAGCCGCCGTGCCCTGACCGCGGATATTGCTCATGAGCTGCGCACTCCGCTGGCTGTCCAGCGCGCCCACCTGGAGGCCCTGCAAGATGGCATCTATCCCCTAAGCGCGGAAAACTTGCAACCGATATTGGAGCAAAACTTGGCGCTTACCTGCCTGGTGGATGATCTGCGCACATTGGCGCTGGCGGATTCCGGGCAACTCAAGCTGGAGCTTGCCCCCACGGATTTGATTGCTTTGATCGGTCGCCTGGTGGAGCGTTTCCACCCTCAGGCTGATCCACGACGCATCTCCCTACGCTTTGAGCATTCCGGTCTGGATGCGCTGGTTGCTCAGGTGGATGCTTTGCGTATTGAGCAGATTCTGACCAATTTGCTCTCCAACGCCCTGCGTTACACGCCAGATGGTGGAGAGATTACTGTGCAAGCTCAAGCGTCGCACGGTCACGCAATGGTGAGCGTACTCGATAGCGGTCCAGGCATCCCACCGGAAGCGCTGGATCGGGTGTTTGAACGTTTTTACCGCGTGGATCGCGCCCGCAGTCGGGCGGAGGGCGGTTCTGGCTTGGGGCTGGCAATCGCTCGCCAGTTGGCTGAGGCGCATAAGGGCACGTTGACCGCAAGAAATCATCCGCAAGGGGGAGCAGAATTTACGCTTACGTTGCCATTAGAAAAAAAGCAATAGCAACTCCCAGGAGAAAACATTATGTCGGCGATTCGCAACAATGTGACCCGCTTATTGGACGCCCATCGCGTGCCTTATCAGGCGTTTGAATTACCCGCTGAAAAACTAGGCGCAGTGGAAGCCGCAGCATACATGGGAGTCCCCGCCGACCAAGTATTCAAAACCATCGTGGTGACGCGTCCAGAGAAGGGGAAACCAATCCTGGCGCTGACCCCAGGCACGCTGGAGGTGGATCTCAAAGCGTTGGCTGCCGCCCTGGGCGAGAAGAAACTGGTTATCCCTACACAAAAAGAGGCTGAACGACTTACCGGTCTTCAGGCTGGTGGTATCTCCCCACTGGCATTGATCAACCGCGGCTTTCAGGTAATCATAGACGAAGCTGCGCTTTTGTTCGACGAAATCTATATTTCTGGGGGGCAGCGTGGCTTGGATATTCGCCTGCCGGTAAAAGCCCTGGTTGAATTATGTGAGGCATCTTTTGCGGATTTTGCCCGTGGTTGATGTCTGCAACGAGACGTCAAAAACGCTCAATTCAATCCCATAATTTGCGCAGAAAATGCTACAATTGGGGAACTTTTATAGGCTACTGGACCTGCATGGAGGAAGGTAGCCACGCGCCAGATGAAGGAGATTGTCATGAGCCGAGAAGCCAGCAATACAGAACCCATTATTATCGCCCGTGATGTTCATAAGTGGTTCGGTCGTTTTCACGCTTTGCGCGGTATTACAATGGAGGTGTATAAGGGAGAAGTGGTTGTTATTTTCGGCCCTTCCGGTTCGGGCAAGTCTACCTTTATCCGCACACTGAACCGTCTGGAGGAGCATCAGCAAGGCACAATTATTGTGGATGGGATTGAGTTGACGCGTGATGTGCGGAACATAGAGCAGGTTCGCATGGAAACCGGCATGGTTTTTCAACAGTTTAACCTGTTTCCGCATATGACCGTGATGGACAATATCACCCTGGCACCCATCCGCGTACGCAAGTGGCCGCGCGAAAAAGCCGAGGAGATCGCCATGCAATTATTGGAGCGAGTCGGCATTCCCGAACAGGCGCAGAAGTACCCCGGGCAGCTTTCCGGCGGACAACAACAGCGAGTTGCGATTGCCCGCGCCCTGGCTATGCAACCTAAAATTATGCTCTTTGACGAACCCACCTCAGCGCTTGACCCAGAGATGATCAAAGAGGTGTTGGACGTGATGGTCAGCCTGGCTGAATCAGGCATGACCATGTTGGTGGTGAGCCACGAAATGGGTTTTGCTCGCGCTGTGGCAAACCGCATGGTGTTCTTCGACCAGGGGTTGATCGTGGAGAGTGGGACGCCCGACCAGATTTTCAATCACCCGCAGGAAGATCGCACCAAGTTGTTTTTGTCGCAGATTTTATCCCACTAGGGTTGTCATTCGGCTATCTCCAATGCATTTCGGCGGATTACTTCGGCGTAAAAACGCCCACTGTCTTTGATGATACGCTGCTGGGTCTCCCAATCCACATAGATCAGACCAAAACGCATCCGGTAACCATAAGCCCATTCGAAATTATCCAATAACGACCAATGGAAGTAGCCGCGGATGGGGACGCCGGCCTGTATGGCGCGATGTAAAGCCCTTAGATGGCGTCGTAAGAAGCGAATGCGTCTTTCGTCGCGCACCCGACCATCGAAGTCCACCCCATCGGGAACAGGGACGCCGTTTTCCGTGATATACCAATCCACTGGACAGAGAGGGGCGTCGCGATAGTCCACATGGAGGCGGATCAGCAAGTCATAAAGCCCTTGCGGATAGATCTCCCACATCTGTGAATACTCATTGCCTTCTGGGTAAACCAGTTCCGCTTGCAGGGGCAATGAATTTTGTGCGTAACGCACCACGGCGCGGGTGTAGTAATTAATCCCCAGAAAATCCATGGGTTCTGAAATAGTCTCCAGATCGCCCTCGTGCGCTTCAGGGAACAGCCCGGTGAAATGATGCAACAGATCTGCTGGATATTGACCGCGTAACAAGGCATCGAGGAATAGTCGGTTCTGCACCGCGTCATAGAGTTGCGCCGCTTGCTGGTCTTCCAGCGAATCGCTAGCCGGATAAACCGGGTATAAGTTGAGAATGATGCCCAATTGAGCGCTGGCGGGCAGGATGGCGCGCAGTGCCTGAACGCCATAGCCATGTGAGAGAAGCACGTGGTGGGCGGCGCGCAGGGCAATCACCGGATCCTGGATTCCAGGCGCATGCTCGCCGGTGAAATGACCTAAGAAAGCGATCACTGCCGGCTCGTTGTGCGTCACCCAATAACGAACGCGGTCGCCCAGATGCCTGGCGACGATTTGCGCATAGTCGGCAAAGCGGAAGGCGGTATCGCGCTCCGCCCAACCGCCGCGCTCTTGCAGCGCCAGGGGTAAATCCCAATGATAGAGCATTAACCAGGGTTGAATGCCAAGCTCCAACAAGCCATCTACTAACCGTTGATAAAAATCCAGCCCAGCGGGATTTACTTTACCGTACCCATCTGGCTGAACGCGCGTCCAGGCGATGGAGAAACAATACGCCTGCAAGCCAAGTTCATGCATTAGCGCCAGGTCTTGCTGCCAGCGGTGATAATGATCAGCAGCCACATTGCCGGTTTCGCCGCGCTCGATGCGTCCGGGCTGGCGCACAAATGCATCCCAGATCGAAAGACCTTTGCCATCCTCGTTCCAGGCGCCTTCAATCTGATAGGCTGAAGTGGTTGCACCCCAGGTGAAGCCGGCGGGAAAACGAAGAAAGCGCGATGGGGTCATGCGTTCACCTCCAGTAGAGAAAACTCGAACAGGGGGAGCTTAAGGTTATCTGAATAACTCAAGAAGGTTGCGTTGCTCGTTGTTGAGCAAATAGAGAGGGTTGTTGGGGCGTGGGTAGATCTCCGCCGCGTCCCAAAGCTCGCGGCGCACGCTGCTGGCCGGACCCACTCTTACGCCGCGCTCTTCTAAGTCATCCACTAGAGCGCAAGCATCAAATAAATGCGCTGAAGCGATCAACCAGGGGCGCGAGCGTAATCCAAGCTGCGCAGTTGCGCTGGGCAGCGGACCGGCCAGGATCAGATAGTAATCTGGCAGAAATCCAGGGGTAATATCCAGCGTTCCTTCGCGCATGGCGTACCACTTGATATTCACCGAGCAGGATGCCAGTGGACCCTCGTAAAAATATCCGTCAATTGCCGGATGGGCAGCGTTTTTAATCACTCGGATAGGAAAGATGCGCGTGGCAATATACTCGCCCAAGTAGTTCAGCGTTACCGGGCGTTGGATGACGGCGCTGATCTCTTTTTCCAACTCGTTTCTGCGGTGGATCAGCGCAGCCAGCGTTTGGAGCATCTCTTTGTTGGCTTGGGTGTCCATGCTTCGCTTCCCAGGCGCGCCCATCCCGAGTCGGTGAGCGAATCTCCTAATCCAAGATAGCGAGTAAGTCGCCAATGCGCTTTTTGCCAATGCACTGTATAGAATTGTAATCCATCTCACAAGAGTTTGGTACAATAAATCGCCTGAATTTGCTCGATTCTGCAAACATAGCTGCATGACGCCTCAAACCATCACTTTCGTAATCCTATCCATCACCATATTGGCGCTATTATTGGGAAAGCCGCGGCCAGATGTGGTTGCCCTGCTGGCAGCGCTTGCCCTGGGCTTGACCGGTGTGCTAACCCCGCAAGATGTATTTGCTGGATTGAGCCGTCCAGCGGTGATCACCATCCTGGCGGTGTTTATCCTTGCTGAGGGGTTGCGGGCCGCCGGCGTTGCTGAGCGCATAGGTGAGTTTGTACTCCATCTAGGAGGCGGCAGCGAGTTTTGGATGATTGTCGTTACAGCCTTGGCGGGGGCGAGCCTCTCCCTCTTCATGAATAATATTGCAGCCGCGGCGGTGCTGTTGCCAGCTATCTCTGCTGCTGCGCGCAAAGCAAATGTAAGCCACTCTAAATTGATGATGCCATTGGCATTTGGCACTATTATGGGTGGCATGGCTACTTTGCTGACCAGCAGTAATATTGTGGTAAGCAGCGCCTTGGTGGAGCACGGTTACCCTGGCTTCGGACTATTGGATTTCGGGCGGCTCGGCATTCCTATTGTGCTGGTGGGAACAGTGTATCTATCGTTGGTGGGTCGGCGATGGTTGCCGGAACAATCGCCAGCACAACGTATGGCGCAGGAGCAACCGCCCGCGGATTTGTTCGAAATCTACCGCTTGGGTGAGCGTCTGATCGCCGGACGTGTACCTCAAGGTTCACCCCTGATTGGACAGTCTTTGCAACAAAGCGGGTTGCGTGAGGGCTATAATTTGAACGTTATCGCACTGCGGCGCAACGGGCGAATACTCAGCCCAATGGGTCCAACCACTCGTTTGGAGGAAGGCGACCAACTCCTACTGGAAGGTCGCCCAGATGATCTGTCGCCGCAGGCGCTGGCGCCGCTGTTGCAAATTATGCAGCCGGCTGATTGGGGGGAGGCGGATCTGGAGCGAGGTGGGGTGCAATTGGTGGAGGCAGCGTTGACGCCGCGTTCTCATTGGATTGGTCAGACATTGCGTCAGGTTCATTTTCGCGAAAAATACGGAGTAAATGTATTGGCAATCTGGCGCGGCGGTCGCTCCATACGTACCCGTCTATGGGAGTTGCCGCTCCAGTTCGGGGATGCGTTGCTGCTGCAGGCCAGTCCGCAAAATCTGGCTTTGTTGCAAAGCGAGCCGGAGCTGTTGTTGTTATTCAATCATCACCGCACGCGGGTTGCGGCGGGTAAATTTTGGATTGGACTGGGGCTGGCGCTGGCTGCGTTAATAATGGCAATCGCTTTTCCGAACCAAACGGCAGAATGGTTCTTGCTAGGGGCACTGGGCATGGTGGTGAGTGGCGTGCTAAGCATGGATCAGGCTTATCAAACGGTGGATTGGCGCAGTATATTTCTGGTAGCGGGAATGCTGCCCATCGGGACAGCGATGATTCAATCTGGCGCTGCCGCATCGCTGGCAGAAGAGATGTTGCGTGTATTAGAACCCTATGGCGCCATGGCAGTTCTGATGGGTATGTTTTTGACTACAACGTTGTTGGTGCAGGTGCTCAACGGCGCGGCGACGGCAGCAATGATTGCGCCAATTGCATTAGCTGCTGCGCAACAGATGGGGCTGAACCCTCAGGCGTTGGGTATGGCGGTCGCTTTAGGGGCTTCGATGGCATTTATCACGCCATTGGGTCATCCGGTAAATATCTTGGTGATGGGCCCAGGTGGTTATACATTTCGTGATTATACACGCGTCGGCGCGCCGCTAGCGTTGATTTTATCTATTCTGATCTTGGGTCTGTTGCCGTGGGTATGGCCTCTGCGCTGAGACTAATTTAGGCAATGGAAGAACAAAGGTCTGCATACTAGAAAAGCAATGGTGGGCGGCAAACACCGCCCGCCATTGCCCAGTTCACCGAAGGGGGAAGGGAGAAGTGAACTTAGAGATTAAGCCTTAACCCGAATGCGTTTTTCTTTCTTGCCAATGGAAGGCAACTTGATTTTCGGAATGTTAACCGGAATACGTTTAAGTGGACTGCCCGCTGCAACCTTTGGCAGAATCACTCTCAAAATACCGTCCTTTAGCTCGGCTTTTGCTTTCTCGCTGCGCACTGCGCTGGGCAGACGCACGCTGCGTTGCCACGCTCCGTAGCGCCGCTCCTGTAACCGCCAAGCGCCTGAAGTGCGTTCCTGCTCTGCCTTGCTCTCTGCCCGAATGGTCAGCACGCCATCTCGTTCCTCCACTTGAATATCTTCTGGGCGGACGCCCGGCAAGGGGATTTCAGCCACCAATTCTTTGTCGGTCTCATACAAATCAAGGGGCAGGTTATCGCCCGGGAAGGCCGGCCAGCTCCATTGCGACCAGAATGGCGCAGTCCATCGGGTCAGGTTTACATCGGTAAAAAATGGATCATTGAAGGTGGAAAACGCCTCGTCAAACACGCGTTCGATCAGGCTGCGTGTATTCCAGATGTCGTTGAATGGACGATAGACAACCAGATTATCCATAGACGCACCTCCTCGTTCTCAGCAGTTCGATTTTTTCATCCGCTAAGACTATCTTTGAACCAGCGCCCGGAAGGTCTCCGTATGTCAACTTTGCTGCGCATAGATGCCCGGCAGGCCTTCCGGGTACTGGGTGAGAACTTTCGTGAAGAAAGTCTCTTTGCTCATGCTATATTCTATAAAATGCGCGTTAGATGAGAATCAGAAGTATGTAGGAGAAATGTTAAAAATTTCTCCTTACCCCATATTTTTTGCTGATAAGGTGTTAAAAGGCCAGCAATTCTTCCATCTTCCGGCGAATACGCTCTACACTGGGTAAAGCAGCTTCCATTAACCCAATGTTATAAGGGATTGGAATGTCCGGCGTTGCCAGGCGCTCTACCGGCGCATCCAGATCGGTGAACGCCTGGCTGGCGATCTGCGCTGCAATCTCGCCGCCAAAGCCTGCGGTTAGCGTGTCCTCATGCACAATCAAGACCTTACCGGTGCGCCGGGCAGCATCCAAAACTGCTTCCTGATCCCAGGGTAGGATGGTGCGCAGGTCGAGCAGTGTCACGCGGCCAGGGAAGGCTTTAGCCGCATCCATACAGCGCGGCGTCATCGCCCCCCAGGTGATTACTGCCAATTCATCACCTTCCAGCAAGCGAGCAGCGCGCCCAAAGGGCAGGCAATAATCGTCGCCAGGGTAGGGGCGGCGACCTTCAGGCGTGTCCAATAATGCACGATGCTCGAAGAAAAAAGTTGGATCATCGCCGCGCAGAGCGGAGCGCAACAAGCCGACGGCGTCCTCGGCATTGCTGGGGTAAGCGATGCGCCAGCCCAGAGTATGGGCATATACCGCCTCGCCGCTCACACTGTGCCAGGGGTCGCCGGTCTTTTTACTAAAGCCGACCGGTATGCGCACCACCACTGGGGCGGCAAAGTTATTAGCCGTGCGCCAGCGTAGCGTGCCCAGGTCACTGATCTGCTCGTGGGCGGGGTCGGCGTATTTGCGGAACTGGATTTCCGGTACTGGCAGTAGTCCAGCAAGCGCCATGCCGACTGCTCGACCGATGATACCTTCTTCAGAAAGCGATGTATCGAAAACGCGGTCGGGACCGAAATGCGCCTGCATGTCCAGCGTTGCACCGTGCACACCCCCCTTTACCCCCACATCCTCACCGAAGATCAATATGCGTGGGTTGAGACGCATCTCCGTCTCTAACGTACGTCGCACGGCATCCACGAAGTTGATGCGCGGGCCGCTGGTTTGGGGTTGTGTACCTCCCAAGGGAAGCAACGCTCCCTCCGAGCGCAGCCCGCCCTGGCGCGGTGTAATGCCCTCAAAGAACAGGGAACGCGCCATTTCTGCTGGATGAGGGTCAGGCAGGGCTTCGGCTTCTTGTAGGGCCGCCTGCAACTCTGCCTGTACCTGAGCTTCGAGAGCTGCCCAACGCTCTCCACGCGGGTCATCGTGCTGACGTAAAAATTCTTGCAGGCGACGCAACGGATCGCGCTCGGCTTCGGCGCGGCGCAATTCCTCTGGCTTGTAAGACTGGTCGTCAATGAAGGTATGGCCGCCCAAACGCACCACGCGCAAGTGCAACAGGCAAGGTCCGTTGCCGCCGCGTACATGAGCGACTGCCTGGGTAATAGCATCCCAGGCGTCAAGCGGATCAGTCCCGTCGCCATCCAGGGTTAACAGATTCTTGAACGATGCCAGGTTAGCCGCCAGGTTACCTCCTGGAGTCTGGCATTCTACCGGCACCGAAATGCCATAGGCGTTGTTTTCGATGAAAAATAGCAGAGGGATATTCTCGGTGGTTGCCAGATTGAGCGCCGCCCAGAAACCGTTGGCAGCAGTGCTGCCTTCGCCCCCACAAGCTATCGCCAAAGCGCCATGCCAGTCGGATTCGCCCAGCACGCGCTCTCTGTAACAAATTGCCTGCGCCCAGCCAGCAGCAGGTGTATATTGCGCCCCTACGTCGCCGGAGGCGGGCAGGATGGTTGGTCCGTGTCGGCGCGGCAGATTAAATACCACACCCACATCTCGCCCCTGGCTGGGGCTGCCCGTCTTTGCCATACCGGCTGCAAGCGCTTCGGTTACACTTAGCCCACACGCCAGCATCAATGGCCGCGAGCGATAATAGACCGTCGCCGCGTCGTGGGGATGATCTAACTTCTGCGCCAGCAACGCCTGAGCCAGTTCATGCCCACCGGCGGAAAATTGATATTTGATCTTCCCTTGAGGGACGAGTTGCTCTTCTTCCAGTTGATCCAGCCGTCGCGAAAGCAACAGAATGCGCGCTACTTCCCACCAATCTGCTTGTTTTTCTACCATGAGACGCTCCACCTGGGAAAAGAGATATTATGACGGACTTCCAGCCAACCGCCCGTTCATGGACTGATTTTACCCAATATATCGTCTCAAGCCAAGTTGTGGAATTTACAGCAAAAAACCGCGGCGCGCGCAATAGTTCAGTCATCCCGTCGGCGAATTTCGGCCAACACCGGCGCAGCGCGCCAGGCCAGCCAAGCAGTTTGAGCAGCCATACTTGCCGACATTGCTGCCAGTCCAACATATAACCCAATTGCACCTCCCCAGGTTGCGCCGGCGATCAGTAATGCAGCAACGACCAGCAAATAAACCACCACCGATTCGCTGACGCCACGGGTGCGTCGTCCGTATAATAATGCACCTTGATACCAGCTTTGCAGCACACTGAGCGCTGGCAAAGGCAACGCCAGCCATAACCCAGAGCGCGCTAAGTGCGCCAGGAACGGCGGCAAGGCAGAGACTCGTTCAAACCAGAGCGCAGATAAGGGCGTGGCGGCTACTAAGAATAGCAATCCCGTCGTAAGAGCAGAGAGCAGCTCGGCAAAGCGTTTCAGGCTACGATACGCGCCGCGTTGATCCAGCAGCGCTACCACCACTTCATTATAGGCAACTCCCATGCTCCGCAGCATAAAGATCAAACCGGTGACTACCGGCCAGGTCGCCAGCGATGCCAGGCTCTCTGGCATACGGCTCAATGCGGCGCTGCCAATGGGGTTGGCAATTAGGGTGAGCAACGAGGTCATCACTAAGGGGATATAGAAGGCAAAAAAAGCCCGCCAAGTTAGCGCTGGTTCGGCGGTCGGTGCCAGACGCACTTCATGACGTAGAATCGGCCGTACAACCCATCCGACATACATCGCTTCGCTCATCACCCCGGCGGCGACCGCGGCGGTTCCAACCAGGATGCCCGGCACGCGTTGCGCTCCTAAAGCTTGCCCCAAATTGTATCCTATCCATAGTACTACAAGGTTGGCGCTCAATCGCACCAGCGTGCCGACGCCTACCGTCTGCGAGTGACCAAAACGAATCAACACGCCCTGGTTGAAGCGCCGATAGGCTATGGACCAGGTCCAGGGCGTCATGACGAGCAGTCCCAGGCGGGCAGGGGCAATAATTTCTTTTGGGGCGCCGATCAATCCCTCCACCACCAGGGAATAAAGCGGCGTCAGCGTGATCAGCAAGTGCAAAGCGGTGAGCAACGCCCCGGCGGTCATCATAAAACGATACAGGCGGCGGTAAGACGCCCATTCTTTGCTCAATGCGGTCGAGGCGGCCAGCAGCATGATGATGGGCGATTCGATGATTAAAGCCAGTTGGAAAACCACGCCGCCATACGCAGCCAGGTGGATCTCTGCATCTGGCAGGCGGGCAATGACGGCGCTGAGCGCCGGCATCTCAAGCGCCATCAGCAGCCAGCTTGCAGCCAATGGCCACCACGTTTTTGCAACATAATGCAAGGGCAAGCTTTCCGCGTTTGCTGCGCTATCAGAAACGCCGGCGATTTTCATACCGGCGAATACACTTTCAAATCGGGAACTTCTACTTCTACGGTTTCTCCAGCGCGGATCACCCCCGGGCGTTCGACGCAGGCGACCAGACCGCGACGGCCTTGAGCTGCGCGAACGAATTCCTCCGCCAACGATTGGCGCACTATTCCTTGCCCATCATACTGAGCTGCGATCACCCGCCCAGGATGAATGCAAGGTCGGTTTTCGCTGGTGACCACTAACGAGGCGCCGCCGGAAAAGTATAGCCGCGTACTGGGCGGCAGGCAACTCAGGTTGGGGATGCCGCGTAAGAGCATATTTGCCCCTAACCATTCTGCTTGAATTTTGGGCAACGCCAAAGCCTGAGCGATCTGCTCTAACTCTTCTACAGACATTAGCGAAACCTGTCGGTCGTTGCGAATGGAGACGCCGCGAGGGTATTTGGGTGTACGCCCGTCGGACAGGCGCGTCACGCCCGCGTGCTTGTCGCCATCGAAGCCGGCAAGAGTGGCATGCACCAGCGCTTGCGGTGTACTGATCAACGACTCTGCCTGTAAGCTCAGATAGACACCGCAGACTAAACCAGCAAGACGGTATTGAATTGCCATGAGGGTATTATAACTTTAGTGCGCTTGATGATGCAATTAGTTTCGCTGGATTACCGGCGCGTCAGCGGTAGAAAGAGCAGCGCACCATCCACGATGATGGTCGCTTGGGCAGTGGATGAGCCATTTGGCAACTGAAGCTGCGCCTGGTTGATGAGCGTTTGTCGCCCGCTGACCTGCACCGGCACGCTATAAGTTAGTGTTACCGTCTGACCGCTGGCAGGTGAACCGGTCCAAGTGATAACGCGCGTGGCAGGGTTATACTGCGCCTGACCTGAGCTTGCGTTTAGGCCAATGGGCGCGCCCAGACCAGCAGGGAGAGCATCTATGAGTGTCAGATTTTGTCCTATGCCGTTGAAGCTAAGCGTAAATGTCGCCATTTCTCCCTGGCTCGCGACAATCGGCCAGACGGTTTTTCGCAACGCGCCTGGTGCTTCACCCCAAACGATTGTCAAAGTTGGCCGCCCGATTGCATTCCAATTGCCCTCATCAGAGGTGGTGAAGTATTTGCCGCTATGGTAAGCTTCATCGGCTTCATAGAGCGCCAGACGCAGTGGTGACCCTGTCGCATAAGCCTGGGCGACTGCCAGGCTGACATCCCAGGTGCGCGGAACGCAAGGCCAGTTGCAGCTTGCCACCACATCTACCCAGGCGCGGCTTACATTCTCCACGGCTAACGGAGCGTTGTTCCAGGTGATTGTTGCTTCCTGCCAATCTTCTGCAACAGTGAAGACCTGTACCAAAGAGCGATATGCCCGATTGGGGTCTGAGCCGCCCCAATGATGCAGAGTCAGCGTGGCGGAGAGGATGGCTTTGTTGGGTGGTAACTGATTGAGTGGAAAAGTAACGTAGTATTTTGAAAAACATGGCCAATCGGCGATGTCTCCCTGGTTTTGGATGTTGACGCCCGGCCCGCCAGCGAAGTTGGCGTTTCCCCACAAGTTCCAGATGTAATATGAATCGCCGGGACATAGTCGCCCGATGTCGCCTCCCACGCCGGCATCTGGAACGACGGCGCCGTTTAACCCCTGCCGGATTGTGATTGAACCAGAAGATGGGACGTTTGGCGGGGTGTAAGTAGGCAAGCCAAAAACTAGTTGCCCCCAGGTGGAAGGCTGCGCAGCAGACATTTCCTCTGGCCAGGATTTTGCCGCAATGGGCGCACCGGCAGCGTCATCGCGATCATACAGCGTTACTGCCAGGCCCCATGTTGTACCATCGGGTGGAGCAGCGCTTAATCCCAGACTGCTGAAAGGTATATTGAACTCAAGCGTCCAGCCGCGATCTTCGATCATATCATTCGGGGCGTTGCCGCGCCACCCGCTGTTAGCAGTGAAAAGAATATCCGCCGGGCTCCAGACCGCGTTCTCCCCCTGATACGCGGCCTGGAATGCGGGGTCGCCTGCGGATACTCCAGATTGCGCTATAAAATGGTAATCGTGCGCATCCGGCGCGGAGCCGGTGTTGCCGTCCAAGCTCAAATACAGGCTGGCGGCGTCATAAAGGGTCAGTTCGGCGCGGGTTGGGGTGTGATCCTGCCAGACCAGGCGATCAATGACATGAAGTCGCACAACAAGGGTTGTGGCAGTGTAACCCAGGCGCACATCAACGTAATTTTCACTGGGTGTCACGCGCCCAAACCAAAAAATAGCCGAAGCGACATTGCGCACGCGGTCAGCAAAATAAGGGACATTCACCCGCCGCGTGATGGTCACTTGCGCATCTTGCGGCTTCTCGTTCCCG